>JAICXX010000058.1 GCA_025934485.1 Chitinophagaceae bacterium
GCCGAGACCGACGAGGAGGATCACGGCAGCAGCCACGCGGATAGCGCGCCATGGGATTGCCGCGGGCTTTGTCGTGACGCGGGTGTCGACGCGGGTCTTGACGCGGGTCTCGAGGCGGGCCCGAAGCTCGGAGAAATCCTGCCGGATGGTTTCGCCGGGCTGTGTTTGCAGTCCTTCGAGGGCGTCGGCGAGGAACGGGTCGTCGAGTGCCTGTTGCTCCAGGTCATGCATCTCCCGGGCAGACAGTTCCCCGTTGAGGTATTTCTGCACATCCGTATTGGACCAGTGGGCGATATGTTTACCCGAGTTATTCATTGGTAGCGACCTGCTGCTGCATACATATTTTTAGATTTCTGCGGCCGTTCTGGATATGGCTCCGTACTTTATTCCATTCCATACCGGTAGCGGTCTCGATCTCTTTATAGCATTTGTTTTCCAGATAGAACAGGCGGATCACGGTTCGCTGGTCTGTGGGGAGCGCTTCGATGCAAGCCGACAACTGGTCGAATCGTTCCTCCTGGTTGATCTTATCCTTCAGATGCAAATCGTCGGCCGTTTGCATATGCTCGGGATCGAAGGACTGGACCCTGGCTTTGCCTGCGGAACGTAACTTCATCAGGCAGTGGTTCTTAGCAAGGGTGTAGAGCCAGCCTTTAAAATGTGTGACCTCGTGTTTGAGTAGTTTTTGCGCCAATTCCTCGAAGAGGTCCATCACGGTATCCTTGGCGGTTTCCGGCTCGCCGAGGTATTTTAAGCACACGCCATACAGCAGATCCAGATAGCGTTGGTAGAGTTGCGCCACAACTTTGAGGTCGGAAGATGACTTGTAGGCGGCGATCAAGGCCTGGTCATCGGGCTCCATGGCCCCATGGGTCGATATGTTCCCGGGAAAGGACAACCACCCCAAATATACGGCAGATGTGCTATGGAAAAAATAGCACATCTGCCGCAGTCCTCCAACGTCTGGCCTTCGGCCGGCGGACCTCCGGTCCGCAGTAGCAATTTTTTTTCAAAGGTGGTGGGTGGGTCAGTGGCGAAAGGCGGGATGATAGCGGTGAAGGGTTTCGCGAAGATATTCCCGGTCGAGATGGGTATAGATCTCGGTGGTGGTGATGCTCTCGTGGCCGAGCATTTCCTGGACGGCGCGAAGGTCGGCGCCGCCTTCCACCAGGTGGGTGGCGAAGGAGTGGCGGAAGGTATGCGGGGAGATGTTCTTGGTGATGCCTGCCTGGCGGACCAGGTCTTTCAGGAACAAAAAGATCATCACACGGGTAAGTCTGCTGCCCCGCCGGTTAAGGAAGAGAATGTCTTCGTTCCCCGGTTTTATCGAGACATGCGGCCTAATCTCGTTTTGATAGATGCGGATATATTTTGTCGCGGAATCACCGATAGGAACCAGCCTTTCCTTGTCGCCTTTGCCGATGACCCGGATGTAGCCTACTTCCAGATACAAGCAGGAGATGCGCAAGTTGACCACCTCGCTGACGCGAAGGCCGCAACTGTACATGGTTTCGAGGATCGCTTTATTACGGCCGCCTTCCGGCTTACTCAGATCGATACGGCCGATGATCGCTTCGATCTCGTCGAAAGCGAGGACATCGGGGAGGGCCCGCTTTAGCTTTGGTGACTCCATCAGGGTGGTAGGGTCGATGCGGACGATCTGCTCTATGAGACAATATTTATAGAACGCGCGGATGCCCGAGAGGATGCGGGCCTGTGAAGCGGCATTCAGGCCCAATTCCGCAATCCATCGCAGGAACTGTTGCAGGTCCTTTAACTCCACGTTTTCCGGGGTTTTCAGTGTCCCCGCGGTCTGCAGGTACTGCGTGAACTTGTCGATGTCCCGGAGATAGGCTTCGACGGAATTGCCGGACAGCGACTTTTCCAGTTGCAGCCAGGCTTTAAATCCTTTCTTGTAGGGTTCCCACATGGGCCGAAGATAAAAAAATGTGTCCGGAATTCGCTTGGGTCCTATATTTGCTGCTATGGCAACAGTCAATCTCCGGAGCTTTAAACAAGTTGTACAACGTAACAAACGCCGGATGCGGCGTTTTCTGAGCTGGTTGGAAAAGCATCCTTTCAAGGGGCTTCCTTCCTTTGTTCTCGAGGCGGATAAAGAAGTATGGCAGCGCACGGATTGTCTCGACTGCGCCAATTGCTGCAAGACGATGTCCCCCACCTATACGCGGGAAGATCTGCGCCGTATCTCCAAACATCTGGGGATGACGGAAGCCGAATTTAAAGAAAAGTGGTTATATAAGGATAAGACGGGGGATTGGATGAATGTGAAACAGCCCTGTCAGTTCCTCGACCTCGAGACGAACATGTGTCAGATCTACGCCGTGCGGCCACGGGATTGCGCGGGTTTCCCGCATCATACCAAGAAGAAGATGAATGCCGACTACATGCATATGTACAAGCAGAATGTAGAATATTGTCCGGCTACCTACCGGCTGGTGTCGGCGGTGTTCGACAAAGTCAAGGCAGACCGTGCCGCTTCCAAGGATTGATTACAGATACACATCTTCAAATAGTGTGATGTCCGGCGGCAATCCCCGGGCGAGAGTGATCGCCAGCACGTCGTATTGTACCCGGCGGTACAACGGCCACCGGCCGTGCCGAACGCATCTTTTGTGAAGCCAGGCTGAAGCTCCCTGTAGCATATGTTCGATCTTTTTGCGGCTAACGCTTTCTTCGGGATGACCGTAGGCGGAGGACCTGCGTGTTTTGACCTCGATGAAGTGCAGCACGTTGCCCTTGCCAGCGATGCAATCCACTTCATAACGACCATGCCGCCAGTTTCGATCGAGGACGACGAAGCCGTGATGGACCAGCCAGTCCGCAGCCAGGTCTTCGCCTGTGCGGCCGATTTCGAGATGCCGTGACATTGTGCTGCTTTTTTGACTAAATTGCCTGCGCCTAACGGGAAACCTAACAAGGTCCGTAGGCTACACACGTATAACATGAAAAAACAACACAAGGTTTTCAAATTGCAGGGGAAGGTGCAGCATTATGCCTGGGGCGGTGCTTCGTATATCCCGCAACTGTTACATCTCGATAATCCGGATAATAAACCCTTTGCAGAATATTGGATGGGCGCGCATGACAACGCACCGGCGCAGCTCGTGGACGAGGATGGCTCGGTGCTTTCGCTGAACGAATATATCCGTGAGCATCCGCAAGAGTCATTGGGAACGTATACTACCGGCCGTTTCGGCCGTCTGCCATATCTGCTCAAAATATTGGATGTAAAAGATATGCTGAGTATCCAGGTACATCCCACGAAACGGAATGCAGAGCTGGAGTTTGCGGCCGAGAACAAAAAAGGTGTGGCGTTGAATGCGTCCAACCGCAACTATAAAGACGACAATCACAAGCCGGAGCTGATGCTCGCGCTTAGCGAGTTCTATCTTTTACATGGCTTCAAGCCGGAGGAGGAACTGCTCGAAGTGCTGCGATCGGTGCCTGAGCTGGCCTTTCTTTCGCCGGTGTTCGAGCGCAAGGGATACCAGGAGATATATCGGACGGTGATGGAGATGCCACAGGCCGAGGTCAATCGTTTGCTTCAGCCGCTCGTGGATCGGATCGTGCCGGCCTATCAGGCAGGGCAACTGAACAAGGAGGAAGAGGATTTCTGGGCCGCGAGGGCGGCGGTCACGTACGATGACGGGGGCAAGATCGACCGGGGTATCTTTTCCATTTATTTCTTTAATCTGTTGAACCTGCATCCGGGCGAGGCGATCTTCCAGGATGCGGGGTTGCCGCATGCCTATCTGGAAGGGCAGAATGTGGAGATCATGGCCAACTCGGACAATGTCCTGCGCGGTGGTCTCACGCCCAAGCACGTCGATGTTCCCGAGCTGTTGAAACATGTCCGGTTCGAAGCGACACATCCCAGGATCATCATGGAGGATTCTGGTCCGGGAAGGATCGCTGTGTATCATACACCGGCACCGGATTTCGAACTCAGCAAACTAAGCCTGTTGCAGGGAGAGAGCCTCACGATCCGGGCGCATTCCGTGGAGATCTTTATCGTGCTCGAAGGCAAGATCGGGGTTATCGAGCCGGGCGTGGCGCCTTATGGCCGGAAGCGGGGAGAGGCGTTCGTGGCTTTTCATCAGGCGAAGTTCGAGGTCAAGGCGCAGGAAGATGCGGTGGTCTATCGGGCAGCCGTGCCGGCGGGAGCGCTTTAGCTTTCGCGTTCGAAGAACGCATCTACGGCTAAATTACCACCGTCAGCAGCCGTCGTCGCTAGTTCGTCACAGCGGTTGTTGTAGGGGTTGTCGGCATGACCGCGTACCCATACAAAACGGACACTGTTCTTTTTTGACAGCTCGTAGAAGCGGGTCCAGAGGTCCTTGTTCTTTTTGCCGCCTTTGAAATCAGTGGCGATCCAGTTCCTGAGCCAACCTTGTTCCACGGCTTTGACGACATATTGGCTGTCCGAATAGACCGTGATCTTCAATCCATCTTTTTTCAGGGCTTCGAGACCGGCGATGACGGCCATCAATTCCATGCGGTTATTGGTGGTGCGGCGGTAGCCGCCGGATAGCTCTTTGCGCTGATTACCCCAGAACAGAATAGTGCCATAGCCGCCGGGGCCGGGATTGCCGCGGGAGGAGCCATCCGTGTACATGATCAGTTCGTTGCTCATGCGGCAAATATAAGGATTGGCCGTTTCTTGCCGCGGCGATTATACTTGTATCACACCGGTTTTGAAATCGGGCAGATCGTGGTTGTGGGCGGCTGCGTGCAGTCCTTCGGCGATGACGCGGCGGGTATCTGCGGGGTCGATGATGGCGTCCACCCATAACCGGGCGGCGGCATAGTAGGGGGAGGTCTGGGTATCGTAACGCTGACGGATATCTTCCAGCAGGCGTTTTTCTTCCGCGGGGTCGATCTCCTGTCCTTTGGCCTTTCGGGCGCTGACCTGGATCTGCAGCAGGGTGCGTGCGGCCTGTTCGCCGCCCATGACGGCGATGCGGGCTGTTGGCCAGGCGTAGATAAAACGGGGGTCGTAGGCCTTGCCGCACATCGCATAGTTACCTGCACCGTAGGAGTTGCCGATGATGATGGTGATCTTGGGGACGACGGAATTGGCGACGGCGTTGACCATCTTGGCGCCATCCTTGATGATACCGGCATGTTCGCTTCGCGAGCCTACCATGAAGCCGGTGACATCCTGCAGAAAGACGAGGGGGATCTTTTTCTGGTTGCAGTTCATGATAAAACGGGCGGCCTTATCCGCGCTGTCGTTATAGATCACGCCGCCCATCTGCATCTCCCCCTTTTTAGATTTCACGATCTTTCGCTGGTTCGCGACGATGCCCACCGCCCAGCCTTCGATTCTGGCATAGCCGCAGAGGATGGTCTTGCCATAATCCTCCTTGAACTGTTCGAAGATGGAATCATCCACGATGCGGCGGATGATCTCGACCATATCGTAGGGTTTGGTGGCGTCCGCTGGCAGCAGGCCGTAGAGCTCTTCCGCGGGATGACGCGGCGCTACCGGTGTCGTGCGATCGAAGATGCTTTCGCCTGGCGGGTGTCCCAGGCGGGACACGATACTCCGGACCTGGTCGAGGCATTCCTGTTCGGTCTTGAACTTATAGTCGGCGATGCCGGAGATCTCCGTATGCGTCGCGGCTCCGCCGAGCGTTTCGGCGTCGATGTCTTCGCCGATGGCGGCTTTTACGAGATAGGGACCGGCCAGGAAGATGGAACCGGCGCCCTCGACCATGAGGGTCTCGTCGCTCATAATGGGGAGATAGGCCCCTCCAGCTACACAAGGGCCCATGACGGCAGCTATCTGGGTGATGCCCATGGCGCTCATGCGGGCGTTGTTGCGGAAGATGCGGCCAAAATGTTCTTTATCGGGGAAGATCTCGTCCTGCATGGGCAGAAAGACGCCGGCGCTATCCACGATATAGATCACGGGGAGGTGATTTTCCATAGCTATCTCCTGCAGCCTCAGGTTCTTTTTGCCGGTAATGGGAAACCAGGCCCCGGCCTTCACCGTTTGATCGTTGGCGATGATCATGCATTGCCGGTTGTGGATATAACCGATGCCGGCTACGGTACCGCCGGCGGGACACCCGCCCTGGTCCTGGTAGAGCTCGTAACCTGCCAACGCCCCCAGTTCTACAAAGGAAGAGTCCTGATCCACGAGGTACCGGATGCGTTCACGCGCCGTGCCTTTCTTCTTTTCGTGCTGTTTTTCAATTGCCGCCTTGCCACCACCCAATGCGATCTTTTCTAACCGGGTTCTGAGCTGAGCGAGGGCCAGGCGCATGGCATCTTCGTTCTTGTTGAATTCCATGCTTTCCGCGTTCATATAGGACAATTATATCCTGCAATTTAACGGGTTGTTGTAATATTTTGGAGTATTTTTAGCCGCATGTCGTTCTATAGGAAAGTTATATGGGTCTACCTTATCGTATTGGCTATAGGCATCAAAATCGTCTCTTATTTTCCCCGGGTGGTCGAAAGATGGTATTCCAATGGCCTTTATCCGCAGATCTCGCGGGCACAGCGGGTGCTCTTCGGCTGGGTGCCGTTTAGTGTGGGTGATATCCTTTATCTGGGGGTGGCTATCTGGCTATTGTATGGGCTGGTCCGGTTTATCCGGCGGTTGGTCAAACGCGAGGCGGATAGCGCGTATTTGTTGACATCTCTGCGGAAAACAGTCTTCTTTTGTTTGCTGGTCTATGTGCTGTTCAACGGGCTATGGGGATTGAACTACAACCGGCAGGATATCGCCGAGCAGCTGCAGCTCGACGTGCGTCCCTATAGTACGGAGGAGCTTACCCGGCTTTTGCAGGGTATCAGCGACCGGTTGGCCGTGATGGATAGTGTGCGGTTGACGGACAGGGACCGGTTCCGGCATCATCGTTTTTTATTCGACATGGCGATCGATGCTTACCAGCGCCGCGGGACCCTAAATCCACTTTTTTCCTATAACCATCCGTCCATCAAGGCTTCGCTCTTCAGCTATCTGGGTGACTATATTGGATTTTTAGGCTACTATAATCCTTTTACCGGGGAGGCGCAGGTGAACACGACGGTGCCTGTCTTTACCCAGCCGTTCACCGCCTGTCATGAGATCGCTCACCAGATGGGCTATGCGAAGGAGAATGAGGCCAACCTCATGGGCTACCTGACGATCCGGGGATGGGGAGAGACAAGTCCCGCGTTTGAATATTCGGCCGATTTCGAGATCTATATGTATGCGGCCAAGGAGCTCTATCAGCGCGATTCCACGCTGTACCAACCCTTCAGGGCCGAGCAGCGGCCGGGGTGCAGGCAGGATATCCGCGAAATGCAGGCTTTCGAACGCCGGTATACGAATCCCATCTCACCCTTTATCTGGATGGCCTATGGGCATTATCTGCGCGCCAACCGTCAGCCGCAGGGGATCCGGACCTATAGCGAGGTATTGGCATGGCTCATTGCGTACGAGAACAAGTATGGCTGGAATTTCGACTAGAACACGTTCTTCCACATCATGCTTTCTATAGGCTTTTCCGGCTGGCCATTGTATTTGGCGTTCTTTTTCTGGTTGTATTTTACCATAATCTCGCCGTCAACGGGGAAATAGATCAACTGACCTACAGGCATACCCTTATATACTTTCACGGGTTGTTTCACCGAAATTTCCAGAGTCCAGTTGCCGCAGAAGCCTACATCGCCTTTGCCGGCGGTAGCATGGATATCGATGCCGAGACGCCCGGTGGATGATTTCCCTTCCAGGAAGGGCACATGGGCGTGGGTTTCGGTGTATTCATGGGTAACGCCCAGGTAAAAGACATGTGGATATAACACAAAGCCGTCTTCCGGGATCTCGAAATATTCGATTTCATTGTGTTTTTTGGCGTCCAGGATATGATCCCGGTAGGTCGCCAGCCATTTGCCCAGGTGAACGTCATAAGAATTACTGCCCAGACAGTTCCTGTCATAGGGGGTGATCTTGATCGTTCCTTTTTCTATTTCCTCAAGTATGCGAGTATCGGATAGGATCATATGAAATTTGGTTAAGTTTGTAAATTCCGAATATATTTTTATAGATGCCCCTGTTTTATCAACATAATATCAACCAGGACACAAAGTTAGGGATTTGGTTTATCGAAGAGCCGGAATCCTTCTTCCTGGAAAAAGTTCCTCTTAAAAGGGATGTGTCGCATCCGTTCAAGCGCCGGCAGCATTTGGCAGGCCGTTATCTGCTGTCCTATCTTTTTCCGGATTTCCCTGTGCAGGAGATACGGATTGCCGATACCCGTCAGCCTTTTCTGGCCGGCGAGAAATATCATTTCTCCATTTCCCATTGTGGCAACTATGCCGCTGCCATCGTGAGCACTAACAGCAAGGTAGGGATCGATATCGAGCTGATCTCGGCGCGGATCGAAACCCTGGTCCCGAAATTCCTCGACGAAGAGGAGGCACAGTTCTTCAATGAGGACTATGCGCTTTTCCTGGAGCAATGGGGCCTGCGGGGGCGGGTCTTCCAGGAATTCCTCACGTTGATCTGGAATGCCAAGGAGGCGATCTTCAAATGGCATGGCCGGGGAGGGCTCGACTTCAAGAAACACATAAAGCTCGAGGGGAGCATCAACCTGGACGGTGACTGGATCAAGTTGCCGTTCGTATTCGAGAAGAGCCAGCGTGTGCATCTCACCGTGGAGGGGCGGATCTTCGAGGAGCAGTTGCTGACGCTGGCATGGTTGCTGACGTGAGCCGCCGCCGGGTTCACTCGTCGGGCAGGTCGTCCTCGTCTTCCAGCAGGGACACCTCGATCGCATCCTTGCCGGCGATGCCTTCGATCGAGCCGCGGACATGGGCCGCATTGAGCAGGACTTTCTCCAGCTGTTTTTCCCGCGCTTTCCAGAGCCGCTCCATGGTGTCCCTTTCTTTTTGGATGGATTGTTTCATCGCCAGGAATCCCTCGCGGATGGCCTTCCATTGTTCGCTGAATTCGGAGCTGGTGAGATAGCTATACAGGAGCTGCATCTTATCTCCTTTGTTCTCCTGCGATCGATTGGCGTTGAAGATGCGGATGATGCCGTCTCTCAGGACATAGGCCAGCGCTTTGACCTCGCTGAACGAGCAGATCCAGACGCCGTTGCGTTCGCCGAAACAAGGCATGTCCTTGGGCATCGCCTGTGTGACGATCACGGCGATGTGCGCGCCCTGGCTGCGCATATCGGCTTTGAGCTTTTCGATCCAGTCGTGTGAAAAGACGGCGGTACGTTTGCTTTCGTAGATGATCTTGCCGCATTCCTGGCCGAAGTTGTTCCGCACAAGCTGGATGCAATCCGCACCGCGGATCCCTTTGCCTACTTCGCTGATCTCGTCGAAGGGAAAGTTATTGCGTAACAGTTCTTCGAGGGCCAGCTCCTGTACTTCGCCCTGAAGCTGCATAGAGCCTTGCTCGGCTTTCCTCTTCAATTCTTCAAGGCTTTTTTCGGCGTCGGCGGCGAGACGTTTTTGATCTTCGAGCTGTTTTTCGAGCTCTTTGTATTTCATTTGATGCGCGGTCTCGCGGGCGGCGATCTTTTGTTCTTCGAGATGACGGATCTCTTCGGCGAGCTTGCCTCTTTCCTGCTGGAGGAGCTTTTGGACGGAGAGCTCGAGCTCGGCCTCTTTGTTCTTGAGGTCCTGTTCTTTCTTGAGGTATTCGAGTTCTTTTTGCCGGGCGGTTCTCAGCTTTTCTTCGCTGTCTTTTTGAGCGTCCTGCAGGAGACGAAGGCGGTGCTCGAAATCGTTGCTGATCGATTTGCGCAGGGCCGCTTCCTGTTGTTGCTGTTGTTGCTGGAGCTCTTTTTCTCTACTTACGAATGCCGCTTCCTTCTCGCGGATGAACTTTTGCATCTGGTCGCGCAGGTCCTTTTTGTATTCTTCCGCCATGGCTTCCTCCATAGGAAATTGATGGCCGCAATTGGGGCATTTTATTTCGGTGGGCATGCGATTAATTTTAATTGATTCGGCGAACCACAGGTTCGCTATAGCAAATATAAGAAACGGGCGTAGTTTCAAGTTGATTAACTGATCCCATGCTCGCGTTGGTAGAGCTGGGGTGTCTTGCCGGTGATGCTTTTGAAATTTTTGTGAAAGCAGGTGAAATTGTTGAAGCCGCTTTCGTAGCACAGTTGTTTGATGCTGATGCGGTTGTCGAGCAGCAGTTTGCACGCATGGCCGATGCGGAGCTCGGTGAGGAACTGGGTATAGGTCTTGCCGGTTCGGGATTTGAAATAGCGGCAAAAGGAGTTGGGCACCAGCTTGGCCACGGCGGCCACTTCTTCGAGATAGACCTTATGGGTAAAATGACGGAGGGTATAGTCGTAGATGGCGTTGATCCGGTCGTTCTCTGCTTCGGAGAAATCAGGGCGGAAGCCTATGGAGGAGAGGAGCTGCAGATGTGGTGAGGCGGCGAAGGCCGAGAGGCATTCGATGAGAGCGATGATGCGGCCCACCCCTTCCGCGGACTGGATATGACGAAGGAGCTCCGGCATCTTTTCTTCCTCGCGCGCGCTAACCAGGATGCCCCGGCGCGCTTTTTCCAGCAGGTGACGGATGGGTTTTGTCTCGGGGAGGTCGAGAAAGGCGTCGCCCCAGAAGTTCTCGGAGAAATGGATCACGGTGGAGTGAACGGGCCGGCTGCCATCCTCGTTGAAATAGACGTCGTCGTATCGCCAGTAGTGGGGTAGGTTACTGCCCACGAGGATGATATCGCCGGGTTGGAAGCGTTTGATATGGTCGCCCACGAATTGGGTACCGCTGCCCTGGTGGAAGATGATGAGCTCCACCTCGACATGATAGTGCCAGCGGTTATTGATGAATGGATCCCGGTCTTCCCGTACGCTGAACGACTGGGCCGGGGTCCGGGGGACTTTTAATAATTTGGGCTTCATGGCGACGTACAAAGATACGCCGTTTACGGAAATGCTATTTTTACGAGGCAGCTTTCAATGTGATGTCCAAAAAAACCTAAGCCCATCGATGGATTTTTCAACAGATTGTCGCGAAACCAGAGAACACTCGAGGGCTCGCTGCAATTTTGGTGACTCACATCACCCCAGTCCATGGTCTTTTGTCCCAAGGTAAAAGTATGCAGGTCTGCGATATAGCAGATGTTTTCATAGTGCGCCGGTTTGGTGACGGCGTTGCCGTATGCGAGCAGCTTACCATTTTGCACCTTATATGACCAACGATATCCGCCGTCGAGAAAAGCTTCGAAATACCTGTCAAGATAAAAATTGTGGAGCCATTGAAATTTGCCATCGTATACGGTTACCATTGTTCCCGCGCCCATCCATCTGGTGGTGTTGTTGGTCTCCGTTTGCCAATACTGGATCTCTTTGCTGTAGATCAGGGTATCGCCATTGAAAAACAGGCAGTCCGGCTTGAAACTACCCGCATATTTGAAGTAGTGGGTCTTTTTTGCTTCGGGGTCCCGGTTGATGCGATCGTTATAATCTTTATCGTTGGCTGCGGGTGTCTCTAATGCCCACGCCCTTTCTGAACCGAAATCGACGACGAACACACCCATATAAACGGAAAATGCCATGATATTGTCGCTTCCCGGCCTGAAGGCGCCGCGGGCCCAAAGGTTTTCATCGGTCCCCCACGGGTCAGGTGAAGTAAAGGAGACCGTTGCCTTTTTTTGCAGTTGCCCGTCGGTTCCGAATTTTTCCGCGACGATCTGGTTATTCCAATAGGAGAGGATAGCCAGTTCTCCCTTACGGTTGACATAGCTGCCAAAAAAGACGGTTCTGATCAAGGCCGTTGTCAACGACCGGGAGACGGGATGGAAATCATCTGACAAGTACATTGCCGTCAGGGCGGAAGTTCCGTTGATGAGTCCATGGACCTTCGGCCTGTTAGAATTATCAGCTCGTTCCAGGAATGTGGTGCGGATCAGGAAACAGCCGAAATTGCCCTGATCATCATTCCTAACCTGACAGATAATGAAATATTTTCCCGGGTTAGTAAACAGGGGTTGGTCTTGCCGGATGGTCCTGGTTTTGACATCGATGAGCAAGGCATGGACATTTTTGATCACCTTCCAGGTATCCCATTGGTCGGCATAAAAGGCTACTACATTTCCTTTCCATTTAGACAGACCCAGGACACGGCCCGGGACGGAAAGCTCGCTGGAGACGTTTCCATTCTCATCCAAAAATGCGATCTCGGCCTTGTCGCCACTAAAAACAAGGTTCGACACCGCAGTGGAATCGCTTAGATAAAGGGATGAGTCTATCAGCCATTTATTGGATTCGGGATGATCGTGCTTTTGTGAAAAGCACGTGATGGAGCAACAGGTTAGACACAGGATAATAATGGTTTTCATAGGTGGAAAACGCCTAATTGGTCGGAATATTTTACTGCTCCCACTGAAGCGCGAAGTATTCAGTGCGGCCGGTGTTGCCGTTTTCCAGATTATGGGGTACACCGGAGGGCAGGAAGACGAGGTCGCCGCCTTTCGCGGGAATGTAGTCGTTGCCGATATGCATACGTACGTTGCCACTTCTTATCAGGAGTATCTCTTCTGCACGGTGCATGTGTTGGGGATGGCTCATCTCGCCGGGGTTGAGGGTGGTGGCGTGCATGTTGATGTTTTTTAACGACATCGTGGGCTGACTGAAGATGGCGCGGCTCTCGCCTTTGGGCGTGGGCTTCATGACGAGCTCGGGCCAGTCGCGGAAGAAAAAGGGATCGGGGTCCATGGCCCTTCTACGATCGGTGCCTGCGCGGGACTCGAACGTAAAAAGATAAAAGCTCGCTTTGGACGTGGTTTGGTTGGAAACAAGCAACATGAATGCGGAATAAAGTCCGACGCCGCCAGGCCCGAGTGTTTTTATAGGGTTGTTGGAGACGACGATCGTGCCGTCTTTGACGATCAGCAGATGCCCGAGGCTATCGACATCTTCCTCCGGGGCATACAGTTCACCGGGTTTTAGGGTCACCAGCCGGACATCCAGATCGGCCAGATCACGGGTCGCGCCTTTGAGCACGGTAGGGTTGGGCGGGAAGACGCCGGCGGTGAGGGTGTCGGATTGCTGCGCTACGGGCCTGGTGGCGGGCGGTAGGTTGGTCGATGTTGCGACGGGCCGGGCGGCAGAGAGCGTGAGGACAGCGGCGAGGAAGAGCAGCAGATGGCGAAACATAGCATTAAAGATGAATGGTGGTGGTAGTGGTATTAGATGTCGCCTGGCGAGACATGCCGGGCTGGCCTCCGCCTACGGAAAGGTCAAAATCGCCGGAGAGGGAGACCCGTCGCATGGCGTCGTCGATGACGGTAAACGCCTGCGGGCTGATGACGAAGTGCAGGGTCCGATTCTGGCCCGGTTGCAGGTGAATACGCTGGAACCCCCAAAGTGAGCGGATGGGTACGGGAACGATGGCCTTTCTGGCAGCGACGTATAGTTCGGCGACCTCGTCGCCCTCGCGGGCGCCCGTGTTGGTTACGGTAACGGCGAGGTGCACGGAATCCCCGGTATGCGGCGGTTGCTCGACTTGTAGATTGGCGTATTTAAACGTAGTATAGCTGAGGCCATAGCCAAAGGGATAGAGGACCTTGCCTTTGAAATAGCGATAGGTTCTTCCGGCCATGGCATAGTCGCCAAAATCAGGCAGATCCTTCAGCGACCGGTAAAAGGTCACAGGCAGACGACCTGCCGGGTTGTAGTCGCCAAAAAGGACCCCGGCGATGGCTGGTCCTGCCGCTTCACCGGGATACCAGGCTTCGAGGATGGCGGGCAGGTGCTGGTCCTCCCAGTTCACCGAGAGGGCGCTGCCATTGAGCAGGATGAGCACTACCGGTTTACCGAGGGCAGCGATGCGGTGGATCAGATCTTCCTGTACGGCAGGGAGATCCATAGTAGTCCGGTCGCCGCCTTTGAAACCGGAGATATTCACATCCATCTCTTCGCCTTCGAGCCGCGCCGAAAGGCCCATGCAAAGTACGATGGCATCCGACTCGCGGGCCGCGGCGAGGGCTTCCTTTAAAAGAGCGTCGTTGCGATCCGGCTGCTGCCGGGACCACACGAGCTGCACGCGGGCGTCGCCATAGGATTCCCCGGCTTCTACACGCAAACGGTATTTTTTTCCTGCTTCGAGCGTCAGCGGGTTCGAATGTCGCAGCCGCGGATCGTTGAATTCGTCCCGGAAATGATAGCTGGTATTGGCGAGGAGGCTGTCATTTAAATAGAGGTTTACCTTGCAGGTCGTGATAATGCCGAGCTGGTAGGTGCCGGAATGATCCGGAACGATCTCGCCTTGCCAGCGTACGCCGAAATCGTCTTCATTCATATCTTTTCGCGGCGCCCCATCGCCCCAATTGGCATCGAGCACCGTGTCGACCGCGGAGAAAAAAATGCTGCCGCTGCGTTCCTTGTTCGAATAATAGTCGGTTTGCAGACCCGGGTGACCTTCATGGGAAAGCCGCGCCGCGGGAATGCGTTCGAAGGTGGGAAGCCCTTCGGCCAGCTCGCAACCCTTTGCGTAGCGGACATGTGCCGTCCCCAGGTAATCACGGATGCTTTCGAGCGGAGTATAGGCTTTGGAGGGCAGGCCGTTGTAATTTCCCAATAACATCGATGCGTCGTCGGCGTTAGGACCGATGACAGCGACTGTGCCGATGTCTTTTTTCAGCGGCAACATATTGTGCTCGTTCTTTAGCAGCACGATGGATTCACGGGCCGCTTTCAACGCCAGGTCGCGGTGTTCCTTGCTGTCCACGACGGAGTAGGGGATGGAAGCGTATTTCACTCGCTCCGGTGGATCGAACATACCCAATCGAAAGCGGGCGGTGAAAAGACGTTTTACGGCGATGTCGAGCTCTTTTTCCGTAATGAGGTTCTTCTGAACGGCCTCTTTGAGATGGGTGTAGGTCGTGGCGCATTCGAGATCACAACCGGCTTTTACGGCGAGGGCGCCGGCCTCCTCCGGTGTGGCGACGACCTTATGGTGTTGATAGATGTCGTCGATGGCGCCGCAATCGGACACGACATAACCCGGGAAACCCCATTCTTTTCGCAGGATAGTCGTCAGCAATTCATTGCTGCTGCAGCAGGGTTCACCGCGGAACCGGTTATAGGCGCACATCACCGAATACGCTTTTCCCTCTTTCACAGCCATCTCGAATTGCGGCAGATAGGTCTCACGAAAATCGCGCTCGTCGGTCCGGGCATCGAAAAAGTGTCGTTCGGGCTCCGGGCCGCTGTGGACGGCAAAATGTTTTACGGTGGCGATAGTCTTGAAATATTTCGGATCGTCGCCCTGCAACCCTTTTACGAACTGGACGGCGAGGCGGCCGGTGAGATAAGGATCTTCTCCATAAGTCTCCTGGCCACGGCCCCAGCGCGGATCGCGGAAGATATTGACATTGGGAGACCAGAACGTAAGGCCCTCGTAGATCAGGCGTTGGCCTTTGCGAACGAAGTCGTGGTGTTTGGCGCGGGCTTCGTCGGAGATGGCATCCGCGATGCGTAGCTGCTGGTCCTGGTCCCAGGCGGCGGCCATCCCGATGGCCTGCGGGAAAACGGTCGCCAGGCCGGCCCTGGCCACGCCGTGCAGACATTCGTTCCACCAGTTGTACTCGGGAATCCCCAGACGGGGGATGGCTGGGGCCGCGTTCATCATCTGGCCGATCTTTTCGTCGAGGGTCATTCGGCCGACGAGGTCGTCCACGCGCTGGTCGATGGGCAGGTCCGGATCCATAAAGGGAAAGCTGTTCTTTGCATCCCCGGCCGTCGGAGTATGGCAGGAATCATTACCCGCGATCAGGCAGACCAGAAGTACCGGCAGTAGCAGTTTTTGCATATGTCAAGTCGCTATTTAGCCGAATATAACCCATTTTGGTCAGAATTGTAATCGGTTACATCGGTAATTAATTTGTTAGTGAAGGGTTTATTGGCCGTGAGTGATTCGAACCAGGTGGGTGCAATTTTGTTATTTTGTCTAATGAAGAATGCCCAAACCCCGCTATCTGATGCCCCGCTTACCTGGCGACAGCGGCTCAATGCCTTACGCGACCTGCCGCGTTTTTTTGCCCTTGTATGGCAGACCAGCCCCCGTTTTATGGCCCTGGATGCCGTGCTACGGCTCACCCGGAGCGCTATCCCCGTATCCGTTTTGTATATCGGAAAACTGATCATCGACCAGGTGGTACTGCTGACCCGCGGCGGGCATGGAGCCGTCCGGCACGGTCTTTTCGGTCTGGGCTCGCAGGACGGCATGCATTTTCTTTGGCAGTTGGTGGCTGCGGAGTTTGCATTGGCGTTGTTGTCGGATGGGCTGATGCGGGCGATCACGCTCATCGATTCTTTGTTGGGAGAACGATTTGCCAACTATACCTCCATCCGGATCATGGAGCATGCGGCCGGGCTGGATCTGGATCAATTCGAAGACACCAATTTTTACGACAAGCTGGAACGGGCGCGTCAACAGACCAATGGCCGGACGGTGCTGCTGTCCCAGGTCCTTGGACAGGTGCAGGACCTCATCAGCATGGGTTTTCTCGCGGTGGGGCTCATGGCCTTCAATCCCTGGCTGATCCTGCTGTTGCTGGTAGCGGTAGTGCCGGCCTTTTTGGGCGAGTCGTATTTCAACGACCGCAGTTATGCACTCACGCGGGCGCAGACGGCGGAACGGCGGGAACTGGACTATCTGCGATACCTGGGTGCAAGCGATGAAACCGCCAAAGAGGTCAAGCTTTTCGATCTGAGTGGTTTTTTGATCGGCCGGTTCCGTGAATTGTCGGATAAATTTTATAACGACGGCCGTGCGCTGGCCATCAGGCGTTCCGCCTGGGGGACCTTTTTCTCCTTGTTAGGCAGTGCAGGGTATTATAGCGCCTATGTCGTGATCATCATCCGGGCCGTTCAGGGCCGTCTGTCGATCGGCGATCTGACGTTTCTGGCGGGTTCTTTCCGGCAGCTGCGTAGTTTGCTGGAAGGCATCCTGACGCGATTCACGAGCGTCTCGCAGGGCGCCATCTTTTTGCAAGACCTTTTCGAGTTCTTCGAGATCAAGCCACGGATCGTGCGATTGGTCCATCCACGGCCTTTCCCGCGTCCTATAAAGGAAGGCTTCCGGTTCGAGGACGTAGGATTCCGTTATCACGACTCCGAGCGTTGGGCCAACCGGCACCTGAACTTCACGTTGCGACCGGGCGAGCGGCTGGCGCTGGTAGGCGAGAACGGCGCGGGCAAGACTACGCTCATCAAACTGCTCACGCGGCTCTATGATCCCACGGAGGGACGGATCCTGCTGGATGGGGTCGACCTGCGGCAGTACGATCCCGATGATCTTCGCCGGGAGGTGGGCGTGATCTTTCAGGACTATTTAAGATATCAGATGACGGTTGCGCAGAATATCGCTGTAGGCAATATCGAGAAACAGAACGACCGGGAGCTCATCGAATCGTCCGCGCAGCGGAGTCTCGCGGATCATGTGACGGAGCGGCTGCCGGGCCGTTATGACCAGTCGCTGGGACGGCGTTTTCGGAATGGCGTGGAGCTCTCTGGCGGAGAATGGCAGAAGGTCGCCCTGGCGCGGGCGTATATGCGGGATGCGCAGCTGCTGATCCTCGACGAGCCCACGGCTGCGCTGGATGCACGGGCGGAATACGAGGTCTTTCAGCGGTTTGCCGATCTGACGCGCGGGCGGATGGCGGTGCTGATCTCACACCGGTTCTCCACGGTGCGGATGGCGGACAGGATACTGGTGCTCGAAAAGGGCGAAATGAAGGAGGTCGGCAGTCATGAAGAGCTGTTGGAGCAAGGCGGGAAGTATGCCGAGCTGTTCCACTTGCAGGCGCAGGGATACCGGTAAACCGCCGAAGCGCTGGGTCCAGGGCTTCAAGTTTGCTTCAAAATTAATGTTGAACATTGCAAGGATATGAAGGTGCTGATCGTCGAAGATAACCAGGAGCTGGCGCGCAATATCCGGGATTACCTGGGACGTGAGGGCTATATCTGTGAGTCCTGCGAAACGCTGGAGCAGGCAAAGGAAAAGATCACCTTATTCCAATACGACTGTATCCTGCTGGACATCGGGCTGCCGGATGGGAACGGGATCAGCCTGCTGAACTATATCCGGGCCGAATACAAGGACACCAATGTGCTGATCATCTCCGCCCGGAATGCCCTCGATGACAAGATCATCGGGTTGGAGAAAGGGGCGGACGACTATATCACCAAGCCGTTCCATCTCGCCGAGCTGCATGCGCGTATCAGGGCCATCTACCGGCGGAAGAACCTGGGCGGAGCGCGTATCGTGGAATTCAATGAGATCAGTCTGAACACGGATACATTTGAAGTAAGGGTGGGGGATACCCTGCTCGATACGACTCCGAAGGAATTCGATCTGCTCCTGTACTTTATCGTCAACAAGAACCGGGTGCTCTCGCGCCAGAGCATCGCCGCGCATTTATGGGGGGATTACACCGATAATTTGGCTAATTTCGATTTTGTATACCAGCACGTAAAGAATTTACGCCGGAAGATCAGTTATGCGGGCGGGATGGATTACATCTCCACCGTTTATGGGCTGGGATATAAATTTAACTCCCACCTGGGTGCTAACGGATGAGGCTGACGACAAAATTCACGTTGTGGTATTTCGCCATTATGCTGGTGGTCCTGCTGATCGGCGGCGCCATCGTGTATTATGAGATCCAGTGGAAACTGGGCGAGGTAGAAGTGGCCCGGCACCAGCGGCTCAATGATATTATTGCCCTGCAGATCAGGGATGGCGGCGACTATACCGGCCATCCGACGCGTAAGCGGGCCACGGTTACACTGCTGCCGGCCGATTCCATACCGAAGGGGAACGCCTCTTTTTATACGCGGGGGCTGGCATGGAATCCCGAATTCCAGACCGACGAGTACAAGCTGATGGTCACCTCCTTTTACACCATCGGCACGGCGCATTACCGGATCACGACCTATTCTTTTATCCCTTCCTTTTATCAGCTGTTACCCGGTGTGGTGGACTCATTCAAATGGATCCTGCTGGTGTTGCTGGTACTGGTGATCGTATCCGGCGGGCTTATCTCCAAATACATCCTCGCGCCATTCAAACGAACGATGCGTTCGATCCAACGATTCGATCTCAAACAGAAGGAGCCTATCCGGTTGCCGGAGACGAAGACCTCGGAGTTCCAGGAACTCAATACATTCCTCCTGCAGCTCACCGAGTCGGCCCGAAAGGATTATCAGTCGTTGAAGGAGTTCACCGAGAACGCCAGCCATGAGCTGCAGACGCCGACGGCTATTATTCGCGGCAAGCTCGATTTGCTGATGGAATCCGATATCCGGGACGAGCAGGCCATTTTGATCGCGGAGATGCAGAATGCGCTGGAGCGGCTCTCGCGTATCCACAGCTCGCTGACGCTGCTGACGAAGCTGGAGAATAAAGAATACAAGGCGGGCGAGCCCGTGTGTATCAGCAACCTGGCCCGGGAGACGCTGGCGGCCTTTGACGAGCTGATCCAGATGAAATCGATTGATCTCCGGGTGCATATCGAGAAAGGTGTCTACATCCCCATGCATCAATCGCTGGCGGATCTATTGTTGACGAATCTGATCAGCAACGCGATCCGGCACAACAATGTGCCGCAAGGGGCGGCAAAAGGGCTTATCCGGGTAGAGCTTACCCATGAGGGGTTGGTGATCGTCAATACCGGCCGGGAGCCGGGCATTCCCACGAAGGAGCTTTTCGAGCGCTTCAGAAAGGGCAATTCGGGCAGCGATTCCATCGGCATCGGGCTCGCGATAGTTCGTCAGATCTGCGAGTTAAGTCATTTCGATATAGAATATCATTACAATTCCGGGCTGCATATGCTGGCGGTGTCGTTTCTCCCTAAGCTGCCGGCTTCAAAATTGCTTCAAAATCTTTCGCTCCCTTTACAAGTGGATGCGGCCGGTGGCCGTTCCAAAAACAGGTCATTATAAATATGGCAAAACAGCTATTTATCGGCCTTTTCGGGGGGCTCCTACTCTCCGTGTGGGCCGGACAGGCGGGTGCTCAGGTATTGACGATACGGCAGGCGGTACAGAATGCGATGAACAATTATGGGACCATCCGCGCCAAGGCCAACTATGTCAAGGCTTCTCAGGCGGGTGTAAAGGAAGCCAAACGGGAGTATCTGCCCGATGTCAATTTCGCCCTTTCGCAAGATTATGGTACGGTGGCGTCCAGCTTTGGCCCCAATGCCGCTTACAAGGTCGGTGGCGTTTCCTCCTCGGGCCCGGTGCTGGGGACGCAGAGCTGGAATGCGGCGTTTGGCGCGCTTTACCTGACCAATGTCAACTGGGATTTCTTTCAGTTCGGGAAATACAAGGAAAAGACGATGGTGGCGCAGCAGGTGCTGGACCAGGATCTCAGTGATCTCGATCAGGAGCGTTTCGAACAAAGCGTCCGGGTGTCGGCGGCTTATCTCAACCTGATCGCCGCGCAGAAGCTCATGGTCTCGCAGCAAAAGAACCTCGACCGTGCGGTCGCTTTCCAGACGGTGGCCACGGCGCGCGCCAAGAGCGGGTTGAATCCGGGTGTCGACTCATCGCTCGCCAATGCGGAGGTCTCGAGTGCGCGGATCGCACTGACCAATGCCATCGAGAACGAACAGGAACAGGCCAACGACCTGGCACAGCTCATGCAGGTCACGGCGCCGGACTCCAATAATTTTGCGCTGGATACGGGATTCGTGTCGAGGGTGCCGCTGTCGCTCGATAGCGCATCGTCGCAACCCCTCAAGAACCATCCGCTGTTGCGTTATTTCCAGAAGCGTATCGACGTGAGCAATGAGCAGGCGAAGTTTCTCCGCACGCAGCAGTATCCGGTGTTCTCGTTATTCGGTGTCGTGCAGGACAGGGGGACGGGTTTCTACCCCAGCTATGGCGCTGGTAACACCGATGCCTATACGCAAAATTATCTCAAGGGGGTCGGTTTCAATACGGCCAATTACCTGGTGGGCGTGGGGGTCTTCTGGGATTTTACCAGTCCGTTCCGGATACACGAGCAGGTAGCCGCGCAAAAGTGGACCTCGGCGGGATTACAGGAAGAATATGGATTGATCAGCCAGGAACTGCAGGCACAAACGGTGCTGGCAGAGAGCAGGATCAGAAACGCCCTGGCTAATCACAGGGAAGCACCGATCCAGGTAAAGGCAGCGTCGGATGCCTATCTTCAAAAGGAGACCTTGTACAAGAATGGGTTGGCGACCATCGTCGACGTGACTACGGCGGCATTCATCCTCAATCAGGCGGAGACGCAACGGGACGTGATCGATACGAATGTCTGGCAGGCGTTGCTGTACAAGTCCGCTTCGACGGGTGACTTTGGATTGTTTATTAACGAATTTTAATTGAATAGTTGCGACCATGGGATTAATCAGAACCGCACTTCGGAAACCTATCACCATCTTAGTATTGGTGGCAGGCTTGTTGTTTTTTGGTATCAGCGCCGTCCGCAGCATCAAGATCGACATCTTTCCCGCCCTGGATCTGCCGGTGATCTATATCTCTCACCCCTATGGCGGTTTCACCCCCGACCAGATGGAGACGTTTTTCGGCCGGCAGTATGTGAACCTCCTGCTGTATGTCGGCGGCGTCAAGAGCATCGAGTCGAGGAATATCCAGGGGTTGACCCTGCTCAAGCTGACCTTTTACGAAGGGACCAATATGGCTCAGGCCGAATCGGAGGTAACGGGGTATATCCAGCGGGCGCAGGCCGCGTTTCCCCAGGGATCGCAGCCGCCGTTTATTTTGCGTTTCGACGCGAGCACGCTGCCGGTCGGGCAGCTGGTGCTCAGCAGTCCGATCCGAAGTAACAATGAGCTGCAGGATATGGCCAATATCTATGTGCGCTCCCAGTTCACCAGCGTGCCGGGCTTGGTGTCGCCCGCACCTTTTGGCGGTACGCCGCGGACCATCGTCATCAAGGCGAATCCCGAGCTGATGCGGGAGCATAATATTACGCCGGATCAGCTGGTGGCGGCATTACGGGAGAACAACCAGCCGACGCCGGCAGGTAATGTGCGCATTGGGGATCTGAACTATTTTACACCGAGCAATACCATCGTTAAGGAGGTCGGGGATCTGGGGGACATCCCCCTTTTTCCCGGTACGGTGCAAAACCTCTATGTCCGGGATGTGGCGACGGTGGAAGATGGGAGTGATATCGTTGCCGGGTATGCTTTGGTGAATGGGAAACGTTCGGTGTATCTGCCGATCACCAAGGCGGCGGCGGCTTCCACCTGGGAGGTCGTACAAAATCTAAAAAAGGCGCTCCCGCGTTTTCAGGCGCAGCTGCCCGAGGATGTCAAACTATCCTATGAGTTCGACCAGTCGCAATATGTGATCAACGCCGTGAAGAACCTGCTTTCGGAAGGCGCTATCGGCGCCGTGCTCACCGGCTTAATGGTCTTGCTGTTCCTTGGTGACTTGCGGGGGGCTACCATCGTGATCATCACGATTCCCATTTGCGTAATCTCCGGGGTGCTCTTCCTCAACTTATTCCATCAGACGATCAATATCATGACCCTTAGCGGCTTGTCATTGGCGGTAGGTATCCTGGTGGACGAGTCGACGGTAACCATCGAGAATATCCACCAGCATCTGTCGATGGGAAAACCAAAGTCGCTGGCCATTTGGGATGCCTGCCGGGAGATCGCCTTCTCGAAACTGCTGATCCTTTTCTGTATCCTGGCGGTGTTTGCGCCGGCCTTTACAATGACCGGCATTCCCGGCGGACTTTTCCTGCCCTTGTCGCTGGCGATCGCCTTTTCGATGATCACGTCGTATTTGATGGCGCAGACCTTCGTACCGGTGATGGCGAACTGGCTCATGAAGGGGCATCATAAGAAAGGGGAGAAAACGAATTATGCATCCGATGAGGAGGAATTCAAGGCGTCGGGGCTTACGGCCGAAAGCATGGCCCATATGGCGCAGGAAAAGGAAAAGCTCCTCGAACATGGTACGGGTGAAGACGGTAAGGAGACGCGGTTCGACAAGTTCCGGAAACGGTTCCTGCGGTTCACGGACAGGTTGATGCCTTTTCGAATACCCATTACCATTGCCTATATCCTTATCGGCCTTGTGGGTGCCTGGCTGATGTTGAGTCATATCGGCCGTGACGTATTGCCCAAGTCGAATGCCGGTCAGTTCCAGGTGCGTCTCCGGGCTCCCGACGGCACGCGGATGGAGCGGTCGGAAGAGTATATGCTCCGGACCCTGAAGATCCTCGATACGTTGGTGGGGCATGACAATGTCGCCGTGACTTCCGCGATTGTGGGGATGCATAACCAACAGTATTCTACGGACCCCATTTACCTGTTCATGGCGGGCCCGCAGGAAAGTGTGCTGCAGGCCAGTCTGAAAGAAGATTTCAAGGTAAATATGGATGATCTCAAGGAGCGGTTCCGTCATGCCGTAGCGCGGGATATGCCCTGGATGAAGGTTTCCTTCGAGCCCATAGAGCTCACCGACAAGATCCTGAGCCAGGGTGCACCTACGCCTATCGAGATTAAGCTGAGCGGTAAGAACAAAAAGATCAACGAGGAGTATGCGGACAAGGTGATCGGGAAGCTCAAGCAGATCCCTTATTTGCGGGACGTGCAGCTCGACGAAGCGATCCATTACCCGGCCATCGATATCGATATCGACAGGGTAAAGGCGGCACAGCTGGGAACCAATCCCACTGCGATAAGCCGGAGCCTGGTTGCGGCGACCTCTTCTTCGCGGTTTACCGAGAAGAATCAGTGGATCGATCCCAAGAGCAATCTTTCTTATACTGTGCAGGTGCAGGTCCCCGAGAACGAGATGTCGAGCATGCATGATATAGGCGAGATACCGATTACGCCCAATGCAGGACGTCCGCTGGTGAGCGATGTCGCCACGCTTACACGCGATACGGTATATGGAGAAGACGACGATATCGGCGCCACGCCCGTGCTGCAGGTGACGGCCAGCCTCAACAAAAAAGACCTTGGTCATGCGACTGACGATGTGCAGAAGGCATTGGCCTCGCTTGGCAAGCTTCCGCGCGGTCTGACAATAGAGACCGCCGGACTGACGCAGGTCCTGACGGATACCCTCGACTCTTTACAGACCGGGCTGATCGTTGCGGTTATCGTGATCTTTTTGATGCTGGCTGCCAATTTCCAGAGCTTCAAAGTCTCGCTCGTCACTTTGTGTACTGTCCCGGCGGTGTTACTGGGTTCACTGGGGCTGCTGATGCTTACGGGATCGACGTTGAACCTGCAATCGTATATGGGGATGATCATGTCCGTAGGCGTATCTATTTCCAACTCGGTGCTGTTGGTGACGAATGCCGAGGAGCTGCGGCTGTTACACGGAGATTCGGTCAAGGCGGCACGGGAGGCGGCCGGAACGCGTTTGCGGCCGATCCTGATGACCAGCGTGGCAATGGTGGTAGGGATGATCCCGATGGCTTCCGGTCTTGGTGAAGCCGGTGATCAAGCGGCACCACTAGGTCGAGCGGTGATCGGCGGGCTGATCGCCAGTACCTTTTCGGCGTTGTTTGCCTTACCGATGATCTTTGCGGGTGTGCAGAAGAAGACGACTACGGATTCCGTATCGCTGGACCCTTCCGATAAGGAAAGCAAACACTTTATATCTTCTTTGTATGAACATAATGAACATGAAAACAATGAAAAATAAACGCCCATCCATTGTCCTGATCGCTTCGGCGTTGCTCGTGCTCGGCGTATCGACCGGCTGTTCATCATCGGACGGCGAGGCCAAGAACGGCGGCGCTGATAGTGACAGCAAGGCGTCCGTGGGCACACGGAAGAGTGACAGCGCCGCGGCTACTCCCACCGTGGTATTGGAAAAGGGCCGGCTTTCCACGACGCTGCATGTTCCGGGTGAGCTGATCGCTTTTCAGCAGGTGGATTTGTATGCCAAGGTGAACAGCTTTGTAAAGCGGTTGTATGTCGACGTTGGCTCCGAAGTCAAAGAGGGTGATCTGCTGGCCACCATGGAGGCTCCCGAGCTGCAAAGCCAGCTGGCTACGGCACTGGCGAGGGTGAAGAGCCAGGACGCGATTTATATTGCCAGCAAGTCCAATTACGACCGGATCATCGAGACCAGCAAGACCCCGGGTACGATCAGCCAGAACGACATCGACCAGGCCGATGCGCGGCAGAAATCGGATCTTGCCCAGCTCGAAGCCAACAAAGCGGCGTATAACGAGATCGCCGAGACGTTGAAGTACCTGGAGGTGCGTGCGCCTTTCAGCGGGGTCATCAGCAGCAGGAATGTCAACCCGGGGGCGTATGTAGGTCCTTCCGGAAAAGGTTCCGAGGTGCCGATGTTCACTTTGCAGGAACAAAAGCACATGCGGCTGGTCGTTTCGGTGCCCGAAGATTATACGGGTTATTTGAGCGACAACGATAAGGTACAATTTACTGTAAGGGCGTTACCCGAACGGAAATTCACGGCCCAGGTGCGTCGGCTGGCCGGTGCGCTGGACAGCAGGCTTCGTGCGGAAAGAACCGAAATGGATGTATACAGCAATGACAAGACGTTGTTGCCTGGCATGGTGGCCGAAGTGGATCTGCCTTTGCCGGCAAGGGACAGCACGTTCATCGTACCGGCGTCGGCCGTCGTCAATGGCACCGAGGAGGTCTTTGTGGTCCGGGTAGGTCCGGATCAGAAAGCGGAATGGGTCAGGGTCCGCCAGGGCCGGTCGGAAGGCGGCAGGATCGAGGTCTATAGCGACAGTCTCAAAGCGGGCGATGTACTGGTGAAATCCGCCAGCGAAGAAGTCCGCGACGGAAGCACGCTTAACGTGAGTCGTTAGATCGCGGGTGAACGGACGAGCGGGCATCGCTGTTGTCGGAGTCGGGAGACGGCGGCGC
Organism: Chitinophagaceae bacterium; assembly: GCA_025934485.1. GTDB lineage: Bacteria > Bacteroidota > Bacteroidia > Chitinophagales > Chitinophagaceae > Puia. The sequence continues at coordinate 25,883 of JAICXX010000058.1, forward strand.
CCAATAGTTGCCGGAGAGGATGATGAGATCGATCATCTTGATGCTGTTGTCGTAATAATCGAAATCCTTTAATTTAAAATTGGTGACATAGCCCCATAGCTTGTCGAGCCATTGCTGGTTGTCGGGACCCGCCATGGCGGCCACGGCAAAGGGACAGATGAAACAAAGCGCCTCGAAGGTGCGGTGGGGCAGGTCGACGCCGGCGAGGTTGTAGCCCGCGGAGATATTGTCGGGGTTGCCTTTGGTGGTCTCTTTGATCCACGGGTTGATATGGGACAGGAATGCTGCCGCACGGGGATCGCCGGATACGAGATAGTCGGCGGCGATGCGCCAGGGGACGCGGCAGGCATTGAAATTGTAGACGCCGTCGTATTTCGATTCCAGGTAATTGGGCTGGGCCGGCGTGGCGGTCAGCGTGGAATCGAGGTGGATGTGTTTGATAAAGTCGGGTACTAGCCCGGCATCCGGGCTAAAGGTGTCCTGCAAATATTCAAAGACGCGGTAGTTGTTCGTCAGCACGCTATCCCAGGCGGGGTCGCCGGTGGCCTGCCGGAAGGCACGGATATGATCCGGCATAAAATCCGAAGAGCGCATGTCGTAGAAATCGTGGCTTCGGGGACTCTCTCCATTCGCTTCCATAACGATATAGGTAAAGGGATTGATCTCCTCCCGTTTAATGGCGGCGATCATATCCAGCGCTTTTTGGCGATAGGGGATATTGCCATGGCGGCCCCATTGGGCGTCGGCGAGCAATAGAGAATAGGCGATGTCCATGTCTCCGTCCGTCGCGGTCCCGCCGTCGACGCTGCGGCAATAGCGGGTCTGCATCCAGGCCATGAGGTCGGGGCTGGTAGTGCTCGGATGGGAGCGATAATAGCGGTAAAGGCAATCATAGGTCTCCTGTGCGGTTGAATCGAAACCGGCCATGAGCGCAACGATCATCATGCCATAGCCCTGCCCTTCGGAGACACAGATATTGTCCCCTCCTGTCCCCTCGAACCATACGTATTTCTCACCGGGAGTACAGCCGTCGAGGATGTAGTGTTTTTTCCATTGCAGATAGAAAGAGCGGACACTGTCGTCCATGGCCTCGCGGCTGAGGTCATCGGGTAGGATGGCCGTGCCCTGATACGTATCGTGTTGCGGGAAGGGCCGTGCCGGAATGGCGGAAGCCGGCCCTGTGGAATCGGATTTCATTGCCCGTGCAATAGATAATTGCGCCAGCAGCACCGTGAACAACAAGAGATATTTTACGCGCATAGGGCAAGGAGAGCAATTTTCACGCCACTAATACTGATTGGCCGGGGTCGTCGTGGGCTTTGTCTTTATGGTATCGCCGTATTCTTCGGCGCTGCCATTGCCCTGGTCGATCCCTTCGGCGCCGGGGGGTGGCGGGTTCTCGTATTGGTGGTTGTAATCGTATTGCAGGCTGGCGTTGAGGCTGTCCGGCTTGATGAAGCGGGCGTTCTTATCCAGGCCAAGGGATTTGTCGGCGAGGGCCAGGCGGAAGAAATTCTCCCAGATCGGGCGCGCGATATGGCCTCCGTCCGAGGACCGGCCTTCGAGCTGGATGAAGCGGTCGTCGCAACCCACCCAACAGCCGGCGAGCAGCTGTGGGGTATAACCCATGAACCAGGTGTCGGCGTTGTCGTTCGTGGTACCGGTCTTGCCGCCCATTTCGGCCAGACCTAACCGTTCACGAAGTCCTTTAGCCGTCCCGAAGTCGACGGGGCCCTGCATCATGCGGGTCATGGTGTAGGCGGTGTTCGGGCTGATGACCTCTTTCGATTTGGAGCTGAAATCTGCCAGGACGTTGCCGTGTTTGTCTTCGATGCGGGAGATATAATAAGGGGCGGTATTGACGCCACCCGAGGGGAACATCGTATAGGAGCCGAGCATTTCGTAGAGCGACAGTTCGCAGGCGCCGAGAGCCATGGAGGGATAGGGCTGGACGGCCGTGGGGATATTGATCTGTTTGAGGAACTCCGCGAAGCGCTGCGGGCCTTGCGGACCAAAGGATTTCATAAGATAGGCGGCTACTTCGTTGATCGACCAGGCCAGGCCATAGGCCATGGGGTAGGGGCCGGGGGACCAGTGGGAGCCTGCCCTCGCCGGTACATAGGCGTTATATTCCGGGAAGAACTGCTGGACGGCAGGGCATTCCGTGGTCGGGGTAAAATTGAAATCTTCGATAGCCAGGCTGTAGAGGAAGGGCTTGATGGAGCTGCCAACCTGCCGTTTGGTATTGATATTGACGTGGTCGAACTTAAAGGTCCGGAAATCGATGCCGCCGACCCAGGCTTTTACCGCGCCGCTGAAGGGGTCCATGACCATAAAGCCGGTTTGGAGCATCTGCCGATTATAGCGGATCGAATCCATGGGTGTCATCACGGTGTCTTTTTGCCGGGCGGCATTCCAGGCGAAGACCTTCATTTTCACGGGGATGTTGAAGCTGTTGCGGATCTCGGTCTCGGAGAGGCCGGCATCCTCCTCGTTCTGCCAGCGTTCGCTGTTGCGCATGGCGGCTTCGAGGATATTGTTGTGGTCGGCCCATACGGCGCCGCTGCGAATGCTTTTCTGTGCGTCGAGCATCTTTTGCAGGATGGGCATTTGCATGTCGACGGCCTGGTCGGCATAGGCCTGCATGCGGGGATCGATGGTCGTATAGATCTTGAGGCCGTCCTGATAAAGATTATAGGGTTTGCCGGTGGCGGGGTTGACGTGATCCTTGCACCATTTACGGAGATCGCCGCGGAGCATATCGCGGAAATAGGGCGCGACGCCGTTGTTCTCGTCGAGCTTCCGGTACTGGCTGATGTCGATGGGTTTGGCTTTGAGCGCGGTGGCCTCTTCCGGTGTGATAAAATGGTTGGTGGCCATGCGGTTGATCACGATATTACGGCGATCAGTAGCCGCTTTTAGATTGGTGCGGGGGTTGAAGAGGCTCGGGTTGTTGACCATGCCTACGAGAACGGCGGCCTCATCGACGCTGAGGCTGTCGGGTTCTTTATGAAAAAAAGTCCGGGCGGCGCCGCGGATGCCATAGACGTTGTCGCTGAAGGATACGTCGTTGAGATAGAGGGTGAGGATCTCTTGCTTGGTGAAATTGCGTTCGAGCTGTACGGCAATGATCCATTCCTTGAGTTTCTGGATCGCGCGGCTGATGCGGTTGTGTGACCGTTCGCCGTTGAACATATTGAGTGCGAGCTGCTGGGTGATGGTGCTGCCGCCGCCGTCCCGGCCGAAAAGCAGGATGGCGCGGAAGACGGCCTTGGCGTCGATGCCCGAATGTTCATAGAACCGTTCGTCCTCGGTGGACACCAGGGCATGGATCACATTGGGGGAGATATCTTTAAAGGCCACGTCGAGCCGGTTGCCTTTGGAAGTATAGTATTTGCCCATGGAGCTGCCGTCTGCGGCGTAGACCTCCGACGCCAGGATGAGGGTAGGGTTCTCCAGTTCATGCAGCGAGGGTAGCTGGCCGAAGGCGCCCAGGGCGATAAGGGTGATGAAGCCCGCGAAGGCGACGATGCCGCAGAGAAGGGTGATCCAGAAGATCTTGATCAGTTTGGACGTTCCCGGGGCTGAGTTTTTGGTTTTTGGCATAGGTGATCGGTAAAATACAAAAATAACGCCTGAGAGCTGGAAAAATATGTGTCGAGGTGTTAAAAAACCCGCTGTTTGATGCGGTTCATGAAGGCCTCGCGGAATTTCTCGCTGATGGGGATCTGTTTGGTCCCGATGAAGACGTGGTTATCGCGGATGGAATCCAGGCGGGCGATGTTGATTATGTAGGAGTTATGGACGCGAGCGAAGGAGGCCGACAGCTGTTCCTCGATATCTTTCAGGCGGCGGTAGATCAGCAGTTTTTGGGTGGGGGTCACCAGGCGGGCGTATTCTTTTTCTCCTTCGAAATAAAGGATGTCTTTCAGCAGCACCTTGGTGAGCATCCGGCCCGACTTAATGAAGAAATATTCCCCTTCGGCGGGGGCGGTGTCGGTGACGGCGATGGAATCGGGGCGGGCGAAATGGGTTTCGATCTTTTGCAGCGCGGTATAGAATCGTTTCAGGGTGATCGGTTTTAGGAGATAGTCGATGGTATGGAAGCCGTAGCTGTCTGCGGCATATTCGCTATAGGCGGTGGTAAACACGAGAGCGGTCGAAGGCGGCAGCAGCGCAGCCATCTCCATCCCTGTGAGGTGGGGCATGTTGATGTCGAGAAAGATGAGATCTATCATGGGATGCGTCTTGAGGAAGCTCAAAGCTTCGCGGGCGTCGTAGCATTTCCCCTGGATCTCCCAGGCGGTGTTCTGCCGGATCAGCATCTCCAGGAGGTTGACGGCATTGGGTTCATCGTCGACAATGAGACAGCGGAGGTTCATACGAGCGGAATTTTTAACAAGGCGTGAAAATGGGTAGCGGTATGCGTAGTTGACAACGTAAACCGGTCGCCATAGAGCAAGGTAAGCCGTTTTTCGAGGTTGCGGAGGCCTGAGCCGGTCTTTCCCGTTTGTGGCGGGTCTTTAGGCAGCCGGTTTTCGGTCACGAAACGGAGATGCCCGTCTTCCCTGGTGAGGGAAAGGCTGATCTGGTTGCCGGGGGCGCCCCGGTCTATCCCGTGTTTGAAAAGGTTTTCTACAAAAGTCATCAGCAGCATCGGCGGGATGAATAGCTCGTCGTCATATTCTTTATGAAAGGCCACGTTGACGCCGTGCCGGACGCGGATCTCTTCGAGGGCGATATAGTTCTCCAGGAATTTGACCTCGGTCGCCAGGGATACCTTCTCTTTGGGGCTTTCGTCGACGAAATAGCGCATGATATCCGAAAGCCGGCCTATCAGCAAGGCGGTCCGGGGGGCTTCGCGATAGGCTTCGTAATAGATATTATTAAGCGTGTTGAACAAAAAATGCGGCTGCACCTGGGATTTGAGGAGGTTGAGCTCGGCCTGGCTTTTCTGTTCCAGCATTTGTTCCGCCTGCCTTTTCAACCGGAAATAATCGATGGCTATCCGGAAGACGAAGCTGAGCATGAATACCAGGAGGCCGGCGAGGATAAAGTACAGAAAGGTCTGGAGATCCAGCTTTTCATGTTCTTTGGCGAAGAAGCGGTTATATATGGTAACGGAAAGCAGGGCCCGGACCACGCCGACGCCCACCAGCAGGAAAAGGGCTGCCAGGGTATACCCCGCGATCCTCCCTTTTTCGTAGAGCCGTGGGAAGAGGAAGCTGATGTTCCCATAGATCAGCAGGGCATAGAAGCCAATGTTCATTACTCCGAAGGCGAGTGCATGGGCGAAACCATCTTCGGGCAGATAGGTTAGGAAGGTGAAGAGGAAGACAAAGCCCCAGATCAGAACTTGCAGCTGCACGGGGGAGGCCTTTCTAAAGAAGATGCGCATGCCTAAAGATAAGCGGCTTTTTTCCTACCCCGGACCGGTTTTCAATGAGGGAGGGGCCTTCTTCAATACCCCCGAATATTACCTAAGTAATAGAAAACTTTCAAAATCACCCCGGTTTGACTACGAAAATGCGAAATAATTA
>JAICXX010000215.1 GCA_025934485.1 Chitinophagaceae bacterium
AAAGAGGAGAAGCCCTATTGCAAATTCGGGATCAGCCCATTTGCCATCTGGCGCAACACCTACCAGGACCCCGAAGGCAGCGAAACACACAGCGGGGTCTCCGATTACGATAAACTTTATGCCGATATCCTTCTTTGGCTGAAGATGGGCTGGATCGATTATGTAGTGCCCCAAATTTATTTTGCCTTCTCGCATCCCCATGCGCCCTATGGCGTTCTGCTGGATTGGTGGGCGCGTCATTCCTATGGGCGGCAATGTTATATCGGGCTGGGCATCTTCAACGCCGGGACGAACGCCGCCTGGCGGGACAAGACGCAGCTGCCGCGGCAGATCCAGGCGCTGCGTACCTATCCCACCGTTCAGGGTGCCGTCTATTTCAGCAGCAGCTCGTTCAATAACAATCCCAATGGGTGGTCGGACAGCCTGATCAACGACTATTACAATTACCCGGCGCTGATCCCGCCGATGCCATGGATCGATTCGGTAAAACCGCATGCCCCGCAATTCCATATGGAATATGACATCAAGGGACAGAGTACGACGGCCTGGTTGTCGAAGGGTGCGGATACGGACTCGCTTCGGGGATTCGCGGTCTATCAAACGGACTCGGCGAAGGTTGATCTCGACTCCGTTCATGCTTTTGAATTTATTCCCTATGATCCCGTTGCCGGGTTTACGGTGCATCAGAATCCGGCGGAGCAAAAGGGGACGCCACATTTTTATTTTGTCACGGCCGTCAGCCGGAACAATGTGGAGAGCGATCCGGTACCATTAATATTTAATAATTTTACAAACTAAACGGGGCGATCCGCCCTTTAAAACCATTATATATGCCTGGTTTCGAATTATTCGGTCCCGAAGAACGCAAGGAAGTCAACGATGTCCTCGAAACGGGGATCATGATGCGCTATGGATTCGATGGACCCCGGAAAGGGATCTGGAAAGCGGGAGAACTGGAAACGCTCATCAGCGAAAAGCTGAACTGTGGATATACGCAACTCGTCAGCAGCGGAACGGCGGCCCTGACGACGGCCTTTGCCGCCCTGGGCATCGGTGCCAGCGACGAAGTCATCATGCCGACCTTTACGTTTGTGGCCAGTTTCGAGTGTGTCCTTAGCGTAGGGGCTGTCCCCGTGCTGGTGGATGTCGATGAAACACTGACGCTTGATCCGGCGGCGGTGCGTCGGGCAATCACTCCGAAAACCAAATGTGTTATGCCCGTACATATGTGCGGGGCGATGGCGGACATGGAAGCCCTGATGGCCATCTGTAAAGAGCATAAGCTGGTGCTGCTGGAAGATGCCTGCCAGTCCTTCGGCGGCAGCTATAAAGGCAAGGCGCTTGGCACCATCGGTGATGCCGGGACGTTCTCCTTCGATTTCGTCAAGATCGTCACCTGTGCGGAAGGCGGAGCCATCGTCACCAATAGTAAAGACCTCGCCGTGAAGCTGGATGGCTATTCCGACCATGGACACGACCACGTGGGGGTCGATCGCGGCGCCGATCTGCATCCCTTTCTCGGCTATAACTTCCGCATCTCCGAGCTGCATGCCGCAGTGGGCCTGGCGCAGGTCCGGAAGCTGGATCAATTTATCGGGCTCAACAAAAAGAACTATACACAGCTAAAGGCCATCCTTTCGCAGGTGCCGGAGATCAGCTTCCGGACGATCCCCGATCCCGCGGGCGATATCTATACCTTCCTGAGCTGGTTCCTGCCCACGGAGGAAGCGATGCGGGCGGTTATGGCCGAGCTAAAACAGCAGAATGCCGCGGCGGGGAATATGTATTGGTATGAGCACAACTGGCATTATATCCGCAAATGGGACCATCTCGCAAAGGTAGCTACACTCAACAGGCTCAATGAAGCGCAAGAGAAAGCTCTCCGGGCATTGAGAACGGACGGGTTTCCGGCCAGCGATAAGGTCATGGGCCGGTGCGTTTCCACGGCGATCGGCATGCTATGGACCGAAGAACAAACGCGGGAGCGCGGCGAGAAGATCGTAGCAGCGGTGCGGAAGGTGATGGCCAAGTTCACTTCCCCTCTAACTTATTGACATAATCCAGGGAACCCAGTCGGAAACGGAGTGGAATATGGGTAGTCTTTTCTATTACCAGTTCCTCTTTGCAAAAGAAGCCGAGATGGTCGACATAGTATCGGCCACCAGGATCTGTGAGATCGGATGTGATGAGGGACAGCCTAAAATCAGGAGGCCCGGGCTTGACGGGTGAGAAGACCTTTTTCGCCGGCGCCAGGGCGAAAAGCGCGGGATGCCCCCAGGCGGCAAATTGCAAGTGGCTGGGAATAAACTTTTCCACAGGGACAGGAAGGGCCGGTTGGCTCCTGGCGACCAGCATAAGTGCTGAGAAACATACAACAAGAAAAGTTTTTTTTCGTTGCACGGTTGATCCCTCCTTTTTATGTAAATTTACGGCCTGATTTTTGTGGTCCGAGCCCCCTTCGTCTGTTTATTGGCGAATGGGTTGAGCAAAACCCCTGATATACATGTCGTTAAGTCAATCATTACAGCAAAAATTACTCCAAAAGTTATCTCCTCAGCAAATCCAGCTGATGAAGTTGCTGCAAGTGCCTACGGCTAACCTGGAAGAGCGGATAAAAGAGGAGCTGGAAGAGAATCCTGCACTGGAGGTAACCGAAGATCATGAGGACGGGACGAGCGAAGAATCAAAGGAAGAATTCGAATCGGACGAATACGAGGAGAAGGATGGCAGCGAGGATGATTATGAAAACATCGATATCAGCGAATATGTGAATGATTCGGATGATGACGTAGCCGATTATAAGCTGAGAGATGACAACTACCCCGATGCCGACGAGGATCGGGTAATGCCGCATAGGGTGGAGACTTCTTTTCATGAGGTGCTGCTCGATCAGCTGGGGATGCTCGTGGTGGACGACCGGACGCGGAAGATAGCGGAGCAGATCGTGGGCAGCATCGATGACGATGGTTATCTGCGCCGGGAGACGGCTTCTATCGCCGATGATCTGGCATTCCGGCAGAATATCGAAACCACGGAAGAGGAGATCGAGACGCTGATCAAGAAGATCCAGCAGTTCGACCCGCCGGGAGTCGCGGCCCGTGATCTGCAGGAGTGTCTGCTGATCCAGCTGCGCCGGAAAAAGAACGGCAATAAGGGCGTCGACGTCGCCATCGACGTGCTCACCTACTATTTCGACGAATTCACAAAAAAACATTACGACAAGATCCAGCGCGGACTGAATCTCACCGATGAGCAGCTCAAAGAGGTCATCAACCAGATCATCAAGCTGAATCCGAAGCCGGGTGGCGATGTCACCGAGGTCAATAAGGCGGAGGCCTATGTTATCCCCGATTTCTTTATTGCCAATACCGGCGGGAAGCTGGAGCTTTCGCTGAATTCGAAAAATGCCCCCGATCTGCGGATAAGCGAAGGTTATAAGGAAATGTTGAAGGAATACGACCGGGGCAGCAAGAAAGACAAGCGCCAGAAAGAGGCGGTTTTGTTCATCAAGCAAAAGATCGACGCCGCGAAGTGGTTCATCGACGCCATCAAGCAGCGCCAACAGACCCTATACAACACGATGCATACGATCATGGATTACCAGCACGACTTTTTCCTCACCGGGGACGAGACGACGCTGCGGCCGATGATCCTCAAAGACATCGCCGAACGCACGGCCCTGGATATCTCCACTGTAAGCCGGGTGGCCAATAGCAAATTCGTGCAAACGGAATTCGGCACTTATAGGCTGAAGTTCTTTTTCAGCGAGTCGCTGAGTACGGACAGCGGCGAGGAAGTATCGACCCGGGAAGTGAAGAAGATACTGAGCGATCTCATCGAAGGGGAAAGCAAGAAAAAACCGCTGAGTGATGAAAAGCTCACCGAACTCCTCCAGGAGAAAGGCTATAACATCGCCCGCCGGACCGTCGCCAAATATCGCGAACAGCTGAATATTCCCGTTGCCAGACTAAGGAAGGAATTATGACCAACACAACTATAGCCGGGCATCACCCCTTCAAGACTAATTCCGTCTTGCGTGTGACGGCCCACATCCTCTCGTATATCTTTCATCCGCTGTTCATCAGCGCCTATGTGGTGGGCTTTCTGATCTTTTTCCACCCGTATGCATTTGCGGGTTTCGATATGCGGACAAAAGTCTTTCGGTTTATAGGTATCGTGTTTTGCAATACATTCCTGCCGTTGTTTGCGGTCGCACTGATGAAGGCGCTGGGACTGATCAACTCGATTATGCTCCGTACGGTGAAAGACCGGATCATTCCTTATATCGTGGTGATGACCTTCTACTTTTGGTCCTGGTGGGTTTTTAAGAATCTACCGAATATGCCCGCGCTGTCGATCAATTTCCTGTTGGGAGCTTTTCTGGCCGTTTGCGCCGGGTTCTTTTGCAATATCTTTTTCAAGATCAGCATGCATGCCATCGCCATGGGCGGGGCGCTGATGTTCTTCTTTCTTTTTGGATTTCATGACGCCTTTGGATCGGGGCTTTACATTGCCATAGCGCTATTGTGTACGGGGCTTGTTTGTACGTCCCGCCTGCTTCTCGGGGCTCATACCGCGTTCGATGTCTGGATGGGGCTTTTTATAGGCATTTTCACGCAGTGGGTAGCGTGGCAGTTTTAGCGGCCGGCCGCGATTCGGGGGCCCGAACAAAAAAAGAAAAGCCCAATCATAGGTTGAATGCCCGAACGGCGAACCCGAATTGAAAAAAGAAAAGCCCAATCATAGGGTACGAACCTAAATTGAGCTTTTTCACCTTCAAACCATCTGAAGTGCGTCCATGCTAGCTATTGAGTATCTTGGACCTTGTCAGATATCTTTTTGTCGGATGATATATAAATAAACAAGAACCTTCTTTGATGAGATCGATGATCTCTTCCGATTCATCCGCCGGCACCGCGGGACAGCCATAGCTTCTGCCACAAAAATTATTCATCTCCAGGAAATCGGGGCCAACGTATTGAGAGCCGTGGACGACGATGTTGCGGCCCAGGGCCTTGTCGTTGAATCCTCTTTCCATGCCGCGGATCTTGAGCGACAACCCATTGTTACCATAATAAGTCCCCTGCGTGATATAAAAACCCAGCGAGCTTTTATGTGAAGACGGGCTGTTCGAGAAACTACGCGCGAACTCTGTTCCCGAATTACGGCCATGCGCCACATAGGTATTCACCAGCACGGTATGTTGTTCCATGTCCAGGATATAAAGCCGCTTGCTACGCGAGCTCTGGCTCATATCTACGATGGTCAGGATGTTCGGTTTATTAAGCCAATGACGATACAATAGATAATTGTATCCCTTCAAGGCATATTCAAAGGCTTTTTTGTTCAAGCCTATTTCCTGCAGATCGAATGCCTGGTAAAGGCTGCTCACTTCCGCGGCAAAGGCGGAGGCTTTAGCTGATCTTTTGGTACTCACCGGATTACCACCGGCTTTTAGCACATTGACCGGTAAAACGAATGCGACCAAAACGCACAGGATTCCCGGAAGTAGAAAGCGACGACGCATGTTTCAAAGGTTTTAAAGTCAACGCCTGATATTGGATTGATCCGGCCCGGATTTTTACACCGGCCGGGAGCTTTTCCCGGTTGCCGGCCGAATGTCTAAAACGGGTGGATAACTAAAATATTATCTATTTTCTACTTGTGCAAGAATCTTTTATGAAAAGTTTTTATTGTGTCTTCAGACCCCTATTTTCTTCCAGTTTCCCCGCCGGAAAAGGAAAAAACTCACGATAGTAAGGGAAGATTCAGCCGTCAGGACGGCGGTAAAAACTCCCCTTGGGCCCAGCCCCAGATGGATCGCCAGATACCAGGCCAGCGGAATTTGAAAGGTCCAAAACACAAATAAGCTGATAATCATAGGGGTACGCGTGTCCCCCGCGCCATTGAAGGCATTGGTAAGGACCATCCCCACACCATAAAAGACATAGCCCAGGCTCACGATCCGCAGGCCCTGGATAGCTATCGCGGAGACATCGGGGTCACGATTGATAAAATGGACGATAGGCTCGGCCCCGAGCAGAAAAAGCACCGAAACCATCAACATGAATACCGCATTATAAAAGGCGGCGGTGCGTACGGAAGCCTCGGCCCGATCCGGTTGTTTGGCGCCCAGGTTTTGACCCACCAGGGTCGCCGCGGCATTGGACATCCCCCAGGCCGGTAGGATAAAGAAGATCAAGATGCGGATGGCGACCTGGTAGCCGGCGATGGCGGTATCATGGAACTGAGCGATGATGCGGGCCATAGCGATCCAGCTTGCCGACGCTACGAGGAATTGCATCGTCCCGGTCCAGGCTATCTTCAGCATATTACGGATGATGGTCTTGTCGGGTGTGAAATAACGGCGGATGATCTTTATGGGCCCCTTGCTTTTGACAAGGTGAAAAAGCTGATAGCATACGCCGATGCCGCGGCCGATGGCTGTCGCCATGGCGGCGCCGGGAAGACCATAGAAATGGATCAGGATAGGACACAATACTATATTACATCCATTCGCGAGCCATAGCGACCACATGGCGATCGAGGCATTGCCGGCGCCGCGAAAGATGCCGTTGATCAGGAAAAGCAGCATGATGACGATGCTGGTCGAAAATACGATCCGGGTGTAGATCGCGCCCGTGGCCACCATCTGCGCCGAGCCGCCCATTACCTCCAGGATCTTCGGCGCAAGCAAGGCGCCGGAAAGGCTTACCACCAGTGTCAGCACTAACGCGATCACAATGCTTTGAGCCGAAGTATGCGAGGCTTCGCTTTCATTCTTCTCGCCGATCCTTCGCGCGACCATAGCGGTAGCCGCCATGCCAAGCCCCATAGCAAGGGAATATACGATGGCCAATACGGATTCGGTGAGACCCACGGTAGCGACGGCTTCTTTGCCGATGCGGCCGACAAAGAACACATCGACGAGCGCAAATACGGATTCCATACACATTTCGAGGATCATGGGAATGGATGCGAGGACCACCGCGCGGCGGATGCTTCCGGAAGTATAGTCTTGCTGATGACCGGATAAGGCTTGGCGTATTACTTTAATTACGTCAGACATAAGATCGATTTAATAAGCTGAGAAATTGGAAATAGAAATTCTGCTGAGCGGTTGCTCATGATTTGTAGAAGGACTGCCGCGGGGAGCAGGGAGTTAGAATTTCATAATCGAAGCCATTAGGTGTATAAAGGTAGTATTTTTGTAATATGCGCCCCATTTTTTCCCGCATACTGCTAAAAATCCTGAAGATCACCGGCATCACGGTGGTAAGTCTCGTGCTGTTGTTGTTCCTCTTACCCTATCTTTTTCCCGGTTTTGTATCCAATAAGATCAGACAATGGGCCCGGCATAGCGTGAAATCCGAATTGCATTTTTCCGCTGCACGGCTTTCTTTCTTCCGGCATTTTCCCGCGTTGACATTGACACTGTATGATGTCAAACTCAATGGCTCGGCCCCTTTTGACAAGGAGCGGTTGATAGAAGCCGACGAGATCTCGCTGGGTGTCGATCTACGAAGCGTTTTCTCAGAAGTAAATATCGACAAGATATTTCTTACGAATGCCTTCATCAATATCCAGGTCGACACGAGTGGGGTGCCCAACTATAATATTTATGCTTCCAAAAAAAGTAACCGGCCTCAGGAGGCGGCCGACACGGGCAGCGCTTCGCTGAAGATACAGAAGATCATTATAGAGAACAGCCGATTGATCTATAACGATGCGTCGATCCCGATCCTTATCAATGCCAAAGGGCTCGAATATGAGGGCAATGGTGATCTTAGCCAGGCCGTCTTCGATCTGCGGACGCATATGAAAGTGGAGGCGATCGATTTTTATTATGACCGGCAGCCTTACTTTATCAATAAGAAGCTGAACGCGGATCTCATCACGAAGATCAATACGAATTCGCTGGCCCTGATCTTCGAGCGAAACGAATTGATGATCAACCAGCTCCCCGTAACGTTTACCGGCCGTTTCTCGTTTTTGAAAGATGGGTATGACATGGACTTTCAGCTGAAGGCGGCGGATACGAGCTTACACAATGTGATCACAGCCCTGCCGCCGGATGTGACGGATTGGCTCGAGAAAACCGACGTCCGGGGTTCCGGGGATATCGACGCCTCCTTGAAAGGGAAATATATCGCGGCCACGGGTGAAATGCCCGATCTGCTCCTCGATCTCAAGATCCGGAACGGGTATGTTGCCAACGGGCAGGCGCCGGTGCCGATAAAAGATCTCTATCTCGATCTGCATTCACGGTTACCGGGTCTGGATCCCGACAGCTTAGACCTTAAAGTCGATTCCGCCTACTTCAATCTCGACAAGGACTATTTCAGCGCTGTGATGCAGGTCCGCGGCATGAAAGCACCGTGGGTCTCTGCGAAGATCCGCAGCGACCTCGACCTGGAGAAATGGGACCGGGCCGTTGGTTTTGCGCCCGCCGATCTCAAAGGCCGGCTGAGGTTACAATTAGGGGCGGAAGGAAAGTATGCAACCCACGTCGAGCGCAAGATAGGGCTGCGCAAGACCACGGTGGATACAGTGATCGCCAGCATCCCAAAGTTTACATTGAATGCAACGATGCGCGATGGGTTTTTGAAATTCGCTTCGCGGCCGGAAGCGGTCCGGGGTATTGCTTTCGATGTCGATGCCAACTGCCCTGATAACGACTACCGGCATGTGCGATTGAAACTCGAAAACCTGAACGCGCAAGCCCTCGGCAGTCATATCCGCGGGTTCTTCCGGCTGGAAGACCCGGCCAGCCGATCTATCGAGGCGGAGCTGGAAACGGTGTTACACCTCGCCGATCTCAAAAAGGTCTTTCCGCTGGATAGCGTCGAGCTGGCCGGCGACCTAAGCGTCAACGTCAAGACCAAAGGCAATTATCTGCCGGCGCGGCATCAATTTCCGGTAACGCAGGCGGATTTGCAGTTGCTCAACGGCAGCATCCAAACGAAATACTATCCGCATCCGCTGGAAAAGGTGCAGGTTGGCGCCAGGGTGATCAGCCGCCGTGGGTCGATGAAGGACCTCGATGTGGCGCTGACGCCGATGTCGTTCGAGTTCGAAGGGCAGCCATTTAAGATAAAGGCCGATCTGCGCGATTTCACCGATCTCAATTATGATATCGTCTCGAACGGAACGCTGGACCTGGGCCGGATCCTCAAAGTCTTTGCACTGAAAGACTATGCCGTCACAGGACTGGTAGAAACGAGCCTTGCGCTCAGGGGACGCCAAAGCGATGCCGCTAAAGGGCGGTACGACCAGCTTTTCAACGAGGGGACGCTCACGGTTCATGACCTGGTGCTGCGCGCCGAAATGTTTCCGCAGCCCTTTAGGATATATACAGGGAAGTTTAGTTTCAAGCAGGATAAGATGACATTCGACCGGTTTGAGGCGGGATACGGCAAGAGCCGGTTTGTGCTCGACGGGTGGTTGTCG
>JAICXX010000265.1 GCA_025934485.1 Chitinophagaceae bacterium
AGTGGCAGGGGTACAGGTGACCAATTCCAGCGGGATGCCCGGCAGCTCTGTCCGGGTCACGATCCGGGGGATCAGCTCGCTGAACGGGGAAAACCAGGCCCTGTTCGTCATCGATGGTATTCCCATGGATGCGGGAGAGGCAGGCAACCCCGACAATTCGCTTTTCGCCGGCGGTACGGCCAGCCGGTCCAACGACATCGACCCCAATATCATCGAGAGCGTCACGGTCCTCAAGGGTGCCGCTGCAACGGCCCTTTATGGTTCTTCCGCCGCCAGGGGCGCCATTCTCATCACGACCAAGGGCGGTCATGGTCTGGGAAATGGTGGCAAACCCACGGTGACCTTTAGCTCCAGCTATTCGTTTGTCGATCCCATCTTCCCTAAGATCCAGGATAAGTTCGCCCAGGGATCCGGCGGAAAATATGTCGATGGCAATGCCGGTCAACTGGGTTCGGCCTCCTTTGGTCCCGAGATCGATACCCTGACGGTCAATGGAGCTCGCGTTACCAAATATGACCCGCTGAAGATGTTCTTCAAACAGGGGCATACCTCCGATAACAATATCTCGATAAGCGGCTATGGCGACAAGTCCAATTACCTGGTCTCCTACAGCTATCTCAAGACCGATGGCACCGAGCCGACCACGAATTATGACCGGCACTCGCTCTTCTTCAAATACGGGACGCGGCTGTTGAACAACCTCAACCTGACGACCCAGTTCAATTATATCCATACGGATAATCATCGGCTGCTGGAAGGCGACGGTCTGAACAACCCCTTGTGGACGGTCTATGCGGGCCCCATTTCCTGGAATCCTTTCCCCACCACGAATCCCGATGGGACGCAGCGCGTGTATCGCGCGGCCCGTAACAACCCCTACTGGCTCGTAGACAACACCGGTCTGGATGACGGAACGGATCGTATCCTGCCGACGGTCAACCTTAACTATAACCCCTGGCCCTGGCTGAGCGTTACGGAAAGATTCGGCGCTGATATGTATTGGAATACCACCACTTATCATGAAAATGTCGGGATCATCGGTTCCACTTCGGCGGACGGTAAATTGTGGAAACGGGATAACAAGACGATCAACCTCAATCATGACTTAATCATCGAGGCTAAGAAGGATATCTCCGACAAATTGTCCGGGGACTTTATCGTGGGGAATAATATCCTGAGCGACTATAACAATTCGAATTATGTGCAAGGGGTATCGCTTTCGATCCCCGGGTTCTACAATATCAGCAATGCCAGCAATGTAACCTCGAGCTATAACTACTACAACAAACGCAGGGTAGGTTTCTATGGCCAGGCCACCTTCGAATACATGAAGATGCTGATCCTGAACGGTACGGTACGGTATGACGGTACCTCGGTATTGTCTACCAACAAGCAGTACTATCCCTATGGATCGGGTAGTATCGGGTTCATCTTTACCGAACCCCTGAAGATGGAGACCAATCCCATCCTGAACTATGGTAAGATCCGGGTGTCGTATTCTGGTGTGGGTAATGATAACGTAGGCCCCTACATGCTCAGCGTCCCATATACCCATTTCAGCATCAGCAATATTGCCTACCCCGTGAATGGAACCAATGGTTACCAGCTATCGACCACCTATGCCTTCAATCTGCAGAACGAAAGCCTCAAGGAGTTTGAAACGGGTATCGAGACTAAGTGGTTTCAGAACAGGGCCTCTTTGGATGTGACCTATTTCGACCGGAAAAGCACCAAGCTCCTGACGACCGGTACGCCCTGGGCGCCGGCAACGGGTTTTAGCTCGGTGAACATCAACGCAGGTGACATGTACAACAAAGGCGTCGAGATCGTGCTCGGTGTAACGCCGATCAAGACCCGGGATCTGACCTGGAATGTCTCGGTAAACTGGACGAAGATCAAGAACATGGTCACCCGGCTCGCGCCCGGCCTGACCAATATCCAGTTCGCCGGCTTTACCGATCCGGGCATCTTTGCCTTTGCCAACAAGCCCTATGGCGTCATCTATGGTTCGCAGTTCCTGCGCGACAGTGCGACGCACAAATTGCTGCTGGATGACAATGGTTATCCCCAGGAATCGAATGTCTCGGGGCCCATCGGCAGCGTACAACCGAACTGGCTCGGCGGTCTGACGAGCGATCTGTTCTACAAGGGTTTCAGCTTCTCTTTCACCCTGGATATGAAACAGGGCGGCCAGATCCTGAACCTGGACGATCACTATCTGAACTTCTACGGTACGACCAAGCCCACCGAACAGCGTGGACAGCTGCATCTTTTCGATGGCATCATCCAAAGCACAGGCAAACCCAATACGACTCCGGTACCGCTGACACAGGCCTGGTACCAGGGTGTCTATTCCACCACTTCGGAGTCTTCTGTCGAAGATGCTTCTTATCTCAAATTGCGCCAGGCATCCCTGGGCTACAATTTCACCAATGACCTGATCAAGAAGGGCGGTCCCGTCAAGAGCCTGGTGCTCACGGTAACGGCTACCAACTTCATCCTGCATAAGAATTATCTGGGTTCCGATCCTGAATCGAGCCTCACCAGTGGAAATGGTCAGGGTTTGGCCAGCTTCGTGGCGCCGGCGAACCATACGATCATCATCGGCGTGAAAGCATCCTTCTAAGAACCATCAAAAAACTTGACATGAAAAGAAGCTATAAACTATATACCCTACTCCTGGCCGGAATCACCCTCCTGGGTAGCGGCTGTAAGAAGTTCCTGGATGTGAATAAAGACCCGAACAATCCGCTGTCCGTAAGCGAGTCATTGATACTCAACCCGGTGGAGATCACCACTGGCACGAATGTCACCGGGGGTTTTTATGGGACGACCTGTGCTTACTGGATGCAGTATCTTTCGCTGAACGAGCCATCGCCTGATGCCGAAAGTTATCTGATCCTCCCCCTGGACGTGGACAATACCTGGACCTTTTTCGAATATCCAAATGTATTCGAGAATCTGAATGTCATGATCGGCCAGGCCGAGGCCGCGGGGCATAACCAGTATGCCGCCATTGGCAAGGTCCTTTTCGCCTATAACCTGGCGATCACCACGGATCTTTGGGGCGATATCCCTTATTCCCAGGCTTTCGATATCGTGAAAAACCCCAAACCGGGGTATGATTCCCAGGAGTCCATCTATGGCGATATCCAAAATCTGCTGGACAGCGCCATCTATTATGCGGGTCAGACGCCCAGTGCGGTGGCCCCGGGTACGGAAGATTTTATCTACGGCGGTAATATGGCGGCCTGGACAAAATTCGCCTATGCATTGAAGGCGCGGTATTATATCCATTTGACGAAGGCGCCGGGCCGTACGGCTTCCGTTCAGGCAGACAGCGCGCTTGCCGCCCTGGCCAATGCCTTCACCTCCAATGACGACAATGCCCAGGTCAATTATCCCGGCAGCGCCCAGGCTGAAACGCCTTGGTGGTCGAATACCCAGCCCGGTGCAGGCGGTTTGGTCATGGCAGCCTCTTTTATCGACTCGCTGCAAGCCCGTAATGACCCGCGGCTACCGATCATCGCCGATACGGGCAAGAACGGAACCTATCTCGGAAGGACGATGGGCGCCGATCCGTCGCCTGACCCCACGGTGTTCTCCAGTTTCCGGCCGATCTACGGCGGTTATCTTCCGCTGGAGGACGACAATTCGGGGACGAGCGCTCCGCTCTATCTGATGACGTATAGCGAAGCCTTGTTCATCAAGGCGGAGGCTACCTTTATCAAATCGGGCGCCGCTGCGGCCCAGCCGATATATGATGCAGCCATTGCTGCACATATGAGCATGCTCGGTGTAGGCGCCGGCGCCAGCGCTGCTTATATCGCCAGCCGGCCCCTGCTGACCACCGGCAACGCCATCCAGCAGATCATCACGGAGAAGTATGTAGCCAACTTCCTCAACCCTGAATCCTGGAACGACTGGCGGCGCACAGGTTTC
Source organism: Chitinophagaceae bacterium (assembly GCA_025934485.1). Classification (GTDB taxonomy): domain Bacteria; phylum Bacteroidota; class Bacteroidia; order Chitinophagales; family Chitinophagaceae; genus Puia. Next base: position 3,943 of record JAICXX010000265.1, read on the forward strand.
CCGACGCTTTCACTCGTTCAGAATGCGTATGTGAACTACATTCCCCGTCATTGGCCTATCGCACAGACGGAAACGCTGACCAACCCGCAACCACAGCAGAATGGCATTACAACTGCCAGCCGCGTGTGGTGGGATGCACCATAAGCGCGCACGCGATTTAACGAAAAGGGCTCTTCGGAGCCCTTTTTTGTTGGTTAAATGCTGATCTGGCCCATGGGGAGTTCAGTGAGCGATAGAACTGCAGCCCTCGAGCCCGGCCAGGGTGACCGTATCGTGCGTCGTGAGAGTGTAGCGCATGCCGATCATTTCGCAGCCGGGTACCAGTTGCGCAACCGCACATCGATGTTCTTATCGCCCGCTTCGACCTTTGATTTGAAGGCATTCACGTCACTCAACCCTTTGGCGCCGCGATAGTGATACGGGTATACGATTTTCGGCTTGAACGCCAGCACGGCATCGGCGGCCTCATCCACATCCATGGTATACGGCAGGTTCATACAGACGAACGCTACGTCGATGTTCTTCAGTGCCCGCATTTCGGGGATACCCTGCGTATCGCCGGAGAGATAGACCCGTTTGCCACCGATGGTCAGCACGTAACCGTTGCCACGACCCTTGGGATGCATGGGATTTGCGGCATCCGCCGGCAGATTGTACATCGGGATCGCTTCGATGGCGATGCCGGATTGCTGCGTCGTCTCGCCGTTCCCAAGCACCACGACCTTTCCTTTGATGTTGCCGGTGAATTTATCGGTCACGGCCTTTGGGGCGACGATGGTCGTCGAAGCCGTGCTGACCTCGGCCAGCGTTTTGGGATCGAAATGATCGCCGTGGATATCGGTGATCAGGATCAGGTCCGGCGATTTCAAGCCCGTGTAGTTGGCGGCCCCACCGGTGGGGTCGGCATAAATGGTAAGGTTCGGCAGCGACAATACCAGGGTCGCATGGACCTGTGGCTGGATCGTCAGGGACCCTGCCGAGGTCTTGAGCTCGTCGGGAGCGGCACGCTGCGCGTTGATGGAACCAAAGAAGAGGAAGGATAACACGAGAGTTAAGGCTGGTTTCATATGAAATGTTTAAAGAGGGATAAAGGTAACGAAAGATAGGCGGGTAACGGTTTGCTTACCGGGGACGGTTTTTGGGGAGGACTCGTCATATTATTTTTATTTCAATACGACTATTATTATCATTTTGATAAAAATTTTCGATTTGTTTGGCCGTTAACCACAACATCTATATTTTATTCATATGTTTGCAAGGGCTACCCTAAGTATATGAATGTGAATATTAAAGTCTTTTTAGTCGACGGTGATGAATCCTTCCGCAGCAGGTTGAAGAATCTACTTATTGGCGAGTCGGACATAGCCGTCGTGGGCGAAGCGGGGGATGGAGAGACGGCGCTGGAACGCCTGCGCGCGACGAGCCCCGATGTGATCAGCATGGCCATCCGGATGCCGGGTATCGACGGCGTGGAGACAGGAAGGCGGTTGCTGCAGCTGGAACCAGGGGCGAAGATCATCTTCTTTACCGGATATGACAACCCGGAGTACGTGGCTAAAGCGCTCGAGCTGGGAGCCTATGGGTATATCCTGAAGGAAGCCGGCAACGGCAGCCTGCTTGCCGCCATCCGCACGGCGTACCAGGGCAAATACTTTTATAGCGGCGACGTCAGCGATGTGCTTGTCCGCAAATATTTCGGGCTGCAAAAAGAACGCGTTCCGGTTGCCGGGGTAGCTGCGTTATCGAAACGCGAGGAACAGATCCTGCGGATGATCTCGGGTCGTCTCAGCAACAAGGAGATCGCTGAGGCGCTGGGGGTAAGTGTCCGGACCATCGAGGCGCATCGTCTCAATATTCTGCGGAAGTTCCAGGCCAACAATATGGAGGACGTGCTTACGCGGCTAGACACGGATATAAATGCGCTTTCTGTCCAGGGTCCAGGCGAGTAGCCAATACAGGATGATCAGCGTTCCGGCATAGATGAGCGAGGCATTCTCCGCGCGGCCGCCGCTCAGCGGGTCGCAGATCTTATGGAGGAACCAGGCCATGGGATTGGTATAACCGCCGCTGCCATCCGGCCAGCGGATGAGCCGCACCAGTCGGGGAAATGCGCCCGCGACGATAAAGATGAAAAGGGGATTTTTTCCGAAGACATCACAGAAACGGCTCCAACCGGGTTTAGCTACGGCTCCGGTGCTGCTTCCTGCCGCCCCACGGCCGACGCCTTCCTCTGGGCTCCCTGTGGCGCCGCGGAATTCGATGAAGTAGATCAGGAGACTCAGACAGCATAGCGCCCAGCCCGCGGAGACCAGCACATAGCTGCTGGTCCAGATCTTTTTGTTGATCGGGAAAATGGTGCCCCAGAGATAGCCGGCAAAAAGCAGGATGATGGCGGCCACAAAGAAATGGGTCAGGGTCTCGTAGCTCTTCCCTTTTTTCTGGAGGTAGGTACCGGCGAAGTAGCCGAGGATCACGTTGACGATGGCGGGAAGCGTGCTCGCGATGCCCTCGGGGTCGAAAGCCACGCCTTCGCCATGGTACATATGAACCGGACCGAACACGGCTTTGTCCACCGCCGTGCCGAAAAAGCCTTCTATGCTAAAGGGATCGCCCGGCGTGCCCAGCAACAGACACCAGGCCCAATAAAGAAGAAGCATACAGCCGGCGAGAAAAAAGGCACCCCTTAGCTTGGCGAAATAGACAATGATGGCCCCCAGCCCGTAACAAAGCGCGATCCTTTGCAGCACGCCCATCACGCGGACGCCCGCCAGCTCGCCCTTGTCGTTGAGGTATTCCCAGCCGGTAGGGATCAGCCTGTTGTGATCCCAGTGAAAGAAGGGGAACCAGTTCAGCAGGAAGCCGATGACGAAGATCAGCAGGGTGCGTTTGATCACTTTGCGCATAAACGCTTTTGTGCCCTGGTTTTCGAATCTCGGCATCACGAATGCCAGCGCGTTGCCCACTGCAAAAAGGAAAAAGGGGAACACGAGGTCGGTGGGTGTGAGTCCATGCCAGGGCGCATGATCCAGCGGTCCATAGGC
>JAICXX010000190.1 GCA_025934485.1 Chitinophagaceae bacterium
ATAGCGCCGGGTGATCCGTATCCCTACCAGGGTGGAACGAATCCGTGGACCGACCTGCTGAAGCAGCGGGCCGAGACCTTTGGCGGGCAGGCGCGTGCTGGCAGCGGCGGACGTTCCACTCAGGGGGCGATGAATTCGACGTCGGCTGTTGTGCCCGCAGTGGGCGCTGTGGCGGTGAATACGGTGCCGGCGGGGGACCTGGCGTTCGACCATACGCTGGCGGGTGGTCCGGTGAATGAGGCGCTCTATCATGACCGGCTTTGGCGTGGTACGACGAGCATCGAGGCTGCGGATAAGGATGGATGGGTGATCTCGGTGACACCTAGCGGCGGGTGGCCGCCGTCCGTAATTGCCGGGCACACAGGTGTGGGGATGAGTCAGCGGATGCAGAGCTTTGTGTTGGATTCGGTGCTCGACCCCTACAATGTGGTGGCGCCGCATAAGCGGCCGCGGGTGACGCTGACGCCTACGCTAGCGTTGAAGGGTGGAAAGCCCTACTTGTGTTTTAGCGTACAAGGCGGGGATACGCAGGATCAGAATCTTTTGCAATTCTTTCTCAATATGGTGGACTTCGGGATGACCGTGCAGCAGGCCACGGAGGCGCCGAATATCAACACCGACCAGCTATGGCTGTCGTTGGGCGGTGAGCGGCTGGAGGACCGGCGGCCGAGGCCGGGGCATATCCTGTTGAATAGTCAAACGCCGCCCTATGTGCGGGCTGAGCTGCAAAGGATGGGGTATATCGCTACTTATGGCGATAGAACCAGCGGTCCTATCAATGCCATTTATCTCGATACGAAGCATGCGACCCTCTGGGGCGGGAGCAGCAATTATGGGGTGGATTATGGGATAGGGTGGTAAAAGAAAAGGGCGTCGCAAGACGCCCTTTTCTATGGTTTGAAGTGGAACGCGGTACCGTTATCTTTCTTGAACTCGAGCCAATCCGGGATGCTCACATGCTCCACGTACGGGTTCCCGGGGTGATTCCTGATGTATTCCTGGTGGTAGGCTTCCGCGGGATAGAAGGCCGTGTAGGGAAGCACCTGGGTCACGATCTTCCCGGAATATTTCTTTGACGCGGTGAGGCGGGCGATCTCTGTCTCAATGGTCGCTTTTTCCTGGTCGTTGCGATAGAAGGCTATCGAGCGGTACTGAGTACCTTCGTCGGGTCCCTGCCTATTCAATTCGGTGGGATCCATCGAGGCGAAGAAGGCCTTCACGAGGGTCGCGTAGGAGATCTTTGACGGATCATAATACACCTGTACGGTTTCGGCATGGCCGGTGGTGCCGGTGCAGACCTTTTCGTAATCCGGGTGTTTATCTGTACCGCCTGCATAGCCGGAGACGGCATCGCGGACGCCAACCAGGCTTTGGAACACGATCTCGGCGTGCCAGAAGCAACCTTCCGAGAAATCGGCCACCGCTTCATTTGGCGAAGGTTTGTCGGATTCTTTTACGGGAATATTTACCTGTTGGGATTGTCCGCAAGCGGCCAGGAGGACGAAGCATGCGGAGATGAAGAGGATTTTGTGCATGATCAATTGATTTTGAGCGATCAATTCGACTTTGAGTTTACTGGAGGTTTACCACCTTCGGGAACAAAAATGAGGGCGGCGGAATTCATACAATAGCGTTTGCCGGTGGGTGCGGGGCCGTCGTCGAAGACGTGGCCGAGGTGGGAGCCGCTTTTGCTGTCCACCACCTCCCAGCGGTCCATGCCGTCGCTATTGTCTTTTACGAGGCGGACGGCATCGGGATTGATGGGGGCATAGAAACTGGGCCAGCCGGTGCCGGAATTGAACTTGGTATCCGAGCTAAAAAGGGGCTGGAGTGAGGCCGCCGAATAGTAGGTTCCTTTTTGGTAGAAATGGTCGTATTTCCCCGTAAAGGCGCGTTCGGTGCCCTTTTCCCTAAGGATATAATACTGATCCGGGGTGAGCCTGGCCTTCCACTGATCGGCCGTGAGGTTCATGGCATATTGGGTTTTGGCGGTGGCTTCCGGTGGGTCGGGGTATTTTTTTGACTGAGCCGTGGCCGGGAGGGTGTGGAGGCCCAGGATGACGGCCAGGGCTATGATGCTTTGTTTCATGCTGTGAATTTTAATTATATAAAGTAACGCAATCGGCGGTTCAAGGGTTTGTTAAATGGACAATTGTTATGGATTTGTGAGAATATGCAACATTTTCCCCGATGGCACGTCCTATTTGTTATGCTCAAAAACTATCTGAAAGTCGCGTTCCGGAATTTATGGAAAAACAAGGGGTTTTCCTTTATCAATATTGCGGGATTGGCCATCGGGATGGCCAGCGCGATCCTGATCCTGCTTTGGATGCAGAATGAGATCAGTTATGATGATTTTCATGCCAAAAGGGACCGCATCTATGAGGTCTGGAACCGGGCGACGTTCAGCGGGGCGCTGCATTGCTGGAATACGACCCCCAAGGTACTGGCGGCGGCCATGCAGCGGGACCTGCCGGAGGTAGAGCACACGGTGCGGGCAGATTGGGCTGGGAACCATCTTTTGAGCCTCGGGGAGAAGCGGCTGATGATCCGGGGGCAAGCCGTCGACTCCGATTTTCTCGACGTCTTCAGTTTTCCGATGATCGAAGGGGATATGCGGACGGCGCTGAATGACGGGCATAGTATCGTACTCACGCAAAAGCTGGCGAAAAGCCTTTTTGGCAACCAGGACGCCATGGGCAAGATCATCAAGATCGATGATAAGGGCAATTACCAGGTCACCGGGGTTTTAAGGGACCTGCCCAACAATACGCGTTTCGACTTTCAATACCTGGTCCCCTGGACCTTTGTGCGACGGGAGGGAAATGACGATCCCTGGTGGGGGAACAACAGCACCCGCACCTATGTATTGTTAAAACCCAATACAACGGTAGCTTCTATCAATCAAAAAATGCTCACTTATAAGCTGCGGTACGACAGTTCGGAGAAGCATTGGGAGATGTTCCTGTATCCCATGAGCCGGTGGCGGTTGTATTCCCGTTTTGAAGGTCAGGCCGAGACGGGTGGGCGGATCGTTTTTGTACGGTTGTTCGGGATCGTGGCTGCGTTTATCCTGCTGATCGCGTGTATCAATTTTATGAATCTTTCGACGGCGCGGAGTGAGAAGCGGGCCAAGGAGGTGGGGATCCGTAAGGTCGTGGGTGCGCCGCGGAGCGGGCTGGTGGGACAGTTCATCGGGGAGAGCGTATTGTTGTCCTTTTTGGCGGCTTTGCTGGCGATCGGGATCGTTCTGATATCGTTGCCCGGGTTTAATGACCTAACGTCAAAACATCTTTTTGTGCCTTTCGGGAGTGTGTGGTTTTGGGCCGGTGCCGTGGTGTTTATTCTTTTTACGGGTTTGCTCGCGGGTAGCTATCCGGCCTTTTTCCTTGCGTCGTTCCAGCCGGTGAAGGTGCTGAAGGGGACGTTCAAGGCGGCCAATGCGCTAGTGACGCCACGTAAGGTGCTGGTCGTGCTGCAATTCACATTCGCCATAATCCTTATCATCTGTACGATCATCGTCAAACAACAGATCGATCACGCGCGTGACCGGGAGAGTGGATATGATCAGGGGAATCTGATCTTTCATATGTTGTCGGGTGATCTTTCGAAGAACTATGAGCTTGTGCGGCAGGATCTCTTACGGTCGGGCGCGGCGGTCGCGGTTTGCAAGACGAGTGCACCGCTTACGCAGAATTGGAGCGATACCTGGGGGTATGTGTGGACGGGGAAGGACCCGAATGACAAGACCGATTTTTTGAACTTTTGTGCGGATAGGGGGCTGGTGGCCACTACTGGTCTGCAACTGGCCGAAGGACGGGATTTCGATCCGGATGCCTATCCTACGGATTCTTCGGGTATCATCCTCAACGAGAGTGCGGTGAAGGCAATGCATTTCAAAAAACCTATCGGGCAGATCATCACGGATGATACGATCCGTTATCACGTGATCGGGGTTGTCAGGGATTTTATCATCGAGTCGCCGTATTCGCCTATCCGGCCGATGGTGGTCAAGGGGACCCATGGCGGCTGGTTCCAGACGATGCATATCCGGTTGAACAGTAAAAACCTGATACAAGACAATCTGAAGAAGGCGCAGGCGATCTTCAAGCGGTATAATCCGGACTATCCTTTCGAGTATCATTTTATCGATGAGGACTATTCGGCAAAATTCGACGACGAGAAGCGTACCGGAACGCTGGCGGGGTTGTTTGCCGCGTTGACGGTGTTTATCTCCTGCCTGGGGTTATTCGGGCTGGCGACCTATATGGCGGAGAACCGGGTGAAGGAGATCGGAGTAAGGAAGGTATTGGGGGCTTCGATAACGGGTATTGCCACGTTGTTGTCGAAGGATTTCCTGAAGCTGGTGCTGGTGTCTTTCGTGATTGCCGCGCCGGTGGCCTGGCTTGCGATGTACAAATGGCTGCAGGACTATGACTATCGCGTGAAGATACAATGGTGGGTCTTCGCGCTCGCGGCGGGATTGTCGGTGGGTATTGCAATTATTACGGTAAGCTTCCAGGCGGTGCGCGCGGCTTTAGCCAATCCGGCGAAGAGTTTACGAAGTGAGTGATATTCCGCGCACCGGGAGGGGAAAGTATATTATATTTGGCGGTGTAAACACCTCCAATGAAAAAAACCTCTACCTTATCGTCAGGGATCCTGCTGACCTTCCTTGTCGTTTCCCTGCAGACTTCGGCCCAGCATGCCGAGTCCGATTCCAACCGTTATGATATTGGCTATCTTACGCTGAACAAGGCTTTCACCCAGCATGTCACGATCCGTGGGGAAGACCTGGAGAAGATGCCTTTTTCGAATCTTACCGAGGCCATCCGGGCCTGGTTATTCGGTGCTTATACGGCACCGGCGTCCATTTCTTTTGTGGTGGACGGCAATCCCGTGGTGGATGTCAATAGCTATCCCATTTTCGACATCGAGAGCGTGACCTGGATCGACAACGCCGTGGGAACGGCCGCTTATGGCAATACGCAGCGGGAGTTGGTGTTGATCACCACCCGGCGAGGGAAGGGGAAGGAGGGATTGCGGGTCGCGGCGCAAACGGGGCTGGTCAAAGACAATTCGAATGGCGACCCGACGAATACCGGCGTTGTTCATCAATATTATGTTGGCGTCTATAAGCATCTCGAGAAGGTGAGCTTTGGCGTTTCGGCGGACTGGCAGCGGGACGTGATGCCGCAGCTGAAGACTACAGACTTTCAGCCGCAGATACCCTTGAATCTACAACGCTGGCGGTTCAATGGCTGGCTGGACTGGCGGCCGGATGCAAATAATACGGTGAGCTTCAGGATGGGATTTGTGCCGCAGAAGGTGGCCGAGAAGTATGTGGAGCCTAATTTTGGGCCCGTTACCGGTAGCTCGCAGATTCGTTCTCACTATACCGCGCCGCAACTGAGTTGGGAGGGACGTTGGCTGGCAGGATTACGGAATAAGCTCGACGCCGAATATCTGCATAGCGGGCACGACGCGTCTACCTTGAACACTCAGGTCTTCAATAATGGGGGGATTGTCAGTACAAGTGCCTATGAGCAAACGATAATGATCAACCGGATAGTATTGCGCGATCATCTAAGCTATGTTGCCGGGGTCGGGAAATGGCAGATCGTTCCCGCATTGGATATTTCGTATCAGCATATCGACGAAAAGAACGGCTATGTCCAATTCCAGCCAAATAGTTCTGCAATCCAGTCGTCGGATTCAACCCGGGAAAAGGGGAGTCTTTTTTATGTGACACCGCAGGTCGATCTTACCCTGGCGCGGGCGTTGGATATCAATGCGGGGCTTCAGGTAAATGCCAGTGGCATGGTAGATACTTCGAAGCGGCGGTTTTTCCCTTTTGTGACGGCGTCGGTGGATATGCTGCATTTAGGGAAGGGGACGGGGGCGGCCGGTTTGAAAGTTTTTGGGTCGTATGCGCTTCGGCCCAACCGTTATATCGATGACTACACGTTGCCGGATTTTGGCGGCGGGGGCGGTTCGCAGACGCTTTATAATGTTTACTACGGCAAGTCCGGCTATGAAGTTATCGACGGTATCCCGGTCTCGCAGCCTTTTTACACGCCGGTGCCATCGTGTTGGATCTGGCAGGCCGGCGTGGAATATGCTTCGGCGAATGGGTTGGTGAGGGTGCAGTACAGCTTTGAGCGGCGCAGCTATTCTCTTGTGGCATTGGATGACAGCTTAATGTCCGGCTACGAGCCCTGGACAGGTTCGTTCCATCATGGCGATGTGCGGTTGAAGGTAGTTGATGGCCCAAAGGTAAAATGGCTTACGGGTTTCAATGTAACCCTGCTGCGAAGCAAACCGGGTCCGATAAATCCGCCACAGTACGTTCTACAATTTGTCGGCACGACGATGGGGGATACTTATCCCGATAAATATTCCTGGACCGGCGGTTGGGTGAACCGGCTAACGGTCGGCGGGTTTACAGCGGGTTTGGATGTGTTGTATCATCTGGGTGGAACCCCTGCTGTCACTGGCTTTCCAAAGAATACTGCTGCGGTCCCGAATGTTTATGCCGGCTACCGGTGGGCCTTACCGGGGGCACGCCAGCTGGAGCTTTTTGTCGAGAGCCGCGGGCTGGTGATGAACACCCATAACGATTTTATTGACGGCCGGAGATTTTATACTCTTGGCGGCAGCTTTAGTTTGTGATGACGATGGCATTGGCGGTACCGGGGCTATGGCCGAGAGGGAAGGCGATATCGTTGCGCCAGAAGACGGGTGAGGTTCCAACTTCGTTTGCAATGTTCGGATTGCCAGCATTTCCGGCGAAATAGAGGACGCTTTCGTCGATGGCGATGGCATTGCACTGGAACGCGTCGCCGTTGAGCTTTTCGGTGCCATTTTCCCAATATACGGCACGGTAATCGTCCCGCCCGGTAACATAGGTGGTATTTCCGCTGACAACGACCGCGGTGGCAAGCGCGGAATTGCTGGTGGTAGCGAGCGGCAGGGCACTGCCGTTTTTCCAAAGGCGTGCCGCGAGGTACGAGAATCCATTCGAGCTAAGGCCGCAGCCCGCGACGTAGACATCCGACCCGCTGACGGTGATGCCTTGTGCAACGGCATATGAGAGGGAGTCGGGGAGTGTAGTGATCGCGCCATTCTTCCAGTAGCAGGCAGATACCCGGGCGGCTATCGAGTCGTAGCCGGCGACGTAGACGTCGGTACCGGTGAAAAAGAGGGCGTTGGCGCCGCCGCTGTGACCACTGGCAGTGAGCTGTGTGAGGGTTCCGTTGTGCCACAATGCGGCGGCCTTATATGTCCCGAGGGTGATCCAGCCCGCCACGTAGATGTCGGATCCATCGACGGCTATGGAGGTGGCTGCTGCATTCAGTGAAGTATCACTAAGAACGGTGGCGACCCCATTTTTCCAATATTTGGCGGCAGTATGAGCGCCGTTAGATTCATATCCGGCAATGTAAATGTCGGCGCCTGAGACGGCGATGCTGTTGGCGGCGGCCGGTGTCTTTCCTGACGTAAGCACATATTCTTTACCGTTAACGAAGTATACGGCGGTATCGTTAGCGGTGCCAGCTACATAGGCCGTGGCATTTCCCGGAAGTTTTATGGCGCGGGAGCTCGATTTTTTTGAGCATGAGGATAGGGTCGCGATGGTGGCGGTGAGGAGCAGGATGGCTATGGTTCTCATTTCGGTATGTTATAGTAAGTGTTGAAAGAGCCGGTGGCGTAGGTGCGGGTTTGCGTGATGTAGGGGCTTTCGGATTTGCTGGAAGTCATCATTGCTTTGAATGTTCCCGCAATTTGATGCCTGGACTTGTCGAAGGTGGTGATCACCAAGGTGTCGCCGTTGACGTCGTTATTGACACCGCTGGCATACACGATCCCTTTAAAGCCGTCGAAGAAGCCCGTGTTGAAACAGATCTGGCCGTGTGCGAAATTGAAGGTGTCGTTCCCGATGTAGGCAGTATCGGGTATTTTGTAATTGGCATAGGGGGTGTTTGTGCGGAGCGTGTCTGCGAAATCGATAGAGAAAACGCAGGTGTCGTTGTTGACGAGCGCTTTTGCCATTATATTCATAAAGCCGTGGCTGTCCTCGGCATGGATGAGGTTAAAGGAACTGAAGATAGTGCTGCCCATCGTGGCATTCAGCGTTCCCGGGTCGAGATAGGTGTTAGCGGTGGTGCTATCTGCCGGCGGCGTGGGTGCGTGCAAATCATTTTTGGAGCACGCGAAGAATAGGATGAAGCCGGGGATGAGAAGCAGCGGGGTAAAATTTTTTCTCATTGATTTTTTGTTGACCCGGCAAAAATAAAAGGCATGTGCGGTACGCATGCCTTAGGAACTGTTAAAACGTTGTGTGCGTGCAGATTTTCAGCGCGCAATTTTGTGGCACCTTATTTACTGCTTTGCCAGCGGAAGAAGCGGATGCCGATGATGGTAAACAGGAATGTATAGCCGATGGTTGCGAGCAGCGCCATGGTGGTGGTACTGGTCCAGACGTTGTTAAGTGCGTCGGCGAGGATGCGTTCTACGGTGCCGTAGGGCGACCAGTTAGAAACTTTATTGATCGCGTCTCCCAGCATGCCAAGCGAGCCGAACATGCCGACCATAATGAATATGAAATAGACCAGGCGAGTGACGACATTGACTGTTTCCGCATTGTGGATGAGGCCGACGATCACCTGGCCAAGGCTGAGGTAGACCGCACCGCCGGCGACGGCAACACAGAAGGCAAGTGCATATCCGCTGGGCTGCATAACGATATGGTCGACCTGATAGCCGACGATGAAGAGGATGGTCGTCACAATAGCGATCATCAGCAGCTGGACGGTGAGCCGGCTCACCATGATGGTCCAGCGTGGAGCCGGCGTGATGCGGAGGCGTTGAAATACGCCTTTGTCGCGGTCGCGGGCTATCGAGTTGGTGTAGCCCATGAGGCCGATGGCGTTGAGACCTACGGTGATGCAGTTCGCGAGGACGAAGGCCGAGCCGAATTTGGGGATCAGCCCCTTCCAGCTGATCAGGATGACGGCGGGGATGAGCAGCACGAGGAAGGTTGCGCGGCGATTGCGCCATTGCGTCGTGAGGTCGGCGCGCAGCAGATTTTTGAAAACCGTGGCGGGCTTCGGCAGGGTTACTGCAGGGGTCGAGGCGGGAGTAGTTTTTGCCGGAGCTGTTATGGTGGTGGACATAATGGTTGTTTAAGTTTATGAGCGAATGGCTGCGCCGGTGAGACCTATGAATACGTCTTCGAGGGTGATGCGGCCGCGGCGGGAGGCGCGGATGACTTCGGGGCGGTCGCGGTTGTCATCGATAATAGCCTGGGGGGTATCGATGGTTATGATCTGGCCGTGGTCGATGATAGCTATGCGGTCGCATACGGATTCGGCTTCTTCCATGGAGTGGGTGGTAAGGAGGATGGCGTGGCCATTATCGCGCATCGCTTCGATGCGTTCCCAGAGCTGGCGGCGCGACTGCGGGTCGAGGCCCGTGGTGGGTTCGTCCATCAGCAGGAGGGTAGGGTTGTGGATGGTTGCGATCACGAGGGAAACGCGTTGTTGCTGGCCGCCGGAGAGCTGGCCAAAGCGTTTACCCGATGCGTCACCCAGCTTGATATCGTCCAGGATCTTGGCCAGCCGTTCTTTGGAAAGGTTTACGCCGTGAATACCGGCATAGAGCCGGATGATCTCCGAGATGGTCAACTCGCCCTGGAAACTGGTAGACTGTAGCTGGACGCCCATGCTGGCGCGGGCATAGAGGGGCTGGCGCCGACTATCATAGCCGGCCACACGGATCGTGCCGCCGGATGGTATCAGCAGGCCTTCTATTGCGCTGAGGGTGCTGGTTTTACCGGCCCCGTTAGGCCCGAGGAGTCCGAAGATCTCGCCGGGCTGGACCTCGAACGAGACTTGTCTGACGGCCTGGAAGTTGCCGTAGCGAACATCCAGGTTTTCCACCTGGAGGACGGGATGTGTATTCATGCTACTAAGGTAATGCGATCTGGGCGGCAGGGCAAGGGCACGGCGACGACCTGTGGAAAAATGCCGGTAAAATGAGTATTAAAGACGGTGAAAGGGGTTAACAATTACCTAACTTACGATATCGATCTTGCCTAAAATTCTCTTTTATATGCAAAAGTCAGCCATTGTCCTTTTAGTCCTTTTTCTTTGTGCCGGGTCAAGCCGGCTCTCTGCGCAATCGCTGCAGAATACTGCGTGGAAATTCTATGTAGAGGCCTTACATGATACGCTCACCATGCACATCGGGGTGGATACCAGCTTTTCTACTTCCAGCTCGGGGGATCTGATCGTCCGCGGCACCTATCAGGTGGTGAATGATACCATCCACCTCAAGGATATCGATGGTCAGTATCCTTGTACGGAGGGGGAAGGCGTTTACCGGTATACGGTGGATGGGGATCTGCTGATGTTTCATCTCGTGAGTGATCCCTGTGAGAACAGAAGTGAGGTGTTAAAGGATTGTCGTTTTTTGAGAACGGCGACCACCAAATAAAAAAAGGCCGGGACTATGAAGTGCCCGGCCTTTTTTCTTTTTATAAAATTTAGAGAGAAGTAACCGTGGTGTTCTCAGTGAGCGTCTTAACGACGTGGAACTGACGGACAACTTCGTTGTTAGCGTTACGGATGATGAAGGTAGGTTCGATCTCACTGTCCGTGTTTTCGAAATACACGTTCTTAGCGAAGTGTGCCTGCGTGAACGCCTGGTGATAAACTACATCACCGTTGTCGTTCTTGATGATCAGCTGGAATTTCTCGCCGGTGGGGTTATCGAATTGAACCTGGAAAACTACGTGGTTGTCGTCGGCGCCAACGTATTTTACAGAAACTTGTTCGTCGTTGATGGATTTGGTACCACCGCCATTGGCCTTGGTTACCGTGGGATTGCTAACGAGTACTACGATTGCGGTTGCTGCTACTGCGATTGCTTTTACTACAGATTTCATAACTTATGGAATTTTATACTTTACGAATTAATTAACAAAGTTGA
>JAICXX010000353.1 GCA_025934485.1 Chitinophagaceae bacterium
CCGCCCATCGTTGTCACCTCCCGGTGGATGAAGTCCATGGCCAGCTGCCCCAGACCCCGCCCCCGAAATTCCCGCAGCACATAAAAATGACTCAGCAAAATGCGCCCCTGCCCGGCCGGATCGTCGGGAGCCAACGAAAAATACCCCACCGGCCGCCCTTCCCCTTCTATCAAAAAATGCCGATCCCCCTTCCCTGCCTGCGCAGACAGCGCCGCCGCCGTATGTCCGCTCTCCACGAGATATTCCGCCGTCGCCCGCTCAAAGAACGGGGCATAGAAATCCGGTACGATCCGCCGGGCGAGGCCCTCGATCAAATCAAAATGTTCCGCCGTATCTGCCGTGATGATCCGCATACGCTAATGTACAAATTCTTCCATTCCTCTAATTCCCTTCCGCCGAATCAGGCTTCGCGTTAGATCGGTTGCCGCCTGCCTTGACAACAGCATCCTTGCCATATTTATTCTTCACATCGTCGATGGCCTTGTAGAGATCCATCTTCTTCCGCGTATCCACAAACAAATTCGTCTGGATCGCCTCCGACGTCAGCTCGCTCAGCCGCACCCCGAGCAACCGGATCGGTTGCCCCTTCCGGTAAAGTTTATGAAAAAGCTCTTTTGCCTTAGCGATTAACTCATCATCATAAAAGGTATAGGCGATGGTCTCCTGCCGTGACGTCGTTTCGAAATCGGGATAGCGGATCTTCACCGCGATGCATCCCGCCGTCTTGTCGTCCTGCCGGAGTTCGTAAGCGACCCGCTCCGTCATCCGGACCAGCTCCGCCATCAGAAAATCCATCTCGGTCTTATTCTCCTCGAAGGTGTTCTCGGTCGAGATCGACTTGGCCTCGTGATAAGGTACCACCTCGGAAGTATGTATCCCCCGGGATTTATTATACAATTCCGCGCCGTATTTCCCAAATCGCCCCTCCAGTTCCGCCAGCGACCGTTGGCTCAAGTCCCTGATAGTCTCGATGCCCATCTCCTGCATCGCCCGCCAGGTATGGTCGCCTACACCGGGAATTTTGTTCACCTTCAATGGCGCAAGAAATTCCCGCTCCATCCCCGACGGAACTTGTATATAGCCGTTAGGCTTGGCCTCCTGGGTCGCGATCTTCGAGATCATTTTATTGGACGCAAGCGCGAATGAGATCGGCAGTTTGGTTGCCGCCGTGATCTCTTCCCGCAGGTCGATGGTCCATTGGTAGGGGTCGAAGAACCGGTCCATACCCGTCAGGTCAAGATAAAATTCGTCTATCGACGCCTTTTCGAACAGCGGCGCCTTCGCGGCGATGATCTCCGTCACCCAGCGCGAATACTTGCTATATTCTCCCCGCGCGTTCCCCACCACTGTCGCATGCGGGCACAATCGTAAAGCCGTCTTCATCGGCATGGCGCTGTGGATGCCATACTTCCGCGCCTCATAGCTGCAAGCCGCCACGACGCCCCGCTCGCTATGCCCGCCTACGAGCAAAGGCTTCCCCTTGAGCGAAGGGTCGTTCAAACACTCCACGCTCACAAAAAAAGCGTCCAGATCGAAATGGGCGATATATCGTTGCGGCTCCGGCATAGTCAAAGACTCAAAGGCACAAAGATACTCAAAACAACCGCACACTCCCGCACACCCACTGTCTCGAAACCGTGCACCCGAATGCTAAGCGACAATCGCAACAAATTGACCACCAGCCCGCCACATCTCTGGCACCCTATTAGCACGGACAATCACCAAACGGTCATCTCCATGCTAAACAGCTACATCAATATAGCCCGCCGTAATCTCCTCAAGAACAAATTCTCTTCTTGCATCAACATCGGCGGGCTCGCCGCAGGCATGGCCGTCGCCCTTCTCATCGGCCTCTGGATCTACGACGAAACCTCCTATAACAAAAATTTCGATAATTACGACCGCCTGGGCAAACTCTACCAGTTTGTAAAATTCGACAAGAGCCCCAAAGCCTCCTACGATGTGATGCCCATCCCGTTGGCCGCGGAACTAAAAAACAAATATCCCGACTTCCAGGCCATCAGCCTGTCCTCAGGCGACCGCAGCGAAGTCCTCGCGCTCGGTGACAAAAAGCTCACGGACAGAGGGGCCTATGTAGAACCCGTCTTCACGGACATGTTCTCGCTCCAAATGATCAAAGGCACAAGAGCCGGCCTGACCAACCCCAATTCCATCCTGCTCTCGCAGTCCCTGGCAAAAGCCCTCTTCGGTGGCAGCGACCCCCTGGGCCAACAGCTGGGTATAGGCGACAAGGCCAGTGTAAAAGTCACTGGTATCTACAAAGATTTCCCGGACAACAGCAATTTCGAAAGCTGTCACTGGCTCGCGCCCTGGCAGCTTTATGTCCATATCAACCCGGATGTCGCAGGCGACCTGCCGGCCTGGGACAACAACTCCTACAACATCTACGCCCAGCTAAAACCCGGCGCCTCCTTCGCCGCCGTCTCCGCCAAGATCAAAGAGACGCGCATGCTGAAAGACAATCCGCCTCCCTATCACCCGGAATTCTTCGTCTTCCCCATGAGTCGCTGGCATCTCTACGCCGAATTCAAGGACGGAGTAAATACCGGCGGCCTCATTCAATTCGTGTGGCTCTTTGCCATCATCGGCGCCTTCGTCCTGTTGCTCGCGTGCATCAACTTTATGAATCTGAGTACCGCCCGCAGCGAACGCCGCGCCCGCGAGGTCGGCATCCGCAAAGCCATCGGCTCGCTGCGCACACAGCTCATAGCCCAGTTCCTCACGGAGTCTGTATTGATAGCCCTGGCGGCCTTCGCCGGAGCCATCGCCCTGACCTTGCTGACGCTGCCCTTCTTCAATGAGCTCGCCGGCAAAAAAATGCTCGTCCCCTGGGAAAATCCTCGTTTCTGGTCGATCGCCATAGGCTTCAGCGTCCTCACGGGACTCATTGCCGGCAGTTACCCCGCCCTTTATCTGTCTTCGTTCCAGCCGGTGAAAGTACTCAAAGGGGCCTTCAAAACCGGCCGCCTGGCCTCGATGCCACGCAAAATATTGGTAGTCGTGCAGTTCACCGTCTCCGTTAGCCTCATCATCGGCACCCTCGTCGTCCTGCGTCAGATCCAATACGCCAAAGACCGGTCGATAGGCTATGACCAGAATAAGCTCATCGAAGTACCCATCAATACACCCGAGCTCACGAAACACCTCGATGCCATCGAAACAATGCTCCTCAGCAGCGGCGCCGTGGCTAATGTCTCCGCTTCGTCCGGCTCCATCACCAAACAGCCCGGCGGCACCACCGATGTCTCCTGGCCGGGTAAACCCGATAACACGCGGAGTCTGGTAATATCCAATGTCGTCACACCCGAATATGGCAAAACAGTCGGCTGGACCATCGTCCGCGGCCGTGACTTCTCCCGCAGCTTCGGCGGCGACTCCGGCTCGGTAGTCATCAACGAAGCCCTGCTGCCCGTCATCGGCCTCAAACAGCCGCTGGGCCAACTC
>JAICXX010000352.1 GCA_025934485.1 Chitinophagaceae bacterium
ATTCTAACGCTGCCCCACACACAGGAATGGCCCGAGGATTGTAATGGAAGAGGAGGTATCTCATTCTTCATTCAATCAATCACCATGAACAGAAGCCTTCATGCATTAACCGCCATATCGGTAATTTGCTTATTTTCAATAAGTTGTGTTCCAAAACGTAAATTACACGCCGCCCAGAACGACGCCGCGACGCTTCGTTCAGACAGTGCACAGCTCGCCGGCCAGATCGCACAGCAGCAGTCGACCATTGGGCAATTACAGCAACAAATTGCAGATCTGAACAAAAAAGTGGAAGATCTCAACAGCCAGGCCGGCCTGCTTTCCTCCGATGCGAAGAACAAACAGAACCAGCTCAACGTGACCAAGGAACAGCTGGCGAAGCTGGAAGCACTCATGGAACAGCAAAGACATGCCATCCAGGAGATCCGGCAGAAGATGAGCGACGCCCTCGTGGGCTTCAATTCCAAAGACCTCACCGTCTCGATCAAGAACGGAAAGGTCTATGTGAGCCTGAGTGAAAACCTCCTGTTCCCCTCCGGCAGCGCCGTCGTCAACCCCAAGGGTAAAGAGGCCCTCGGCAAGCTCGCAACGGTGCTCAACAGCAATCCCGAGATCACGGTGGATTGCGAAGGACACACCGATTCCGTTCCCATCCATGGCCGTTACCAGGACAATTGGGCGCTGAGCGTCGCCCGGTCTACCGCCATCGTCCGTGTCCTCACCACCGACTATATGGTCGACCCGACCCGGGTGATCGCCTCCGGCCACAGCTCGTATGAGCCCGTGGAGTCGAACAGCACCGCCGACGGTCGCGCTCAGAACCGCCGGACCGATATCATCCTGACGCCGAAACTGGACGAGCTCTTCAAGCTGCTCGAATCCGGCCCTGGCGGCGCGAACTCCCCGGGCTCTACCGGCACCAACTAATACCGAAGCCCTCACGCGAGTGGGGGCTTCAACTTTTTTTCACTTTTCTTGTTATTAGCTCCAAACTAACACACATGACCACCCCCGAACTCTTTGCGAAGTCAGCCCTCCTCAATTGGGAACAAGCCATTGGCCGCGCTACCGCCTTTTTCGACAAGCTTCCCGACGAAAGCCTTTTTCAAAACATCGCTCCCGGAAAGAACCGCGTCATCTATCTCCTGGGCCACCTCGCCGCCGTTCACGATCACATGCTGCCCCTGCTGAACATCGGCGAACGCCATTACCCCCATCTCGATGAACTTTTCATCAGCAATCCCGATAATCTCGACGCCACCCTGCCCGAAGGCCGCGAACTAAGAAAAGCCTGGAAGGATATCAACGAATACATCACGAATTGCTTGCGGGACTGGTCACCCGAAGAATGGCTCCAACGCCATACGGCCGTCTCTCCCGAAGACTTCGAAAAAGAACCCCACCGCAACAGGTTTACCCTCGTCCTTAGCAGGGCAAGACACGTGGACTACCATCTCGGCCAGCTCATCCTGGTAAAGAAATAGGGTCAAAAAATACCACCGTTCCATCGCGGCCGTTTCCCTATTTTTGCAGCCATAACTAATCTCATTCATGTCTTTTTTTCAGGATAAAGTGGTTGTAATTACGGGCGGCAGCGATGGCATCGGTAAAGCCTTGATCGAGGCTCTCATCCCTCAGGGCGCCAGGATCGCTACCTGCGGTCGCAGTCATGACAAGCTGTACAAGCTCCAAATGGAATATTCCCATGTCATGCTGCATACCATGGCCTGCGATGTCAGCAACGAAGAGGAATGCCGCCGTTTTATCGAGTCGACCATCGAGACCTTTGGCCGCATCGATATCCTGATCAACAATGCCGGTATCTCCATGCGCGCCCTCTTCGCCGATTGCGACACCAAAGTCACCCGAAAAGTGATGGAGATCAATTTTCTCGGCGCCGTCTACTGCACCAAATACGCGCTACCCTCTATCCTCGAACACAAAGGGACCATTGTAGGCGTCTCTTCCACGGCCGGCTACCGCGGTCTGCCCGGCCGCACCGCCTATTCCGCCTCGAAATTCGCCCTCCAGGGATGGCTGGAATCCCTCCGCACCGAGCTCCTTCATAGCGGTGTCAACGTCATGTGGGTCTGCCCCGGCTTCACCGCCTCGAATATCCGTCTTGCGGCACTCGATTCCCATGGAGATGCCCGCGGCGAAACCGTCCTCAACGAAAGCGGCCTGATGACAGCTGAGACATGCGCCGGCCATATTCTCAGAGCCATAGAACGCCGTAAACGCGCCATCATTCTCACCCTCCTCGGCAAGGTCACCGTTCTCATTAACAAAGTGGCGCCCCGCCTGGCCGACCGGCTTACCTATAATCATTATTACAACAAAAAGGGGGAGTTCGTTAAATAACCGGCATGGCCCTCATCACCCTAACATCCGATATTGGTCAAAAGGACTATTTAGTGGGGGCTGTCAAAGGCCAGTTAGCACAGATCGATCCGTCCTTCAACATCATGGACATCTCCCATGAGCTGTCCCCGTTCAACTACCCCCAGGCCGCCTACGTCTGCCGGAACGCCATCCGGAATTTTCCGCCGCAGACCTTCCATATCATCCTTGTCAATCTCTTCGAGAAAAAACCTGAACAACTGCTATTAGCCTTTCATAATGAGCAATATCTGCTTTGCGCCGACAACGGTTTGCTCAATATGATCCTCGAATCCCGCCCTGAAATGGTCATCGGCCTGCCGCTGGAACGCAGCGCGATCAAGAATACGCTGTACTGCATTCGCGTCATGGGGCAGGCCATTCAAAAGATCCTCAGCGGCGCCGGTCTTCTCACCATCGGCGTCCCCGATGTCCCCTTCGTAGAGAAGAACCACCTTCGCCCGGTCTTCAGCGACCAGTGGATCGAGGGACAGATCATCTTTATCGACCATTTCGAGAACGTCATCGTCAACATCACCCGCGAAGAGTTCGAGGAACGCCGCAAAGGCCGCAGCTTCCGCATCGTCTTCAAACGCGACGAGACCATTGACAAGATCAGCGAGACCTATGCGGACGTCGCCGAAGGGGAGAAATTAGCCCTTTTCAACGCCGCCGGTTATCTCGAGATCGCGATCCAAAAAGGCAATGCCGCCGGTCTCTTCGGTCTCCAGGACTTCACCGAGCAGTCGCAGAACACTTATCTCCAAAGCCGCCTCTTTTATCAAACGGTGCGGGTGTACTTCGAGTAGCGCCGCGGCAAGCGACCCGGGTGGCTCGAGCAGCTCCAACGGCCCCAGCGGTTGAATAACAGTCGGACAGGCCAACGGCCTGTCGGCCGAAGGCCAGACATTAGATCCCGTTGCGTCCCTGAGCGCGTCCTTTGTTAAAATCGCGCTGGGACGCAACGAATTAGCAAAATTTCCGCCGCTATTTCATGAAATTTCCCTTATTTGGCCTTAATTCGTGCCCAAAATCGAACAATTCCCCCCATGCGTTTCACCAAAGTCAACAACATCGTCGGCTGGATCATCGGATTAATCGC
>JAICXX010000138.1 GCA_025934485.1 Chitinophagaceae bacterium
ACATTAGACTCGACGGGCGGTGCGGGCATTCACTCATTCCGCAATGCTTCGACGGGGTTCCTTAAAGCCACCCGCCAGGATCGGCCTGGGCCGATCGGCCGAAGGCCAGACATTAGACTCGACGGGCGGTGCGGCCATTCACTCATTCCGCAATGCTTCGACGGGGTTCCCTAAAGCCACCCGCACCGCCTGGGTGATCACGGCGGCCACAGCAATGCCGACACTTCCCACCAGCGTCAGCACGAAGATCATCCCGTCAAAGGATGCATGATAGGTATATTGATCCAGCCAGCGGTGAATGTAATACCAGCCGATGGCCGAGGCCAACAGAAACGCAACCAGGACAAGTTTTACGAACTCGAGCGAAAGCAGCGTGACGAGTCCGGGGACGCCGGCGCCGAGTACTTTTCTGATGCCGATCTCGCGCGTACGCTGTTCTGCGGAAAACGCGGCCAGTCCAAACAAACCGAGACAGGCGATAAGGACGGCCAAGGTCGTAAAGCCGAGCGAAATGGCGCCCAGCAGCTTTTCGTCGCTATATTTTTTGCTGAAATCTTCGTCGGTGAACCGGTACCCGAAGGGATAGGCCGGATTGTATTGTTTATAAAGCGCTTCAAGCTGTCTTAAACTCCGGGAAACCGGTTGGTAAGCATTTAAACGCAAGCCGATGCTGCCGACCCAATCCTTTTGGAACCCGACGACGGCAGGTTTTACCCGCTCGTAAGGCGAGCCCCAAACGAAATCTTTCACGACGCCGATGATCTTTCGTTGCTGCCCCTGCCAGGTGATCTCCTGGCCCAACGGTTTTTTTAGCCGCATGAGCCTCGTCGCCGCCTCATTGAGGATCACCGCCGCAGAATCCGCCGGCCGCTGTGGGTCGAAGTCCCGTCCTTCGACGAGCGTCAATCCATAGGTCCCGATAAAATGAAAGGTCACCGCCATACAGTCCACCGGGATCTTATCCTCTCCCGCGTGTTGTCCCGGCCAATGCAGTCCCCAGGTACTCGACGTATTATCGGTAATGGCGCAGGACGTCATGGCTGCATCGACGATGGCCCCGCTCGCGATGGCGTCCCGCCGGAAGTTGTCGAATGCGGTTTGCATGTTTCCCTCGACCGGCATTTCTATTAGGTTTGTACGTTCATAGCCCACCGGGCGGGTCCGGATATAATCGATCTGCCGGTAGATGTAACAGCTCACCAGGATCAGCGCGATGGCGAATGTGAATTGGGTCACTACCAAAACCTGTCTGGGCCGGACCGCGGTGGCTCTCGCTGTAAGCTGTCCTTTGAGCGCGGATACCGGATCAAATCCCGAAAGATAAAAAGCAGGATAACTGCCCGCCAGCAGGCCGGTGACCAGCGCGACGCCAAGACCGATGCCCCAGGCCCAGGCATTGTCGTAAGGCAGATGCAGCTGAAGACCGAGAAGGTTGTCTGCCACTGGAACCAGGATCGCCGAAAGCCCGAGTGCCAGGAGAAAGGCCGTCAGGGCTAACGTAATCGACTCCCCGAGAAAGCCGGCGATCAGCGCGCCTCTCGCCGCGCCCATGGTCTTGCGAACGCCGATCTCGCGGGCGCGTTTGGCGCTGCGTGCCGTCGACAGGTTCATGAAATTGATACAGGCGATCAAAAGGATACCGATCGCCAGGATCAGAAACAGCTGTACATAGCCGATACGGCCGCCGACATTCACGCCATTCCTGAATTGATCGTATAGATGAAGCCTGGCGAAAGGATAGAGAAACAATCGGATCTCCTTTGCGGCGGGGTCGTATTTTTTTAACAGCCCCGCGAGCTTTGCATTGGTGGCGGTGATCGATGTGCCGGGTCGAAGCAGCACATAGGTCGTATATAAAAAATTCCCCCAACCGGGGTCTTTCATCCATGGACGCTCGTGCTCGAACGCCTTCCAGGAGATCACGGCGTTGAAAGAGAACGACGAATTCGCGGGATGGTCTTCGATCACGGCGGTAACTCTAAGCGGGAATTCGTTGTTGAAGCGGATGGTTTGGCCAATGGGATCGGCAGTGCCAAAAAGCGCTGTAGCGGAGGTCCTTGTGAGGACAATGCTAGTCTCGCCGGCAAGTGTGGCCGGCTGCGCTTCTTTCGCCGGGGCGGTCCCGGCCGCCGATGAGCCGTTTCCCGGCGCGGAGGAGCCCGAGAGTTCGAAACTAAAGAGGTCCAGCAGGGTCGAGTCCGCAGCAATCGTGCTGAATTTTATGGCCTTGTTGCCGTAGCTCAGCAGGCTATTGCCGAGGGCATTGACACGCGCGACCTGCTGCACTTCCGGATAGTCTTTTTTGAGGGTAACGGCGAGGGGTTCGGGTGTGATGGGTTTGGTCCGTATCTCGCCGGCTGCGGGCTGGTTCTTAAACACCTCGAAAAGCCGTGGGGCATTGCGGTGATATTTGTCGAAGCTATACTCCTGCCAGACGTATAACAACAGGACGAAGCTAACGGTGAGTCCCAGGGCAAGACCGGCCACATTTATAAGGCTATAGAACTTGTCTTTTATGAGCCTTCGCCGGGCGATCTTCCCGAAGTGATGTGACATAGGAGTCTTTTTCCTAAAATAGGAAAAATTCCTGGAATGCCGGATAACTGGAATTCGACGGGGTTCTGAGCCCTTTGTCGAGCGAAATTTCCATTCGTCGGGTAGAAGTGTCAATTAGACGAATAAGTTTCAAGCTGGGGAATATTTTGCCCATCTTTGTATTGTTGAAACGCTAGCGATCCAATCCAAGAAAATCCAAAATATCCAAAATCCTAAAGAGACCAACAATATCCACTGAAAAATCAACAGTATCCTCCGAAAAACCGACGAAAATCCGATCCAGAAAAACTCAGAGGTCCTATCCTGAAATGCGAAGCATTCACGAGCTCCTTAAAAAGACGTAATGCCCGCAAGTAAAAACTAAGCCGATCCGATGATCCTGAAAAAACCAAAAGACGAAA
Source organism: Chitinophagaceae bacterium (assembly GCA_025934485.1). GTDB lineage: Bacteria > Bacteroidota > Bacteroidia > Chitinophagales > Chitinophagaceae > Puia. The sequence goes on from JAICXX010000138.1 coordinate 2,958, forward strand.
AGCAGCCAAAATCCAATCCTTAAAAATCCAATGATCCAAGTATCCTGAGAACCTAAACATCCAATCCTAAGACAAAGCTGTATTGTGTAGAGACCCTGACAAAAAAGTTTTACCGCCTGGCTACGCCGGGCGGTTTTTTTTGCCCTTAATCTTGAAAATTCGGGGAATTCCTCCTTAGCTGTGTTTTCTGGTTTTTGGAAGGCCAATAGTCTTCAACATTTCATTGGCTTTGTCCAACTTGTCCTTGAAAAGCACCTTGTCCTTGTATTTCTCCAAGGATTTATCCACCCGGACGATGGGCGATTTTGGCTCCCAATCGCCCAGGCGTTGGCCATATAGGTCGAAATCTTCCAATATCTCAATGAGATATTTAGTCAATCCCATCCTGTAGAGCCTTGTCCTTGCTTTTGTGCTGCCTGTTGCATAGACCCATACCCCAGGATACTTTTTAGTGAACGAATAAACAGTAGCCACGACGGTGGCCAGTACTTTGTCACTATCGTTGTTATTAGAAACGACTGCATCGTCAATTTCCCCAGTAGTTGGATCTTTGTCTCCAAAAGCAAGGTTAAACAAACCTTTTAAATTAGTTTCGCCAAATTGGACGATTTTTGAGATTCTTCCCCTGGACCCTTCGCTCGTGAACTCAAAAACCTTCAACGATTGTTCAGCCTTGAGTTCGTATCGTTCTAGTTGCATAACGTCTACATGTATCCAAATTTAAAAAGAATTAAAAAGATGAAAAGAATAATTTTCCTTTTAACCCTTGGGGTTTCGACAATGTTAGCAGGCGGGTATGCCTGGGGGCAGACCACCGGTTCGGATGCTTTTTTGAAAGAGAAGCGGGCGGAGATCGATTCGCTGGATAAGCAGCTGTTCGAGGTGCTCGGGGCGCGCGAGCGGGTCGTGAAAGAGATCGGCCTATATAAAGCCAAGAACAATATTCCTTCCCTGCAGGCCGCAAGGTTCCAACAGGTACTCGACAAGGGTATCGAAGCGGGAAAAAAGGAGGGGCTGTCGGCAGAGTTCGTCACCGAGCTGCTCAATGCCATTCATAAGGAGAGTTTGCGGATCGAGGATGCATTGAAGGCGAATCCCTAATTGTAGGCGATGTCGACGTCGAGGTCCAGCGGTTTGAGATCCACCACGTGACATTTGCTGCAGAAATCGGGCGTGATATTTTTGAACCACAGTCGCCGGAAGGCGCGGTATTCCTTGCTATTCAGACATTGCATAAGAGAAGTCCGGAAGACATTCCCGAAGTTCAGCTCTTTGGGGAAAGGCTTGGCGCAGCAGGGCGTCATCCAGCCGTCCCAACTGATATAAAAATGGTTCCAGGGAAGATGGCATTTTTTGAACTCGTTCTTCGTCTTTACATCCCACATCGTAAGATGCACGGTACCGGAACGTCGCGCGGCTTCGAATGCCTGTTTGACTGCTTGCTTGAATGAGTCGGAATAGAAGAGCTCGTAATAGTTCAGCTCCCAGGCCGTGATGCCGGCGAGGTTTACCGGAGTAATGTTGACGTCGGTTACGCCCAATTCCGCCGCAATTTCCACGACATCTTTCATCTGGGTGTAATTCTCCCTGATGGCGACAAAATTGAACATCAGGGCCAACCCATGTTTCTTGCAGACGGTGGCGATCTTCCTGGTGGTTTCAATGAAAACGCGGTAATCGCTTTTGGCCCGTACCGTTTCATAGATCTTGTTCACCCCGTCGATGGAGATCTGAACTGTATCCAGATAAGGGGCGATCTTTTCGATATAGGCATCCGCATTGGGGATATGGGCATTGGTCGAGATAAAGGTTTGGATCCCTTTGTTCCTGGTCTTGATGTATTTCAGCGTCTCCTCGAGCTTTTTGTACAGGAGGGTCTCGCCCAGTCCCGTGAGCCCAATGGAATCGATATAAGGCGCCACTTCGTCGATTACTTTGTACATGGCGGCGATGTCGATGGTTCCCTTTGCCATGGCGTCTCCATAGGCATATTCGCGGGGGCAGGTGATACAGGCGAGGTTACAGTGATTGGTCACCTCGAGCATAATGGAGGAAGGATAGGCGACCCTGGTACTTTTGATCGTTTTGAGCCAGGCGGCGTGGGCCTTATTGAGGACGTACTTAAAGAAGTTGATCCCACCGGGGAGACTTTTGAGCCGGTTGTAGATCTTTCGGACCCTTCGGCTGTTGAGTTTATAGGACATTCGGGCAAATTTAGTCATTTTTAAGGCTGCTCATATATAATATTTTCTTACTATCTTTTAACTATGAAGCCCGCCTTTAAAGCCTGTTTTTTGGCGCTTTCCTGCGTTGCGACGCTATCGCTGCACGCGCAGCTGCATTATACCCTGACCTATACCGATAGCTCCGCAGAAAGTGTGAGGATCACCATCAAACCGGCGGCGGCGCTACCCACACCGGTGGTCTTTATTATGCCCCGAAGTGTGCCCGGGAACTATGATGTGACGAAATACGATGCTTTTGTCGAAGAATTGACGGCTAATGGGATCGACGGCAGCAAGACAGCATTTATAAAAAATAGCTATGGCGCCCCCCGATGGGAATGCCGCGATTCGAATATCCGGGTAAGGAGCATCAGTTATGTGATCAACCTCAAGAAAATGGACGAGCAGCTCCATGCGGCTTCGGACAAATCCATCATCCGGCCGGGTTTTGCGGGTCTGCTCAACTATTCGGTGTTTGGCTGGATTGAAAACCACGCCGGGGATGCCGTGACCTGTACCATCAGGAGTTTTGCCTCCTGGCCAATCTTTTCCACACTTTGCCCTAGCGGAACACCAGCCAGGGGGATGCTGGAATTCACAGCCACCGATTATTATACTCTAGCCGATGCACAAACGTATCTCGGGCCGTCCTTTCGGGTCAGGGAATATCCCGCGCTGGTGCCGCTCTTCGTGGCGGATTACACCGAAGGGGCGATGGGGTATATGGATGACTACGCCTGGGAAGAAACGACGAGTATGAAGATACTAAACGACTATTTCGGCAAGATCCCGTTCCCTTGTTATACCGTTTTGTTCCGCGAAACCGTTCCGGCATCCGGCGACGATCCGGGCAATTTCGGCATGGAGCATCTGCAAAGTTCCACCTTCTTTGGAGACACCAGCGGTATCCACGCCGCGAAGGCCGATGAAAAAGTGTTGTGGAGAAGGTTGCCAGGCTATTTGCATCATATGGCGCATGCGTATATTCCGCTGCGTTGTTATGGCGATACCTACCGGCCTTATGTCCTGGAGATCCCACCGGTGATCCACAACATCTGGTTCAACGAAGGGTTTATGTGGTACCTCGTTTATGACACCCTTAAACAGCAAGATTGGCTGCGTTTTTTCAAGTCTTCCGTTTACAACGGACCGGCCGATATCTGCAATATGACCCTGACGCAACTTTCTGAAACGGCGTCGACACAGTATGCGGAGGATTTTCGCTTAGGCACGGCTGTCTTTTCCCGGGGGGCATTAATGGCGGCGGAGATCAATGACTATCTCCTCGGGCACACCGGCGGCCGGGTCTCGATGCGGACGGTCTACAGAAATCTCTACGAATGGGCGGAGCGCAATAGGCGCCCCTTCACAATGGACGAGTTCCCCAAATTGCTGAAAGAAGCTACCGGATTGGATGTCAGCGAGATATATCGAAAGTGGCAGGGACCGGTGGAGAATCGTTGAGCCGCAGTTTTTCGTTCGTCGGCTAGTTTCTCCTTTCGTCGGGTGTATGCGATTGCTGGTCGAATAAGTTTCCTGCGGGGCGGAGATTTTAACATCTTTGTATCAGAAACGATAAACGATCCAAATCCTAAAAGAACCTTCCGATCCAAATCCTAAGAAACTACCCCAAATGAGCCAGCATTCATGAGCTACTTTAAAAGACATACTGCTCGCGAATAAACCTTTGAAAACCAAAAGTTAAGATCCAAGTCCAAACAGAACTAGTAAAGTCCTAAATCCAACGAAGCAACCAAATCCAAAGATCCGGAAAGACCATAATCCAATCCATCCTGAAAAATCGATTCCAATCCTTCGGATAAAAACCTAAACGTAGTTTGACCCTGAAAAAAAGTTTTTGCCGCCCGCTTACCCCGGGCGGTTTTTTTTTGTGCCTGTGCCGCGGCGGGCGGTCGATTTGGGGCGGTCCGGGGGCGGGAAGGGCCGCCGGGTGGGTTGGGAGGGCTTGAGCGCAGGCGTTTGTCGGGAATCGGGGCGGCAAAAAGACGTTCGTCGGGCAAATTTTCCCTTCGTCGGGTGGAACCGATTGCCGGTCGAATAAGTTTCTGGCGGGGCGGAGTTTTTTACATCTTTGTATCAGCAACGAACGAAATCCAAATCCAATAAAAATCCACGAATCCGAATCCTGCGAAATGCGCCAGCATTCATGAGCACCTTAAAAAAGACATAATGCCGGCGAACTAAACCGATCCAAGACCTAAGAAAAGCAACACAAAAATCCAGTCCAAGAAACCATCCAAATCCAATCCGAAAGAAATGCGCCAGCATTCATGAGCACCTTTGAAAAGACATAATGCAGGCGAACTAAATTCCAAGCATCCGAGTCCGAGAAAAACCAAGATCCAAATCCAACGAAGAAACCAAGATCCACGTCCAGAAAAACCAACAGAATCCTAATCCGGAAATGCGAAGCATTCATGAGCTCCTAAAAAAGACATAATGCCCGCGAGTAAAAACCGAAAAAATCCAAGTTCCGACCCCATTATCCAAACCCTAAGACAAACCGTATCAAAGTAGAACGAAACCCTGACAAAAGATTTTTGCCGCCTGGTGACCCCGGGCGGTTTTTTATTTCACTATTTTGAGGGAGAGCATTCAGGACGCGCGAAGACTGCGATCCTGCTCGACGGAGCGGATACCGGGGATGCGCACGCGGGAGAGTGAGCGGCTGGAGCCGGTGATCACGCCGGAGATGCGCATGACTCCGCGGACCTTGACACCGATCTTTTCCAGCGACCGGGCGATCTCCTGGATGTTGGACCGCTGATTATCCTCTACTGTGGCTATAAAATTCATTCGGGCATAAAATTACGACTAATTTCTCAAGGCACACAGCCCCGCGCCGATATCGGCCGCAGACAGGCCCAGGCGCCACGCCTGCGTCGTGAGTCTTGCCCAGATCTCCCAGGCGCTGGCATTCGGATACTGCTCCCACAGCAAGGCCGCCGCCCCGGCGACAAATGCCGTTGCCATCGATGTCCCCGATTCGCGCCGATAGCCGCCACCGGGTTTCGCACTGAGGATGTTGTCGCCCGGTGCCGCGATATCGATCTGGCCGCCCTCATTCCCGCGCGCCTCGCCGGGGGCCGTGTTCCCGATGCGGCCGCGTGTGTCGCCGGGAGCCGCAGGGGCGCCCGGTATCCCCGCACAGGAATAATCCGCCACGCCCAGGGCGGGCGTCAACGCGCCTACGGCCATGATCGACGGACAATTGGCGGGATGGTTCACCGCAGCAACCAGCGGCCGGGTTTTGGCCCGCTCGCTTTCGTTACCGGAGGCAGCGACGAGCAGACAGCGGTGCGTCAGAGCGATCTGCGCGACCTGCTCGAACACCGCGGAACAGGGCTCGCCGGCCTCCATGGGTGCGCCAAATGACATCGAGATGATCTGACAGCCTTTCTCCAACGCCCATTCGATGCCCGCCAGCGTTTGCCCATCGGTACCTTCACCGTTATCATCGAGGATCTTGCCTATATACAGGCGTGCGCCCGAGGCAAGCCCATACCGGGCTCCATCGCGGCCTTTCCGGTCGCCGCCCGCAATGCCGGCGATATGAGTACCATGCCCCTCGTTGTCCTTGGCCGCACGGGTACCTACAAACGATTTGCGATGGATGGTCCGGCCGGAAAAATCGGGATGTGTAAAATCAAAACCAGTATCGAGGATCGCCAGTTTCACTCCTTTACCCGTAGCCCTGACAGCAAGCGCGCCTACCGCATGGATGCCCCAGGTAGCCGTGGACGTATCCTTATACGGACCGCCTCCCCTACCCTTCGACACGGCCTGCAGCTTCCGCACAAAACGTTCCGGCTCGCTGGAAAGGAAGGGGCTGCCTGAAGATCGTTGTAATGCTTCGAGCTTCACCGCAGCGGCCCCGTTGATTACCGCCACACGCAACCGCTCGAAGATGATGCCATCGAACTCTTTCAGAACGTGGTTCAATGCGCTCTCCGCCCTGGCGTCGGCAGCGGCGATAAGTTCTAAGCCATTGTTCTTCGCGGTGCGGATGATCGCGGCTGTATTCGGCTTAGGGTCCAGCCTTAGGAGAAAACGACCGGTAAACTTACGATGGACAGTTGGTACAGATACGAGGGCTAAAGGTTTTTTCACAGACATTGAACGTGTTTGCCTCAAAAATAAATAAACGAGCGGAAGAATCACAAACCCGGCATAGTTTTCGATGCGTAACAGATGCGGCAAGTTCCTATATCTTTCCGTCTCATCCAATCCTATCAAAGCTATGCGCAACCTCACCCTGTACCACGCCATGACGGCCACAGCGCCGCATGTTTATGAGGATCTGGGAAATTCTCCCTATCCCGATTCTACCAGCTGTATCTTCCTGGAAAAAGGACATATGATAGAATATGTCCAGGCGGGCGCAAGAAAGGTCGTGAGCCTTTTCTTCGGTCCGGAAGAGTATGTCATTCCTTGTCACCCCTTCTATTCCAGCCTGAAACGACTAGACCCCGTGACCACCGTTACATTTACCCATCGCAACATCTTCCGCACGTTGCGGCAACATCCCGAATCGTCGGCTCAATACCAGGGTGTGCGACTGCAATACGAGGAGAAGGTCAGTGATCGTCTTCGGATGCAGCACACTATGACGCCGCGGGAACGGTACGATCATCTGCTGGAAAAGCAACCGTGGGTGTTCTCGCTGGTAAGCCGTTATGACATCGCCTCCTATCTCGACGTCACCGTAGAGGAGCTGCGCGAACTGGCGAGATAGCAGCGGCGTTGGCGACCTCGGAATCAAGCCTCTGTGGGCTCTATGGAGGGCGAGAGACCGCGGCTTCAGGACCGCCGATGGTCGCGTCATTGCTGTCTCGTGGTATCCGGCACCTTCGTGGGCTGGAGCGGGATAATTCCGTCCGTGGCCTTGGACGACCCAAGCGTACCGCTGGTGGCAGCCGTGGGATCGGGCCGTGCGGTGATCTCCGAAGGCGTCTTACAGGACGCCACCACAGCCACGAAGATCACGGTGGCAAAGAAGATCAGTATATTGGCTTTACTCACGTTCATTATTGATTTATAATGGTGTTCGTGAAACTTCGTTTTCATTGTAAGTGTTTACATCATCAATGAAAAAACCAGGCCACGGGAAGGCGAACAATCTATTCACATTTACGTTAATAAATTGCAGGTTCGAGCTACCCTTCGTACCTTAGAAATCCCTTAGTACAACCTCCCTTGCAGCCTGGACCTTGTTCCATCGACTACTGCTATTGCTGCCGTTCATTTTAAAGCTGTCAATGAAGCTTCACGAACACCTTATTCTTAAATTATGATCGTGAGTAAAATGTTGTATACGCCGTACATCCTCCTTGCAGACGATGATCCCGATGACAGGGACTCGTTGATCCATCCTTTCCTCCAGCAGAACCCAGGCGTCCGGGTTGTGTGTTTCGGGGATGGCCGGGAACTTCTAAGTTTCCTGCAGGCCTGTCCCGATGACGAACTTCCTGTATTGATCCTCATGGATTATAAGATGCCTTACGTGACGGCTGCGGAGATCCTGCAAAGTCTGGCTGCCGATCCCCGTTATGACGCTATCCCCAAATTGGTATGGAGTACATCCGGTCGCGCGGAATATGTCGACCGCTGTGTACAGCACGGCGCGAGCCAATACTTCACCAAGCCCAACTCGCTCCCGGAACTGGCCAGTATCGTCGATCGCATGACCGGGGTTTTTCGCTCGCAGTTTCCTCTTCCGGCGTTTTAGGGCGAGTTCCGGGCAGGCCGGCGCCGTGGCGTGGGTCCCGGGCAGGCTGGCGCTATGAAACACCCCGGGGTCCCCGGAAAAGGGGGGGTGATTGATGCGCGCACATTAAATTTGATTAAAAATTGGATTTTGGTGCGGCCGGTCTGCAATGGATTGCATATTTCCATTAAATTTAGCGATCGACATTGGCATTCATGAGACTAACAACCAAAACTTTCTGGCCTATCCTGCTTGTCTGCGCACACCTATCCCTCCTGGGACGGGCACAATCCGTCGCCGACGACTCCGACTCGCTGATACAAACGGCTTACGACTCCGCGGTGAGCCAGTATCACACCTACATGACACCCGAGACCCACCTCTTCCGCGGCTCCGAATATGTCACCTATGCGCAGGTGCTTAAAGAGGGTTACCCTTATTTCGGCGAGAACAGCAAACGAAAAGGGATGGTCGCCTACAACAAGATCCGCTACAACGACGTCTACCTCTACTACGACCTCGTGACCGGCCAGGTGGTCATGAACGACTTCTATAATGTCTTCAAGATCGCCCTGTACAGCCCGCTCGTCGACTCCTTCTCCATCGAAAACCACTTCTTTATCCATCTCCGCGACAGCCTCAACCCCACGGCGCCGCGCAACGGCTTCTACGAACGGCTCTACAACGGCCACATCCAGCTCCTCAAAAAAGAAAAGAAAGATATCCAGGAAGATCTTTATTCTTCCAACGTGGCCCAACGCTTTATCCAGGGCGCCGACTCCGCTTACTATCTCAAGATCGGCGACGTTTATCATCCCGTGAACAACAACAGATCGTTGCGGAATGTCCTCAAAGACCATAAGAAAGAGCTAAAGAAATTCATCCGTACCCAGCAACTAAGCTTGCGCAAACAACGGGAAATTACACTCATCAAAGTTACTGCCTGGTATGACAGCCTCACCCATTAAGTTCGGCCGGATATATTGCCTGATCCTTTGCTTTGGCCTCTTGTCCTGCTTGTGGCCCGGCAGCCGCTGCATGGCGCAGGGAACATCCGCCGGTCGCCATGCCAACGTGACCCTGGACTTGCACAAAGCGACGATGGATACCGTTCTCCTCTTCGTCGAACAGCAAACGGGCTATCGGTTCTTCTACGACACCGCGGATCTCGACACGAACCGAATCGATATCACCGTCAACCAGCAACCCTATACGACCGTGCTGGCACAGATCTTTTCCGGAACCGATCTCTCCTATTCCGTAGACAAATACGGGCATGTCTTTATCGTCAAAGGGGAAGCCATCGCCACCGATCTGCCGCCAACTTTCTTCGAGAAGACCACACCGCAGAAGGAGGCCGTCGCCGCAAACGACACCGTCAGGGATTACCTGGAGGAGGCAGGCAAAAAGGTACCCGCCACCATCGAGAACAAACTCTTTGTGATCGGCGATAAAACGCCCGGTCCGCCGGGCAAAGGCATCGCTAACCTCGTGGGCTATGCGCGCGACGCCAAGACGGGAGAACCGGTGGTGGGAGCTTCGATCTGGATCGACAACCCGCGCATCGGCGCCTATAGCGACCGGTATGGCTATTACTCGCTCTCCATCCCCAAAGGACGGCATGTGCTGAATATCCAAAGCATCGGTATGCGCGACACCCGAAGGCTTATTATGGTGTACACGGACGGCAAAATGAACATCGACCTAGTGACACAGGTGATGACCTTGAAAAAAGTGATCGTCAGCGCCGAAAAGGTCAGCAACGTCAAACGGACCGAGATGGGCGTCCAGAAGCTCGATATCAAGACGATCAAACAGGTACCGGTGGTCTTTGGCGAGGCCGATGTAATGCGGGTCGTGATGACACTGCCCGGTGTCAAAACGGTAGGCGAATCGAGCACAGGCCTCAACGTACGCGGCGGCTCCGCGGATCAGAACCTCGTGTTGTTCAACGACGCAACCATCTACAATACGGCGCATTTCTTCGGGATGTTCTCGGTGTTCAACCCCGAAGTGGTCAAGGACGTCGAGCTCTATAAAAGCAGCATCCCCGCCCGTTTCGGCGGAAGACTGGCCTCGGTACTCGACATCAGCAGCCGCGAAGGCAACAAGAAAGAGATCACCGGCTCGGCGGGTCTCGGCCTGCTGACCAGCCGGCTGAATATCGAAGGACCGCTGGTCAAAGACAAGACCAGCTTTATCATCGGCGGCCGTACGACCTACGCCAACTGGCTCCTGCAGGACCTCCCCGCCCAGTACAAGAACAGCCGCGCTTCCTTTTACGACGTCAACCTGAACATCAGCCACGAGATCAACAAAAAGAACAATTTGTATCTCACCGGCTACCTGAGCCAGGACCATTTCAATCTCAACAACGATACCACCTATGCCTATGGCAACAAGAACGTCTCGCTGAAATGGAAACATATCTTCAACAACCGGTTCTATAATACCGTAGCGGCAGGCTACGACCGGTACCAGTATTCCATCGGCAGCCAGGAAAATCCCGTGAATGCTTACAAGATGGGTTTCGATATCAACCAGCTTTACTTACGGACCTATTTCAATTATCTTCTCAATTCTAGCCATACGCTGGAGTTTGGTTTCAGCACGCTACGGTACAAGCTGCATCCGGGCCATTATGTTCCCGGGGACACGAAATCGCTGGTAGTACCGGATACGCTGCAAACGGAGCAGGCCCAGGAAAGCGCGCTTTATCTCAGCGATAGATATACCATCACGAACAATCTCTCGCTGGAAGCGGGTGTTCGCTACTCGCTCTTCAATTACCTGGGACCGAGCGCCGTCAACGACTATGCGCCGGGTTATCCCGAGAGCGTCGAGACACAAACGGGCGTCACGAATTATCCCGCAGGGAAGAATATCAAGACCTATGGCGGCCCGGAGTACCGCATCTCCGCTCGGTATGTCCTCACGACCGATCTCTCGATCAAAGCCGGCTACAATACCCAACGGCAGTATATCCATATGTTGTCGAATACCACGGCGGAGGCGCCCACGGATATCTGGAAGCTCAGCGATCCCAATATCCGTCCGCAGAGCGGCGACCAGTGGTCGCTGGGAGCCTATAAGGATTTCAAGCACAATACCATCGAGACCTCGCTGGAGGTCTATTATAAAGACATCGACGATTACCTGGATTACCGGAGCGGGGCGCAGCTGATCATGAACCATCATATCGAAACGGATGTACTGGAGACAAAAGGCAAAGCCTATGGCGCCGAGCTGCTGATCAAAAAGCTCACGGGTAAGCTCAACGGGTGGTTCAGCTATACCTGGTCGCGGACGCTGCTGCGGCAGAACAATCCCAGGGAGGGCGAGCTGATCAACGGAGGAAACTGGTATCCCGCGGACTACGACAAGCCCAACGATGTCACCATGGTCGGCAACTACCGGATCAACCACCGGTTCAGCGTGTCGCTGAATGCCACGTACAGCACGGGGCGGCCGATCACGCTACCCATTGGCGTCTATTCCTATGCCGGGTCGCTCAGGGCCTTGTACTCGGACCGCAACGCTTACCGGATTCCAGATTATTTCCGAACGGATTTTTCGATGAACATCGACGGCAACCACAAGGTGCATCAGCGCACCCACAATTCGTGGACGGTCGGGGTTTATAATCTTACAGGCCGGCACAACCCCTACTCCGTGTATTACGTCTCGGAGAATGGGGTGGTAAACGGTTATAAACTGTCGATCTTCGGCAGCGCGATCCCTTTTGTCAATTTCAATATCCGGTTCAACTAGTCATGCTACGCACAACAACGATACGAATCACGCTTATCCTCCTCGTGATAGCCTGGGGGTGCAAAGATCCTTATGTCAGCCCGTATAAATCGCCTCCTACCGGCTATCTTGTAGTCGAAGGCTATATCTCGGGGAATGCCGTTACCCAGTTCACGCTCAGCCGGACCATCTCGCTGCCGGGCGATTCTACCATTCCGACGATCGATGGCGCCGGAGTGCAGGTGGAAGGGAGCGATAATTCGACCTATCCGCTCACTGGCATCGGCAACGGCGTCTATAGCAGCGTAGACACGCTCAACCTGAACCCGCAGCTGCAATACCGGTTGCGCATCACTACCAACACCGATCAATACCTTTCCGATCTCGTGTCCTACAAGGCCACGCCGCCCATCGATAGCCTCAGCTGGAAACAGGATGTCACCGGCCAGGTCACGATCTATGTCACCACCCACAATGCTGCCGACACTGCAGGCTATTACCGGTGGGATTTCACACAGATCTACGAGCACCACGCGGGCGAGGAGAGTACGCTCTACTATGACGTGGATACCGTACCCAAAAGGATCCTGCCGAGGACACCGGACATGTTTACCTACCGTTGCTGGACGACTTCGAATTCCACGGCCATCCTCATCGCGAATTCCACCAAGTTGTCGTCGGACGTGATCTACGAACAGCCGGTGAAAATAATCGCCCCCGACGATATCCAGTTGAGCGTCCTGTATACCACCCTCGTAAGGCAATATTCCATCACCCGCGACGCCTACGCGTTCCTGAACCTGATGCAGCAGAATACCGAATCGCTGGGCAGCATCTTCGACGCGCAGCCCTCCCAGATCACGGGAAATATCCACAGCCTGACGAATACCGCCGAAAAGGTCATCGGCTATGTATCGGCCGGAACGGTTCAGCAATCCCGGCTGTGGATCTCGAGGTACCAGGTGCGCAATGCTTACAGCGATGCCTGCCAGATGAAAGATTCGCTTGTGGGGAACGATTCGGCGACGCTTTACAACGATTTCTACCTGGGACCGTACGCGCCGCTGTACGCGGGGTCTTGTCCCAATTGCTGGTTTATGAATTTCAAGGATTGCCAGGATTGCAGGGAGCAGGGCGGCGTCCTTCAAGAACCCGCCATCTGGCCCAACTAGCTACTTCATGATCCGTCAACGACATATCGGCATTTGTCTTTTCCTGGGCGCGGCGCTTTTGTGCGAGCGGTGTAAGGACCCGTATATCTCGCCTTATAAGTCGCCCCCCACGGGGTACCTGGTGGTGGA
>JAICXX010000068.1 GCA_025934485.1 Chitinophagaceae bacterium
TAATGCAAATAACCGGCCACGGGGAATAGCTTCCCCAGCGCATCCACCGATACGGTAACGCGGATCACATTCGCGATCGATCTCGCAGCGATCAATAACCGGCAATATTATCCGACAGATGCGGTCGCTTTGCCTTCCTTTTCCTACATTAGCACCCTAATTCCAAAATATGTACGAAGAAATTTTGCAACTGGTAAAAGAACATTTGACCAACGATCCACAGGTCGCAGCCACTATTCCCGCAGAAAAAGCAGACGACGTCCACCGCGAGATCGCCGGTCAGATCAACACGGGCATTCAAAACCCGGCCGCCTTATTGGGTGAAGGGGGTATCGCCTCGCTGCTGAGCGGAGGCCTGGGCTCAGGCAGCCCCATCGTCAGCAACCTGGTTAATAACCTCGTCAGCAAATGCGGCCTTTCACCCGAAGCCGGCAGCGCTATCACCGCAGCCCTACCCGGCCTGCTGCAAAAAGTACTAACGCACGGCAGCACCGGTGACTCCCCGTTGGGCGGTCTCGGCGGATTTGCCAAGGGCCTATTTAGCTAGTGGGAAAAATCGTCCCGTTGTTGGACATCCCGGCGCTGCGGCACCAAGCGCAACAAATCACAAGTCGCTGATTAACAATACAAAAAGCCAATCTAACAGTTTGGCACACCGATTGAATTATCTCTTTCGGTTTTTCATAGGATATTGGATTTAAAAACGGGCTGGATTTCTATCCGGGCCTTTTTTTTTGCCCCTACCCCTCCCCGATACATTATCAATACCCCACATATGATAAGCGGCGCCTATAGCAAGAGCATCCGCCAATATTTTTCAATAGCTTTAAAGTGACCAAATCGTCACGCTACATGAGAAAAACTATCTCGCTATGCTTTGGCAGCGCCCTGATCTGTTTATTTGCAAACGCGCAAAAGTTCAATCTCGAACAATTCAAAGATCTCAAGCCACGCAATATCGGCCCAGCTGGCATGAGTGGCCGCATCACCACCATCGATGTCGTCCTGTCGAATCCCAACATCATCTACCTCGGCTCGGCGTCGGGTGGCGTCTGGAAAACGGAGAACAGCGGCAATACCTGGACACCCGTCTTCGATGACGAGCCCACACAGAACATAGGCAACGTCACTATTCAGCAATCCAACCCTAATATTGTGTGGGCCGGCACCGGAGAAGGAAACCCGAGGAACTCCGTGAATATCGGCGAAGGCATCTTCAAGAGCCTCGATGCGGGCAGGACATGGAAACGAATGGGCCTTGAGAATACGCGGAACATCCACCGCATCGTCATCGACCCGGTCAACCCCAACACCGTTTATGTCGCCGCCGTCGGGAACCCCTACGGCATCCATCCGGAGAGAGGTGTTTTTAAGACTACCGACGGCGGTGAGACCTGGACAAAAATTTTATACACTAACGACACCTCCGGCTGTTCCGATCTGGTCATGGACCCGTCCAACCCCAATCGGCTGCTGGCCAGCATGTGGCAACATCACCGTACACCCTGGGATTTTAAAAGCGGTGGTCCCGGAAGCGGACTGTATTTGACCATCGATGGCGGTAAGAATTGGAAAAAGCTGGGTAAAGCCGATGGGTTGCCCGAAGGCGAATATGGAAAGATCGGCCTCGCATTCGCCCGCAACCAACCCACGCGGGTATACGCGATGGTGGAAGCGACAAAGAACGGTTTATACAAAAGTGATGACGGCGGCACGAAATGGGAATTAGTCACCGCCGATCCCAAGATCGTGACGAATCGTCCCTTCTATTTTCAGGATATCCGCGTCGATCCGCAAAACGAGAACCGTCTGTACAGCATCCACGACCAGGTAGACGTAAGCGAGGACGGCGGAAAAACGTTCTCTACCCTGATCCCCTATTCGGGTATCCATCCGGACCATCATGCCTGGTGGATAGATCCAACCAACGGGAGCTTTATGATCGAAGGCAATGATGGCGGCATCGGTATTACGCACGACCGGGGTAAGAACTGGACCTTCGACGACAAGATCCCCGTGGGTCAGTTCTATCATATCAATACGGACAATGAACTGCCCTATCACGTAATGGGCGGCATGCAGGATAACGGATGCTGGCACGGCCCGGCCTATACCTGGATCGGCGGTGGTATTAGAAATGATTATTGGGATAATATCGGCGGCGGCGATGGCTTTGAAGTCATGCCGGACGCCGAAGATGCCAGCTGGATATACAGTGAAAGCCAGGGAGGTTTTGCCGAACGCCGCAATTGGGTCACCGGCGAAAGCTGGTTTATAAAACCCCTGTCGCTCGATCCAAAACTATTGCTGCGCTGCAACTGGAATACGGCTATGGCCCAGGACCCGTTTGACAAAAAAACGATCTACTTCGGCAGCCAGTTTGTACACAAGAGCGTCAACAAAGGGGTCAGTTGGGAAACCATCTCGCCCGATCTTACGACCAACGACACGACGGAGATCAAAGCATTTGAGAACACGGGCGGACTAACCCTGGACATCACCGGTGCGGAAACGCATTGCACGATCATTACGATTGCGCCCTCGACAAAAGAGCAGGGAACCATTTGGGTGGGAACGGATGACGGCAATGTGCAATTGACAAGGGATGGCGGAAAGACCTGGCAGAATTTCCGCGGAAAGATCCCGGGCATGCCGTTAGGTTGCTGGATACCGCAGATAACGGCCTCCCGCTATAATGCGGGCGAGGCCTTTGTCGTGGCCAATGATTATCGCCGCGGCGATTTCGAACCCTATATTTTCCGCACCACCGACTATGGCAAAACCTGGAAAAGAATGGTGGATGAGAACAAAGTAAGAGGCTATGCGCTTTGTATGATCCAGGACCCTGCCGAACCCAACTTGATCTTTGCCGGAACCGAAAATGGCTTATGGATAAGTTTCGACGACGGCTCGACCTTTCAGCAATGGAAAAATAGTTATCCCTCCGTTTCTACCTATGACCTGGCCATCCAGGACAGAGAAGCCGATCTGATCGTCGCTACATTCGGAAGATCGCTTTGGGTGTTCGACGATATCCGTCCGCTCAGAAAGATAGCAGCAACTAAAGGAGCCGCTATCACCAATACCGTTACTGCTTTCCCCGCACCCGTCGCCTACCAGGCGCAGTACAGGCCCGCCACCGGTTACGAATGGAGTGTGGATGGCTTATATGAAGCCGAAAACCGCAAACGGGGCGCCGAAGTCTCCTTTTTTATCAACAAGCCGGCGCTAAAAGATAGCATTAAAAAAAATGACAGCGCCCGGGTCGACATTTACAATTACAAAAACGAGCTGATCAGATCGTTGCGATGGAAAGTCGATAGCGGCTTCAACCGCGACTATTGGGGGATGGAAGAAAAAGGTTTTCGCCAGCCGGGATCGCCCAAACCTAAGCCCGATGCCCTGGAACCCGGCGGCTTACCCGTATTACCCGGGACCTATAAAATGGTGATCAGGTATGCCAAAGCAGCCGATTCGACAATGGTGACTGTCGACGACGACCCAAGGTTCGGCAACCGAAATGAGATCAAACTGGCACAAAGAGCCCTGTATGACCGCCTGAGAAAATCCGAGGATAAATTGACGGAGGGGATGGATAGGCTCACCGAGTCCGACGAGATCTGCACAAAAATGCTCGCCGAATTACGCGACATCACCGGAAAAGACGCCGATTCGCTGAGAAAGATGACGACCAGAATGCAGGATTCTATAAAATCGATCCGCGAATTCATCACCGGTAAAAAACCCGACCGGCAGGGACTGGCGGAAAGCCCATTCGAGGTGACCGTAATGTCGCAACTACGCGAGGCTCAGCGATCGATCGGAAGCAAGATGGTAGCCCCCGGCCCGGAGAACGAGACCATGGTCTCGAATGCGGAGAAAGCCGTCGGCGAAGCCCTGCAAAAGATCAATGCCTTCTTCGAAGGCAAATGGGCAGCCTATCGCAGCCAGGTAGAAGCGACAAAAGTGAATCTGTTCAAAGATTATAAACCCATCGAGTAAACAACCCTAACATTCGATCTTTAACTGTTCGATTTTTTTCGCCCTCGATCTATCCACCCAATCCAATAGCGGCGAGGTCATCAGCGTGGTCGTAATGGCCATCAATACAAGTATAGTATAGATGCCTCCTGAGAGTACACCCAGCTCGTATCCGATGTTGATCACGATCAGCTCTACGAGCCCCCGGGTATTCATTAGTACACCAATGGCAACAGCATCATGCCAGGAATAGCCGCTGAGACGCGCGGCCAAACCGGCGCCGCCAAATTTACCGGCGACAGCAACGCAAAGCACCAACGCGAACAACAACCGCAGTTGGCCATCGCCTAACAGATCCAGCCTGGTCCGCAGACCACTCAGGAAGAAAAATACGGGCAAGAGCACCAAAACGCTGATATCTTTGACCTTTCCGGCCATTTCTTCCCTATAATCACTCTCCGCGGGCATCGCCGTCCCCGCGAGAAAAGCGCCCATCAACGCATGAATGCCTATCTTTTCCGCAGTCCACGCGGAGATCAATACAAAAAGAAAGACGGCAGTAGTCGCGATCTCCCCGGCATTCTTCGCACGGAGCCAATGCAGCGCCCGTTGTAACAACGGCTTTATCACCAGCAGGATCACCGCTACCAACCCCAACGCCTTGACGATCGTCAGCAATCCCATACCGATGGTGCCCGCTTTTACAAGGGCTACGACGACGGCGAGAAGACACCAGGCCGTTACGTCGTCCGCAGCGGCACAGCTGATCACCAGTTGCCCCAGCGGATGCTGCGTCAACCCCCTATCCATGACGATACGCGCCAACACCGGAAAAGCGGTAATGCTCATAGCGGTTCCGATAAACAACGCAAAAGGCAGGAACCGCACCCCGGGCGGCGCCGTCAACGGGTAGATGAAATAAGCAAGCGTTACCCCCAGGAAGAAAGGCAGCACGATGCTCGAATGACTTATCAAAAAAGCGTGACGGGCCTTTTTTCGTATCAGCCCCGTATCCAGGTCCATCCCCAGCACAAACATAAAAAAGACCAGCCCCGCCTGGCTAAGCAGCGTTATTCCCTGCAAGCTACCCGCGGGGAACAACGCAGCAGAGATCCCGGGACACCACTTGCCAAGCAGCGAAGGCCCCAGACAGACCCCGGCCAGCATCTCCCCTACTACCGCCGGTTGATGCAATAGTTTGGCCACCGCACCTGCCGTTCTGGCCGCCGCCAGTACTACAATGAGCTGGAGCAGCGAAAGCTCCAGCGGAAAAGCGGCTCCTTTCGCCGGAACCGGAGCCTCCGCGACCCGTATACTCACTGTTTTGACCAAAGCGGGTAACCGTACCGGCAGAAGGCTGCCTTTACTGAGCAGCACTCCGGTAAGTACAAAAAGGGAGCCTACAAGTAAAATGTAAATCAGCAGTGTTCGGTACATCTCCAAAAGTACCTTTTCATCCGGGAAACGGGAAGTAAAGTTGACGCTCGAACGCCGATTCACAAAAAAGCCGCCCCTCGGCGGGCGGCAATAGAACAGCAAGTAATAAGATCTAAATTAGCCAAGTGACACAATAGGACGGCATAGGCATGGTTATGGTGAAGGTCTTTTTTTCTTTTCTTTCTCCTGGATCTCCAGCTCCTTTGCAAATAATTTCAACATCTCGACTTCCGTCAACCGGCAAAATTGACCGATCAACCATAGATCGGGTAAAGAGAAGTTTTTTAAATGCTTGAGCTGGCTTGAAAACCTCGCTCTGTTCTTCCCCATGTCCGCCGCAACAGTCGATTTGGGGACATGTTTAAAAATATCCAAAAAGGATTTTATCTTCCCTTTATCATACATCGGTTTAATGGAATCATACCGTGGGTCCAGCTCAGACGACATACACAAATAAAAGATTTAAAATAATAAAAAGACAAGCCGGAAGGATGATGATACAACTCAGTCTCTCTTTTCGATACACTCACGTCCCATTTTATGCTACATCCTTGTATCTTTTTATGATACCAATTTGTACCACCATCCGCCTTAAACAGATTCCTCATTCCAGTCATCCCACTATTTTCTTAAATCTTTACCCAAAAACAGTTTTTATGCAACTAACTACAAATCAAATCCCTATCTTCCCATTTTTAATTTCCAATAAAAGGTGAACGAAGGATCCGGTAAATAACTACTCAAATTTACGCTAAATAATTTAGTATTGCAGTGCTAATTTTTTTATCAAACAAAGATCACACCCGATAAAAGCAGGCAAATCCTTGGTTTTTTCATGAAACCATCATTTGATCAAGGAAATCGCCGGTCTCATGTAAAAGATTAGCTGAGCGGGCGTTAACCCTATTCCTTTGTGCGATCAAACAATTCATCATGAAAGATCCACAACAATCGAACGAAAGTATAGCTAACAACGACGGCGTTGACCGCAGGGGTTTTCTACAATGTATGGCCTGGGCCGGCACCGGCGTCCTCTGGATGATGACGGGGGGTATCATGAGATCCTATGGCATGAGCCAGCTCATCGACAAGACCACGGACGGATTGAAAAAAGGGCTGATCATACCGTCCTCGGACTTCAGCTTTGTCCAGATCAGCGATAGTCATATCGGCTTCAACAAAGCTGCCAACCCCGATGTCGTAGGTACGCTGCAGGCTGCGATAGACAAGATCAACGCCATGCCTTCCGCTCCCGCGTTTGTGCTGCACACCGGTGACCTCACGCATCTCGCCCAGGCGGACGAATTCGACACCCTCGATCAATCCCTTAAAAGTGTCAAAACAGAAAAGATATTTTATGTACCCGGGGAACACGACGTCACGGACAATGGCAAGCTCTATCTCGAACGTTTCGGGAAAAATACCAAAGGCAACGGCTATTACAGCTTCGATGCTAACGGTGTCCATTTCATCGGTCTTAACAATGTCACCAACCACGTTGACGGCGGGTTGGGATACATCGGCCCCGATCAGCTCCAATGGCTAGAGAACGATCTCAAACCGCTTACCAACAGCACGCCGATAGTCGTGTTTGCCCATATTCCGCTCTGGGCGATCTATCCACAGTGGGGCTGGGGTACCGAAGACAGCGCCCAGGCATTGGCGCTCCTGAAACGGTTTGGCTCGGTGTCCGTCCTGAATGGTCATATTCACCAAACCATCCAAAAGGTCGAAGGGAACATGACCTTTCATACCGCGTGCTCGACGGCTTTCCCGCAACCTGCTCCGGGTTCGGCGCCTTCCGCGGGCCCGATGAAAGTGCCTGCCGAAAAACTTCGCATCATGCTTGGTCTCACCAGCGTGAATTACAAGGAACACGATCATACCCTGGCCATCACCGATACTCCCCTTGGCGCATGAAACAGCTAACCGTACTTTTGCTTCTCACCGGCGCCATCCTCCTCGGCTCCGCCACGATCAAACCAAACACCGGTAATGGCCAATATAAAAATCTCAGGGTATTGCCCCGGAACATCACCTCCAAAGAGCTGCTGGGCATTATGACCGACGATATCGACGATGGGCTAGGCGTCAGTTGCGGGTTCTGCCATGCCGCTGCTGCCGATGGTCATGGCCTGGACTTTGCCAGCGATGCGAAACCCGAAAAAAAGATCGCGCGGGGCATGATGCGCATGACCCTGACCATGAATAAGAAATACTTCAAGGTCCGGCACCCCCTGCTGGGGGCGCCGAACCTAATACTCAGCTGCGCTACCTGTCATAACGGCCAGGCGCTCCCCGTAATGGAACAATGATCATTTTGCCGGCAACAATTCCAGCCGGATATAGTTATCACCGCTTAAATACTTTTCAGCCGCAGCTTTCAGCTCCGAAGGCGTCACTGCGTCTGCAATCGACGAATACCCGTCCAACTGATGCAGGTCTTCCCCGTTTTCGAGTTGGGTATTCAAATAGCCCATCCACCAGCCATTGGTCTTCAGCTGTGTTTCTCTCGCCGTCTTGTCCTCCGCCCTCCACTTGTCTACATTCTCCTGTAGTGGCCCGGCGGTGCGCAGCTTGCCCACCTCATCCAACGCCGAAGCCACCAGCTTGTCCGCATGCTCCGGCGAGCAACCAAACGAGATGAGGAAGGAGTACCTCGACTCCGGCAGCTTGCCCATATTGACACGCACGGCCGGGCTATAGACGCCGCTTTCGTCTTCACGTAGCCGTTGGATCAGCCGGATCTGCAGCGCTTCCTTCAACGCATCCAGCCTCACACGGTTTTCCGGACTATAATCGAAGGCTCCCGAAAACACCAGGTAGACGGTAGCCTTGGGTTCCGTACCCTTGTAGACGATCCGCGTCATTTGTCCCGCGGGGATATGAATGCCCAGGTCTTTGGCCTGCTCACCCGCATGCGTCGCAGGCAGCGACCCCAGGTATTTTTCCAGCAGCGGCCGGATGGTCGCGGGATCGAAGCTGCCCACAAACGTGAAGGTCTGATCCGACGCGTCGGAAAAACTGTGCTTATACATCGCGAACGCCTTGTCCAGATCGATCTGGTGCAGTTTTTCCAGCGTGGGCCCGGTCCTGCGCAGATTGTAATTGCCGAGGATAGCGCTCACGGTATCGCTGAAAACACTGCTCGGGTCATTACCCCGGTTGACCAACCCCGCTTCCGACCGCTCGATGAAGTTCTTGAACACGTCCTCCTCTTTTCGCGGTTCTGTAAAATAGGCATATACTAGTTGCAAGGCGCTTTCAAGATCCCTGGGCGTGGCGCTCCCGCTCACCCCTTGGGTACGCTCCCCGATATAAGGTCTTACACCGACCTGTTTACCAGCCAGGTATTTTTCCAGCTCGGTTACGTTATAGTTCCCCACGCCTCCTGCCGTCACGACCGCCGCCGCACTGACGGCACTCTGATAATCCGCGTCAGGATATACCGACGTTCCACCCGGGGCAAAGGAGCTAAAAATGATCTGGTCGTTCTTAAAATCCGTAGGCTTGAGTACCACCTTCACGCCATTGCTGAGCGTCAGCCGGGTGAGATGCAAGGCCGTATCTTGTTCTTCGGCCGTGATGGTCCCGGGCACGGGCTGGCTGCTCAGAAAGGGCTTCGTGCTCATCTCGTCCTTATAGGGCTGGAGATCCTCGGTCTCCACCGCTTGCAACCAACCGGTCACTACAGCGCTATCCGGAAGCTGTGCCTTATCCTTCTCGGGCGCCAGCAAGAGTATGTCCCGGTCCGTCGCCGTCGCATATTTTCCGGCAAGCGCATCTACCTCCGCCAGGGTGATGCCGGGAAGAACCGCCTGCACCAGCGCATATTCCTTTTCGATGCCGGGTACCGCAACACCCTTAAGAAAATGCTGCTGATATTCCTTCACATAGTTCTCCGACCTCGTCTTGTCCTTTTCTTTCAACCCGGTCTCCGTCGCGCTCAGGTAGCTGGCCTTGGCCCGGTCCAGCTCACTCTGGGTAAAACCAAACCGCTTCACGCGGATCGTCTCCCGCCACATCGCCTTGAAACCCTTCTCCAATTCCCCGGGCCGCGCACTCATGCTGGCGTCATAGACATCCAGTCCACCCATGAGAACGCCGATGCCAGCATTTCCCTTTACGAAAGGAGGATCGCTGTGAAGCGCCAATTCCCTATACCGGTCGCCGATCATATCGTTGAACAGCTCCTGTATAAGGTTTCTCCGGTAGTCGGCATCCGTCATCAAAGGCAACGCCTTGTGTTTGATCAGCACCTCGACTTCCGTCGTCGTCATTTCTTTATCCGTGACCGCCACAAAATGATTCTTTCCCGTCAGCGGCACCTGATAGGCCGTCCGCATCCTTTCACCCGCCGGGTTCTTCAGGTCCGAAAACTTTTCTTTGATGATCCGCTCCATCGCGTCGACGTCGATATCTCCTACCACGATCACCGCCTGCAGGTCCGGCCGGTACCAGTCGTGATAGAATCGGCGAATAGTCTCCGGCTTGAAATGATTCAGGACCGTATCCAGGCCAATAGGAATACGCTCTGCATACCGGGAATTATTTAGAATTACCGGAAAATAGATCCTGCGCATCCGTTCGCCCGCACCCTTGCCCAGACGTTTTTCTTCGAGCACCACACCCCGTTCCTTATCGATCTCTACCGGATCGAGGGTAGCATTCTGCGCCCAGTCCCGAATGATCCGGATGCCGTTCTTCAGCACATCGGGTTTGCCACTCGGAATGGGAAGTTGATAAACCGTCTCGTCGAAGCTGGTATAAGCGTTAATATCGGCGCCAAAACGAACGCCCGATCTCTGCAGATAATCAATGAGGTCGTTCTTGGGAAAATGCGTGGTCCCGTTGAAGCTCATGTGCTCCATAAAATGCGCGAGACCTTGCTGGTCGTCCGACTCCAGCACCGAACCCACCTTGTTCACGAGATAAAGATCTACCCGGTTCTTTGGTTCGGTATTGCGCCGGATAAAATAGGTCAACCCGTTGGCCAGTTTACCCGTCCGGACGGCGGGGTCGAGCACCAAAGGCTGCGGCGGCGGATCAAATATCTCGCCCAATTTCTCCTCCAACTCTCCTCCCCTCAACCCTTTGGCGATGATCTTCCCCTGCGGATCGATCAGAAAGTTCTGCGGAATGGACCCTACCCCATATTCCACCGCCACCGCATTCTTCCAGAACCCCAGGTCCGAGACCTGTGTCCAGTACAGCTTATCCGCATGGATCGCCTTCAACCATTTGTCTCTATCCCCCGGTCGGTCCAGCGATACACCAATTATGTCAAATCCCTTCGGATGATATTTCGCATAGGCTTCGACGACATTGGGATTCTCCGCACGGCAGGGACCGCACCAGCTGGCCCAGAAATCCACCAGCACATACTTACCCCTGAACGACCGCAGCGAAACAGCCTTGCCCGCCGTATCGTTCTGCGTAAAGTCCATGGCCATCGCCCCAACGCTCGTCTTCGCATTAGTGGCCAGCTTCTCCGCAAAGGCCTTGCCTGCAGCCGAGCGCTTCACGGCCGGGCTCAGCGAGCCGAACAAACTCCGCAGTGCAGCCGCATCCGGTTCGTTCTTTTCATACCGCTGCAAAACATAAAGCACCAAAGGGGAATGCGCATGCCTCCGCACAAACACCGCGTAGACGGAATCATCCAGCGCTTTATCGATCACCTTCGCCTGTGCCTCGATCGACCTGGCCGTGGCCTCGTCCTTCGCCAGGCGGGCAGTCTGATAAGCAGGCAGCAGCGCCCTTTCCCGCTGTTCATAAGGCATCGCTGCCGCCGTGATCGCCAGGTAATCCGTGTTAGCAACAGACCCCGTCACCACGGCATTCGAAAACGAATCGGCCTGGTGGAGGACATATGATTCCGGGGCCAGATAGAACCTGGCGATATCCCGCGACATGGGCCTATTCCTGGGTGCGACATCCAGCAATTCCGCCGGACCACCCTCCCCTATCTCGCCTGTAAACGCATATGACCCGTTGGCAACGGTCGCGCTATCCATGATCTGCTTGTTGCCTTCAATATAAATGAGGTATACGCGGGTCGCCTGCAAATTTTTCAACTGACCGGTGATGTGGAACTTGGCGGCAGCACCGCCCTGCGCCATCGCCCACGCCCACGTCGTCAGCAGCAACCCAAAACCCATTACCATCCTTTTCATATTTTTCATTTACTGTTTTTAACAATGTCTAAAATCCCTTCGTTCTCGATGATCGTCATTCCGACCCGGTCCGCGGCAATCCCCTCCTGTAAGACATACGGATAGCGCGGCCGCCCATCTTCCAGCACGGTAGGCAGATAAGCAAATCGCAGGTTATCCCGCCGCTTGCGCAACGCCTCGCCGGCTTCTACGATATGCGTCGAGATGATAAAGGCACAGCGCCGGTACCGCGAGAAAGCTTCGGTTACCGCCAGCGTCCCATCATACGCATCCTTCACGTTCGTCCCCTTGAACAGCTCGTCGAATAGCACGACCAGACACCTTCCCTCGCTCACCGGCTGCGCGACATGCTTCACGCGCAAGACCTCCGCATAAAAATGACTATGCCCCTGGCTCAGGTCGTCCGCCACATTGATGCTGGTGAATAGGCCATCCCGCACGGAGAACGCCATCTCTGTCGCAGCCACCGGGAAACCCATATGTGCCAGATACAGCGACACCCCAAAGGCTTTCATGAACGTAGATTTCCCGGCCATATTCGCACCGGTGAGGAACAGCATATTCAGGTCCGTTCCCAGCATGATCGAATTGCCTACAGCGTGAGGCAAAGCAGGATGCCTCATCCCTTCGATCCAAACGACATTATCCGCCGGAGGCAATGCCCGCGCATACCCCCAGCCATTGGCGCGGGCCAGTTGACCGACACCGATAAAGACATCCAACTCGCTCAGCACACTCCTGACGCTCTCCAAACCCGGCCGAAGCCGCGTCCTTAACAAGTGATCATAGCGCGCCACCGTCAGCAACGACCAGTCCTCCGGCGTGTCGTCATCCAGCACTACCGCCAGCCGCCGGTCCTCCAGCACGGCCATGGCGCCCCTGACCCGGCCGACATACGGTCCCATGGGATCACGCGCCGCCAGCTCCCGCAGGAACGCATACAGCACGTACAAACCGTTCACCGCCGCCAGCAGACCTTCCCGCAACACCCCATAGGTCTCGTCCCGTATCAGCGTCTCCATCGCCTTACCACGCAGACTATGCCAAACGGCGCCGGGCAAATTCCCCTGTCCGGGACTCTCCAGATAGCTTTCCATTGCCTCGACTTGCGCACCGCTCAACGGAAAGATCAAGCCCATGCCTGCAAAATACCGGAATAGCCCGCTGCGCTCGTTGATCGCCGCCGCATCGGTGAGCGGATGACGAAAGAACTGTTCCAATAAACGTTCTCCTCCCGCGGTATGTACTTTACAAAACAAGCTGAAGATAGAACCGCGCCGGTGTTTGCCCAGCAGATTCAGATCGTTCAGCGTTTGTTGATCGGTGATAAAGCTCATGATTCGTTCCAATTTCCTTTTTCCAGAATATCCAGTATACCTTCATTGCGGATGATCACCATTCCATGGCGGTCGTCGGTAATACCCCGTTCCAGCTGATAGGTATACACGGGCTGTGTCCCCTTCATTCGGGTGGGCAGGAACAGAAAGCCGATATTGTCACACCGCTCCCGCAACACGTCCCCCGCCTCGATGATATGCGTCGAGATAACGAAGACGCTCGCCCGCTTCCCCGCAAACGCTTCGGTAATGGCAATGGTCGCCTCATACGCATCCTTGACATTGGTGCCCCGAAAGAGTTCGTCGAAGATCACCAGCAGGTTCCTCCCGCGATTCAGCTCCTCGGCCACCTTCTTTACCCGCAGCACCTCCGCATAAAAATGACTCGCGCCCATCCCCAGGTTGTCGGCCAGGTTGATCGTCGTGAAGAGCCCATCCAAAACAGAGAACTCCATCTCCGCTGCCGCCACCGGGAACCCCATATGGCCGAGATAGACGGCGATCCCCAGCGACTTCATGAACGTGCTCTTTCCCGCCATATTCGCGCCGGTGAGGAATACCACATTGTTGTCCGGCGTGATCCGCACCGAATTGGCCACCGGAGCGGTCAGCCCCGGATGATATAAACCTTGTATGGTGATCCTGTGTGCCTCCCGCTCCAGCACCGTCGGAAAAGCCAGCTTCCTCGCCGCCGCTACCCGCGCCACCGTGAGATAGACATCGAGATAATAGACCCGCTCCAGCAGCCGCCGAACCACACCCCTATGCCGGAACCGAAGCTGCTCGTCGAATTCGGCCACCTGTCCGAACGCCAGTTTCTTCCGAGGCGATTCCCGCAGCACTCCGGCAAACGCCGTATCCGCCAACAACCCCTCCATCGCCGCCCGCTCCTCCGCATAAGCGTCCACGGCTAAAGCCACCCCCTCCCCTGCCGAAGCCGAGGCGGTCGCGCCCGCCCTCAGCGATCCCACGAAGCCCTTACACGCATGCACCAGCTCCACCACAGCCGCCATCCCCTTTTGGATAACCACCTCCTCCGTGTTTTGCGTGATCATACCCGTGATCCGCCGCCCCAGCGCAGCATCCTGAAACGACATCTTCGTCCGCTCATCGGTGTTGGCAAGGTATTGCTCGATCGCATCGAACCATTCCGATTTGCAGGGGAACACCAGCCCGGCGTCCGCAAAATAGTTGAAAATGCCGATCCGCTTCCGGATCGCCTCGGGCCGTGACAAAGGCTCATTGAACAGCTGCTCCATCAGCGCCGCACCGCCGCGGGTCTGGGTATGACTGAACACACTGTAGATCGAGCTATCCCCCCGCTTTCCGAAGATATTCAGGTCCTCGATCGTTTGCCTATCGGTAGTGAAATGCATAAAATTATTTTCGTTTACGTCTGATCAGCAGGATACTGCCCAGGATCAGTAACAAGCCGGGCAAAATGCCCATCAAGAGCACCTTCAGCAAGGTCAGTCCGCCGTCTGTGAGATCGACACGCTTGTCCTTCGACGGCGGCCGTGAGGAATCGATGGGGAATTCGCCATTGGCAAACCAGCTGAAAATGCCCGTACTGAAATCGAAATTGCAGGTCTTGATATTGAACCGCGCCAGCTCCGTATTGCTCAGAAAATCGGCATCCCCCGAAACGACGATCTTTTGCTGTCGTCCGTTGATGCTCCGGCTAAGCCCGAGTACCGCGGGTAGCGGTCCCCGTTCGTCGCCCTTAGCGGGGTCAAAGTTGAGGATATCCGGATCAGGATCGGAAACAACAGGAGCGACCTTTTTTGCCTTCGCCTTGGGAGCATCATCCGCCGCCGGCCCGTCGCCCACGATCATCACCGCACTGCCAAAACCTCGTGGCTCCACCTGGTCCTCCGCCAGCTCGATCATATTTTCATCCGGCTTGATCTTTTTGTTCCAGCTCTTCGTCCCCGACGTCATCGCCAGCGGCGTGATCGTAAAAGGGCCGCCCGTCGTATAAGACAACCCCGCCGCACCATGCATGGCGATCACGAGGCTGTCTTCGAAATCGGAATGCAGTTTCTCCGTAAAAGCGGCTGCAGCCGCAGTCAGATAAGGCTGTACCAGCTCGGGCGAGAAATCCTTATTTCGCTCTACCATCATGCCATCCATGAGCTGCACACCCAGCGGTTTCAACAATGGATTGACGATATCCTGTTTACCCGGCTCGCCGGCGATCAACAAATTCCCGCCATCGGCGATATATTGCCGGATCTTCCGGAGGGACGCCGAGTCAAAGGCCATCTTCGGATCGGCAATGACCAACGCCGTTATACCGGCGGGGATATCCTGGTCTTTCAGGGATACCTGCTCCACATCGAAACCCTGGTTGATCAAAGAATACCGAAAGGTGATCTGATTCGCCAGGTATTTAAAATGCCGGTCCCCCAATTTGTCGATGCTGCGCTCCGACTCGCCCCGCACAAATGCGATCATCGGCATTTTGGCCTGCATCAGCCGTTTCAGGGCCGCCGACGTTTCCGTCTCCGTCGGGAAGATGATCTGATCATCGAAAAGCCGCAGGAAGGTGCTCCTACCATTGTAGCGCAGGTCCATGACGTACCTGTTCTCCTCGGGCCGCAGATCGATGGTCTTCCGCAGCTCGGCCGGTGTCTCAAAACGATTCAGATTGATCTTCATGGATTTGGCATAGCGTTCGGCCAGCGTTTTCAGCGTCAAGCCCGGGTTGTATTTGAAGAGATTCTTATCCCCCGTACTATCGTAGAAATAGACATACTTGAATTGGATATCGGGTTTGAACCGCAGATAGGGTTCCCACCGGGCCATATCGGTATTCCGCTGGTCGGGCTTGCCATAATAGAAACGGCCGTCCAGCAGGTTGATATACGACGTCACCTCCAGGGGTTTATCCCCCATCTCTTTCAACACCTTCTGTGCACCGGCGGTCAGTGTCATGGTCTTATTCGCCGTAGCATCCACATAGCCGACCAGGCCTGGCCGGCTGCTGATATAGCCGATGGCCAGCGCCAGCACCACGATGCCCATGTACCTGCCGATCTTCAAAACAAGCGGCCTCGACTCGCGGTCGGATTGCAGCTTGTAGATGCCGAAAGACAGGAACATGCCGATGATCACCAGGAAATAAATGATATCCTTTGTCGTAATAAGCCCCAGCAACATCTTATCGGCCCGTCCCTCGATCGAAAGGAAATACGCGAGGTCCCGTACAAAATCGATATCCTGCCAGAGCTGGCCGATATAGCTCAGCGCCGCCAGCAGCACCAGCGTGCTCAACGCCGCAACCACCTGGTAAGATGTCAGGCAGGACATGAACAGTCCGATCGCTGCATAGGCGCACAACAACAGATAGATGCCCAGCAGCCCGGCGAACAACATCCCCGCATCCGCATGCTGCAGATTGAATAACCCACAGATCACCATGATCGCCAGCACCGACACCAGCGCCAGGTTGTACACCATCATGGCGAGGTATTTGCCGAAAATGATCTCCCGCACCTTGATGGGCGAAGAATAGAGCAGCTTGATGGTGCCGCCGTTGATCTCCCTGCTCATCAGACCCATGGTCAGCAACGGCAGATACAGATACAGCTTGCTCACCAGCTGGGGCCAGATGCCATAGGGCGGCGCAAAGGTCCGTGCCGTCAGGAAGGTCAGGTATTGCAGATTCCTGCCACCCATATCCTGCGAGGTCAAAATGCTCTCGATCGCGCCGGTATAGGCCAGTCCGGCCTGGAAGAGAAAGGCGATCAGCAGGAACCAGGCGATCGGGGAATAGAATAGTAAGGCCAGCTCGGTCCTGGCTATTTTCAATGTTGTCTTCATTTAGCTTTATTTTGTCCGGCCGTTATTATTGGATAACTGTGCAAATATTTCGTCGAGCGAGCTCTTGTCCAGGCTGATCTCCCTGAGGCGCCAGCCCTGCGCCACGCTGGTCGCGATGATGCGTTCGGTGATCTCGGGGTCGCCGTTGAAGTACAGGCGGATGTTCTTCTCCGTTAAGAAATCGGCTTTGGTAACCCCTGGCATCCGCAGGAATCCTTCCTCTGCGGGCGGATTATCCATATACAGCAGCACACTATGCGGCTCCAGATAATTGTTGAAGGCGTCCATCGTGTCGGCAAAGACGATCCGGCCATTATCGATCATCTTGATCTCCTTGCACAACACCTGCACTTCGGATAAAATATGCGAGGAGAAGATCACCGCCCGGTCTGCGGCGATTTCTTTGATCAGAGCCCTGACCTCGATGATTTGGTTAGGGTCGAGGCCGTTTGTCGGCTCATCCAGCACCACCAGCTGCGGCCGGTGAATGATGGCCTGTGCAATACCCACCCGTTGCCGGTAGCCGCCCGAGAGGTTCCGGATCAGCCGGGTACCGAAATGCGCGATGCCGCAACGTTCTTTGGCGTCTTCCACGGCGGGTCGGATATCGTCCCTCGCCATCTTGCGCAGATTCGCGCAATAGACGAGATATTCGTCAACGGTCAGATCCATATACAAGGGTGCATTCTGCGGCAGAAAACCGATGAGCCGCTTGGCATCCTCGGGGTTCTTGCGCATATCGATGCCGCCGACATAGACATTCCCTTCGGTTTGGTTGAGACACCCGCACAGGATGTTCATCGTCGTGGACTTGCCTGCGCCGTTGGAGCCCAGCAGGCCGACAATGCCGCTATGGTCGATCTCCATGTTGATGTCCCGGATGGCCCAGCTGCCGGTATACCGGTGCGATAGTTGCTCGATTTTAACAATGGACTGTGACATAATGAAAAATGAAGGGTAGGACCGGTCGCGCGGACCGGTCTGTGAAGAATGAAATGATCAGATTAATTGTACCCGGGATTCTGGGTCAAAAGGTTATTGGTTTCAAGCTGGGCATTGGGCAGCGGATACAGCGTCATAAACGGCTGGAAGCCGCCTTTTTCCGCATTCAGCACGGTGGCGGCGGTGCCCGTCCGGACCAGGTCCAGCCAGCGGTTGCCCCATTCGTTAAACAGCTCGACCTGCCGTTCATGCATGATCGCAGTCAAAAGCGCCGCCTGCGTAGACGCCGTACTGGCCGGCAGCCCTGCGCGTGCCCGCACCGTATTGAGATCGGAAAGCGCGGTGCCCAGCTGGCCCAGCTCCGCGGCCGCCTCCGCATGGATAAGATACTGCTCGCCCAGCCGGAAGATCATAAAATCTTCCGTCGTGGAAGAAGGATAAATGTTCTTATACTTATAAGGATAGTAAAAGGTTTGATTGGCCGCCCCGGTATTTACAGCCACCGAATCCGCCCAGTCCTGCAGCCGCTGGTCTCCCGGCTCGAAGGCATTTAACAAAAAAGTAGTCAGCGGGTACCTGGGGACCGTCTGATAGGACTGCTTGATATAATTCTGGGCCTCTTTCGTGACCGTAAAGCCGGTGGCGGGTAGTTGCCAGATCGCCTCCTGGCTGCCATCCAGAAAGACATTGTTCAGGTTTGGCTCGAGGGCATACCTGCCGGAATGGATCACCGTGTCCGCCGCATCATACGCTGCCTGCCAGTTTTGCTGATACAGATATACTTTTGCCAGGAAAGCCTTGACCACATAGAGATTGGGCCGGTAATGGCCTGTACCGGCATAGTTCGCCGTGAGCACCTGCTGCGCAGCCGTGAGGTCGGTGAGTATCTGTTTATAGATCGAGTCCACCGACGTGCGGCCCAGTTTCGAAGTGACGGTATAGTCGATGGAGGTGATCAATGGAACCGGGCCGAACAAGTTCACCAAATAGAAATTATAGAGCGACCGGACGACTTCCAGCTCGCCTGTGAGCTGGGTTTTCAGGGAAGCCGGTAATGACTTGCTGGCGGCTATCCCGCTGAGCGCCGCGTTCACCGGATAGAGACCGCTATAGGGATCGCTCCACAGGGAAGAGATATTATCATTGAACCGGTTGACGCCGTATTCATAGAATTCCAGGTCATCGCTGAGACCCGTAGTGGTGTTGATCTCGTCGGAGGACAGACCGGTGCACAGGTCAAGCCAGCCGTCGTCGAACATAAAGCCATTTTGATTGGCCTGATAGCTGTAGATATTGGCCATGGCCGTCATGGTCGTAGCGCTGTCCGAGAACTGCTGCGTTTGCGTGATCTCCGTGGGTGGATTAGGCGGAATCTGGATCAGTTTTTTACAGGCCGTCGTCATCGACGTCATCACCAGCATTATCATCGTCGTATAGTGGCCAAAAGTTATATTTTTCATGCTGTCATGAATTAAAAGTTAAAGTTGAGACCGCATGCCACCGTGCGCTGTATCGGGAATGCGGTATAATTCGCGAATTGTTCGGGATCGGCCACCTTCCAACTCGTGATCGTCAGCAGGTTCTGGCCGTTGAGATAGATCTTTGCATTCTGAATATGCGCCTTTCTGCAAAAGGCCTCCGGCAGGGACCAGGACAGCGACATCGTCTTCAGGCGGGCATAGGTGTCCGTGCCATAGGCACCCGATGAAGAATTGAACGCCACCCCGGGCGTGTACGCGGCGCTGCCATAACCCGTGGTGAGCTTTTCCAGGACCGTCCGGTCACCGGGATTCTTCCAGTAATTCAGCGCTTCTACCGGCTGATTGGTAGCCGAAGTTCCGGGTATAAACGAGCCATAGACCGTTTGCAGATAATTAGGCGCCTCCTGGCTGGAGAACTGGAAAAAGATATATAGACTCAAACGTTTATAGGTAAACGTATTGCCGAGACCGCCCATGAATTTCACCTCCTGGTCACCGATGGGCACCCTGTCTCCGCCCTGCGCAGCCAATTGATAATTCGGCGAGTTGGTCGTCTGACCCTTGACGGTATAGTACTCGAAAAGCCCGGTTTGCGGATTCAACCCTTTAAACCTATAGCCCATGATCTCAGAAGTAGGTTTGCCCAAAATATAATAATCGGCATAGGGTGACCCGGCCAGGTCGGGGAAGGCCAGCAGCTTGTTCCGGTTAAAGGTGATATTGAAATTCGAGGCCCAGCTGAAGGCCTTTGTCTTGATCTGGTTGGAGGTGACAGCGAATTCCCATCCAGCGTTCTGCACCGTGCCCGGCACATTTTCCAGCACCGATGAAAAACCGCTCTGGATGGGCAGCGGATATCCGCCAAGCTGGTTGTCTTCGCGATCACGGTACCAGGTCACATTCAACAGCACCCGGTCATGAAACAGCCCAAGATCCAGGGCGCCATTCAGCGACCGTTTCGTGGCCCAGCTATAGTCGGGGTTATAAAAATTCTGCGGGGCGCTAGGCTGCGAACCCTGGAAGTTGGGTACATAGGTGATCGGCGCATAGAAGGCCTGGTATCGATAGGCGGCAACACCATCGCTGCCGCTGGTGCCATAGCTGCCGGAGAGTTTGGCGTAGCTCACGAAAGGCAGCAGGTGCTTGAACCCCTTTTCCTCGGAAAAGATCCACCCCGCTCCCACCGAACCAAAATTGCCGAACTGACGGGCGGGACCAAAATTGCTCGATCCATCCCTTCGGCCCGTAAGAGAAAGGATATATTTCCTGTCGTAAACATATTTCAGCCGCGCGAAAAACGCGTCATACTTGTAGAGATTGCTTTGATCCTGTACATATACCGTCGCCGCGCCATTGATGGAGCCGAGGAAATTGTCGTTCGCATAACCGGTCCCCTGGATCTGGTTGTCGTTTTGCGTGTTCTTCTTATAGGTCGCGCCGGCCAGCGCGCTGAGCACGCCATTCCCGATCGTGGTGTTATAGTCGATCTGCGGTTCGACGTTGATGGTTTCATAGGTATTGTTGGCAAACGACGCCTGACGGTATATAAACTGCGGGTTCTGAGCGGTCGATGGATCAGCCTGGAGTTCGGCCGTGGTATTGCGGTTGTATCCGGCATCAACGGAGAAGCTGAGACCGGTCATTATTTTATAAGCCACTCGCAACGTGGTGTTCAGATTATAGGTCTGCACGAGGTCCGGCTCTTTCAAAAAAGGATACAAGGACTGGAAATTGCCCAGATCGATGCCTTTGTAGCTCCAGACGAGATTGCCTTGCGCATCCAGCAGGTCAGGGGTATTGGGGGGCAACAGGATGCTTGCCACACCGCCCCCGGGGGAGTTGTTGTGGTCGTAGCCATAATCCGTTCCGAAATCCACCGTGAGCCGGTTGTCCTGCGACACGTGGTGAAAATTAGTATGCAGAGTCAACCGCTGATCGGCATAACTGCCGGGGTAGATGTAATCACTCCGGGTGAATCCACCCGAGACGAGAAAAGTATTGGTGTAGCTGCCGCCGGATAGAGTAGCATGGATGTCCGTGTTGTTGGTCGTCTTTCCAAAGACCGTCTTTTCCCAATTCGTATATTTAGTCGAATCGAAGATCGTGAGATCGGGGGCATAGGCCGTATATGGATAACTATACGGATTGTTACTGGGGGTGATGCCGTCGCTGGCGTAGGCCTGCGCCCGCATCTGCAGGTACTGCGGGGTGTTCATCAATTTGACGAGGTGTTCGGCGCTGTTGGCACCGGTTGTCGCCATCAGGTTGAACATCGTCTTCCCGGGTTTTCCTTTCTTCGTCGTGATCAGGATGACGCCGTTGGACCCTTGTGTGCCATAGATGGACGTTGCATCGGCATCTTTGAGGATGCTCACGCTTTCGATATCGTCGGGATTGATGCTGGCAAAGGGGCTGATGCCGCCGGAAACATTGATCCCGCCGGTGAAACTGGAGTTGTTGGCAAGGGTTTGCAATTGGTTGAGGTTGTTGTTCTGCGGGGCAAAGGGCACACCGTCGATGATGAACAGCGGTTGGTTATAGGGTTTATAACCCGCTGCACCAAAGGCGCTCGGATTGCTTGCCAGGGTATTTTGTCCCCTGACCTGTACCAGGATCTGGGCGCCCGGCGCGCCGTTAGTGGTAGTAATGGCGAGACCCGGCGCCTGTCCCTGCAAGGCCAGCAGGACATTCGATACCGGCTGCGCTTCGATCGTTGCCGCATCCACCGTGGAGATGGAGCCTACATTGAAACGCCGGGAAGTCGTACCGTATGCCTGGACGATGGTGGCGTCCAGGGCACTCTGGCTTCTTTGCAACGTGACGAAGATCGTCGGGTGGGTAGCGCTGGTGATAATGACCTCCTTGTTCGTGTAACCGGTATACGAGATAATAACGACCATACCGGCCTTGGCGTGGAGGAGGCCAAAACCGCCTCTGAGATCCGTTTTAGTGCCATCCGTCGTGCCTTTGATGGTGATCGATGCGCCTTGCAGCGGCGCGCCAGTGCTGTCGTGTACATATCCCCGGATGGTGTCCGCGGGGACGGCTTCGGGCGCAGCGTCCATCCTTATAGAAGCCATTTTCCGCGTGATAAAAACAGTATTGCCCTGCATTTCGAATTCCAGGGGCAGGCCTTGCAGGATGGACCGCAGCGCCTCTTCTACCGGCACATCTTTAAGCGAGACGGAGATAGGTTCGATATTCTTGAGATCATTTTTGTCGTAGAAGAAGACGTAGCCCGTCTGTTCCCGGATGACGGATAAGACAGCGGGTAATTCGACATCCTTGCCTGAATAGGTCACCCTTTGGGCGGTAGACCTGGCCGCCACATGCAAAGAGGCGACAAGGATTAAAATGGTCGACAACTTCATCACTAAAAGAGTTTTGGTTAGCAGGGACATGCCGCCCTTATAGACACAAGGGCGCTGTTTGCAAAACGCCAGG
The DNA here is from genome assembly GCA_025934485.1 of Chitinophagaceae bacterium. Classification (GTDB taxonomy): domain Bacteria; phylum Bacteroidota; class Bacteroidia; order Chitinophagales; family Chitinophagaceae; genus Puia. The sequence continues at coordinate 22,621 of JAICXX010000068.1, forward strand.
ATTTGCATACCTTTACATTGTTTAGGTTAATGAATAAGCAGTGGTTACACTTCTGCGGGTCACTGACCAAACGAACACCGGGTAAAGGGTCCAAACTTGCACCCGGTTTTTCATTCAGGCCAGCGCGATCGTTGCAGCTAATTTTCTCATGGATCTTTTACATAGGCGGGGGGTTTAGGGGGTTATTATTAATCGGTGGCCTTCTTCGATGCGATAATGCACGTTCTCCTTCGCCAGACCTTTCAACACCTGGTCCAGCGTCAGCGATCGGCCGATCATGCCGTTGAATTGTCTGGATGGGATATTCCCTTCATAGCTGACTTCTACATTGTACCAGCGTGACAGCTGCCGCATCACCGTTTGCAGCCCGGCATCGCTGAAGTAGAACAGCCCGTTCTTCCAGGCAACGGCCTGCTCGGGATCGCCCTTCGTCACCTTGACGTCGCCGCCCCCCGCAGTCGTGCCGGTGACGGTTGCGCCCGGACCGGTCGCGCCGGTGACCGTGGCTTTTTCGCCCGGCCGTAACAGATGACCATCGACGCTCACCGCCCCCTCCAGCAAGGTCGTCACCAGTGCGGGCTCGTCCGTATAAGCATTGACGTTAAAATGCGTACCGATGTCCTGGATCGTCTGCCCGCCGGCCTTGACCGTGAAGCGCCGCTTTTTATCATGGACCACCTCGAAATAGGCCTCGCCTATCAACTCCACGGTGCGGTCGCCGCCGGTAAAGGCGGTGGGATACGTGAGACTGCTGGCCGCATCGAGCCAGACCTTCGTGCCATCCGGCAGGGTCAATTGGTATTGGCCTCCGCGCGGCGTAGTGAGGGTATTATACAAGGACGCAGCGGCTTCCTTACCGGACCGGGCGTTCTCTTTACCGCCTTCATACGCCAGTTCGCCATCGCCCAGTTTCTGTACACGCGTGTTGCCCTGATCGGCGAGAATACCCGTCGCCGCGCTGTCGAGGACGATCTTTTGTCCACCGGCCAGGGTCAGCACGGCCCTATTGCCTCCGGGCGGCACGACAACCACGGGCGCCGTGACCGCTGTGTGCGTATCCTTGGACCGCCATAGCCGTCCCAGCCCCACCAGCAGCAAAAGGATGGCCGCCGCCGTCATCATCCGACGCACCCAACGACGGACAGGCGAGGGAGCGCCTGCCGGCTCCAATGTTCTAACAGGATGTAAAATAGATTGAAGGATAGGTTCCCAGCGGGCGGGGTCTTCCTCACCGGCCGGTGTGGCCGCCAAAAGCTGTTCGAGATATTGGCGGCTTTCTTCATCATGGCTGCCGGAGGAGAGGAACTCCATCAGTTCGTCCATTTCGGCGGGCGTGGCCGCACGGGCGCTGAATTGCTGCCAGAGATAGATGATTCTAGAGTTGGTGGTATTCATGCTTCAGGTATAAGACTGCGCCCGAAAGCCGAACTACTACCCGGTTCGAAAAAAAATTTATTTTTCCACGAGGCCCAGCAAAAAAATCACCATCACCCCGTGCTTCCGAAGATAGATGCGGATCTCCTGCAACGCCTCCGCCACATGATTGCGAACCGTATGTTTGGAGATCTTGAGCCGGTCCGCAATCTCGGCATGGGAAAGCCCATCTTCCCGCACCAGTTGGTAGACTTTTCGGCGCTGAGCAGGCAGCTGACTGACGGCTTCTTTCAGGAGATTTTCTATTTCATGGAAATCCCGTTGCGCATCGGGATGATCTGCGACGCCGTTGACCCATCTCGCCGCATAATATTGCAATTTCACCTCGCGGGCATTCCGTTTGATGTAATCGAGCGTCCGGTTGGATGCCATTTGATAGAGATAGGCGCCGGGATGTTCGATCGAGGCCAGCTGCTCCCGGTTTTGCCACAGCCGCATAAAGACATCCTGGACGATCTCCTCCGACCAACGCTCCGATTGCAATAGCCGGGTGACAAAAGGCGCAAGGCGGGCGGTATACCTAAAGAACAGGACGCTGAATGCAGCTTCATCGCCGGTCGCGATCCGCTCGAATAGGGCCTTATCCGTATTTATTCCTGTTTCCTCCAACTGTTGCCTAAATATACAGAGAATTTATGTGTTGCTAATGGCCCGGCCGCATGGCCTTCGACAACGCACGACGGATCGGCGAATCATAAAGCTTCATCACCGCATAGGCCACGACAAGCTGAACCCCGAGGGCGGCTGCAACGATCAGCAAGAGTTCGCGTCCCGCCGGATGACGACTGTTATAATAATCGCCAAAGATCCAGATCAGCCAGTAATGGGTCATATAAAGGGGATAGGATAGCTGTCCTAACAAATTACAAAACCTGCGTGTCCACGCTTCCGGCCTCGTACCCGCACCTATGACAATCAGCAAAGGGAAATAGATCAACACGATCAACGATTCGGATAGCAGATTCCATTTGGAAAAAGGCACCAGAAAAGCCAGGGTAAGCAAACCGGCAAGCGCGGGAAAACCCATTCGGTTGATGAAGATCCAGCCACATCGATAGATGAACAGGCCGGCCAAAAAAGAATAGGAAACCCGTGCCAACCCATCCCAAAAGGTCCCACCGCTCCAACCACCTAAAAGCGATCCGCTTCTATAGATGACGAAAAAGATGCCGGCAGCTGCGGGCACGAGCAACCACGCCAAATAACGGCGCTTCATCCTGCAAAGGACAAGGCCATATAAAATGTTGGCGATGTATTCCCAGAAAAGCGACCATGCAGGCGCATTGAGGCCAAAAAGGTTATAGGCCGTCGAGGACATCGTTGGGAACGGGATCATCAAGATCGAGCAAAGGAAGATCCCGGCGATCTTCAACCCGCCCAGGTGCTGCGCCGGATTGGCCAAAGGGTTGAAGAGATAACCTAATAGGCCTAGTATAGCGCCAAAGATCACCAATGGATGCAGCCGGATAAACCGCGACCTGAAAAATTCGGCAAGCCCCAATTCTCCGATCCGGTCGTCGTAGGCGTAGGCGATGACAAAACCCGACAGACAGAAAAAGAAATCGACGGCAAGAAAACCGTGACCGATAAAGCTATGGCTATAGTCCGGCGCAATCCATTCCATGAAGTGAAAAACAACGACGGCCAGCGCTGCAATCCCGCGAAGGCCGTCGAGCACTTCAAAGTGCTTCTTTTGAATATGACCCATCCTGCGAATATAAAAAAAGCCGCCGAACTCCACCACAAAACAAAAGCGGCGCCCGGGCGGGCTTAGTCAGATCGCAGACTTTTGATCGGGTTGGCAAGTGCGGCCCGGATAGACTGATAGCTCACTGTCACCAGCGCCAGCCCTATCGCGCTAACCCCTGCCAGCACGAATACCCACCCGTCCACCGCGACCCTATAGACGAAGTTCCGTAGCCACTGATGGGCCAGTATCCACGCGATGGGGGAAGCCATCACCAGCGCCAGCAGCACCAGCCGGATATACTGTCTGTTGAGCAATATAGCAATGTCTGTCGTCGTAGCGCCGAGCACCTTTCGGATGCCGATCTCGCCGGCCCGGCGCTCGGCCGTGAAAAGCGAAAGCCCGAACAGGCCCATACAGGAGATAAAGATCGCCAGCCCCATGGCCAGCTTCACGAGCTTAGCAGTCTTTTGCTCGGTTTCGTACATATGACGGATGGATTCATCCATAAATTTATAGTTGAACACAGCTCCCGGATAGATCTGTTTGTAGATCTTCTCCATCGCGTCGAGGGTCGACTTTACCTCACCCGCCCCTTTCCCCGTGCTGGTGAGCCGAATACCCAGGTCGTTCTCTACCTCCGGCCGGTTGCCGATCATCATCGGCTGGATCGGTTCCTTGAAAGACCCTTCATGCGAATCCGCCACCACGCCGACGATCGGCGTGGGATTATCGTCCCCAAGCATTTGGCCCACGGCTGCCGACGGAGTTTTAAAACCCAGCTCTCTGGCCGCCGTCTCATTGATCACAATTTCGGTGAGACTATCGCTATGCCGGATATTCCGTCCGGCCACCATCCGCATGCCATAAAAGGGGATGAATCGCTCATCGGCAAAATGGATGATCGAATTCACTTGCATCACTTGTTTTCCTTTATAGGTGATCTGACCGCCGATCCGGCCCATGCCTATCGGGGGAGTAGCCTCCCGGATGACCTCCGCGATCCCCGGCAACGCGCTATATTCTCGCTTCAGGCGTTTGAGAGCATCCCTCGACGCATCGGACATGTCAGGGCGCGTTTGTACGGTCACGATCGCATCTTGCCGAAAACCGTAATCGGCATTCAGCATGTAGCGGATCTGCCGGCCGATCACCAGCGTGACAATGATAAAGACGAGCGAGATCGTGAACTGGAATACCACGAGGCTCCGCCGCACCCACCATTTTCCCCCGCCTTTGATCGAACCCGACCCCTTCAAGGTCTCCACCGGCTGATAGCCGGCCAGCACCCGCGCGGGATAAAAACCCGCCGCCAGCGTCACCACGATCAGCACCCCCGCCAGAAACAGCAGGTTAGCCGGAGCGAGCGGATTGAAATGGACACCCGTAGGTATATAGTCCCGGTACCATCGCATAAGCGGCCAGACCATCCCCAGCGCGATCACCAGCGCCAGCGCCGTCAGCACCCCGGTCTCGATGAGGAATTGGATGACCAGGCCGTTCTTGCCACTCCCCAGCACTTTGCGCACCCCGATCTCTTTGGCCCGTTGCAGCGATTGCGCCGTCGCCAGGTTGACAAAGTTCACCGCGGCCAGGATCAGGATAAAAAGTGCTACCCCCGCCAATGCATACAAGGTGGGTAGATGCGCATGGTGGCGATCCTCCATATAATCGGAATTGAAATGCACATCACTCAACGGTTGCAGTGTCTGTAAATACGGACCTCCGGGTGTCAATAGCTGATGGTCCCTGGCGATCCGGTTCATCTGCGCTATCACCTTGCCTGTGTCGACGCCTTTAGCCAGCCTTACATAGGTAGAGGGCCAGTCATACTTGCCGAATTCGAACCGGGGTGTCCAGTCATGTAAGTGATGCGATTCCTTTAGAAAGCTGGCTTCGATGGTAGGATAAGAGATGAAATCCGTATAGGCCACATCCGAATGCTGTGTCCAGTCGAGGACCACGCCCGAAACATGTACATGCAAAGAATCGGCATAGATCAGCTCCCGGCCCATTGCCGCCATCGGCGAGATATCTCCGAAATACCGCTTTACCGCACTCTCGGTGAGGACTACCTGGAAAGGCGCCGTCAGCGCCGCCGCCGGATTCCCCGCCAGCCACCGATAGGAAAAGACATGGAACCAGCCGCTGTCGGCGATGATGATGGCCGTCGCGCGGGGTTCGCCCGGAAGCTTGGGCTCGAAGGTCAGGGGGTTTTGTCCGGGTAGCGGCACCTTTACCGTCGGGCTCTCGACATAGGGAAAAAAGGGTGCCATGCTTTCCATCCCCGGAATAGCCGCCCGCATGGCCTCCGGCATCGGCGCTAATATCATCGGTATATTCCGCTGCCCCTGGCCGCCGTCCAAAGCGACGCGATAGATCCGGTCCCCTTTCGGGTGGAAGCGGTCAAACGACAACTCGTAGCTGTCTACCAGCCAAATGATGATACACCCACAGACTCCTAGCGCGAGGCCCAGGACGTTGACAAGCGTATAGAGTTTGTTTCGTGCCAGGATACGCGCTGCGATCCGGAGATAGGTCCTAAGCATAGCGTTGGCTTTGAAGGTTCTATGGAATTTACGATTAATGACGCGATCTTCCGCTATTTCCACAAAACCAAAGAGCGCAGCCATCAGACCGCGCTCTTCATTCTTTTTGATTTTATCCGCTTTATCTGCGGCCGCCGTGGAACCCGCCGCCGCCGTGTCCGCCAAAGCCACCACCGTGGAAGCCACCTCCACCATGGAATCCACCGCCGCCACCGCCATGGCCACTAAATCCGCCACCATGGAAGCCGCCGCCAGCGTGTCCACCGAATCCGCCACCGGCTGCATGCCCGCTAAAACCGCCGCCGCCACGGAATCCGCCACCGGCATACCCGCGACCTGCAAATCCACCTCCCACATTGCCACGGCCGCCTACGTATCCACGTCCGCCTACATAGCCATGACCCGCGTAGCCGCCGGCGTAGCCGCTATGTGCATAGCCGCCAGCGTAGCCGCCATGTGCATAGGCTCCGCCGCCCATCACCCGACCGCCGGCGTAGCCTCTACCCGCATAGCCACCATAGCCGTGACCAAAACGTGCACCGACGAAGCCGGCACGGTTAAACCTGCCGCCGACAAAGAAAGAAGCATATCTGCGTTCAAAGAAGGGGCGATAGTGGGCATAATAGTAATAATCCCGATAGTGCCCGTTCCAGGCAGGAAAGTCATAGTAGAGATACCCGGGAAAATCGTCTTCATAGACGACGCCATCGCAGCTGGGATAGCCATCGGGGTCGGCATACATATCCTGAGCGGCATAAGGATCCTGGTA
>JAICXX010000236.1 GCA_025934485.1 Chitinophagaceae bacterium
CAAAAAAGAAGATCATGCTACATTCGGAAGGGATGAGTAAACGGACCTATGTGACCTATATCCTCATCCTTGGATTAATGACAACCATCGGCCCTTTTTCCATCGACATGTATCTCCCGGGCTTCGATGATATCGCCCGCAGCCTGCATACCGATCCGGCCAAAGTGGCGCTTACGCTATCGAGCTATTTTATCGGTCTGGCGATAGGCCAACTGGTCTATGGGCCTTTGCTGGACAGGTATGGCCGGAAGAAACCGCTTTACGCCGGGCTGGGACTCTATCTCCTCGCAACGGCGATCTGTATGCAGGCCAGGGATATCAACACGCTGATCGTTCTGCGGTTTATCCAGGCGCTCGGCAGCTGTGGTGCGCAAGTGGCGGCGATGGCGATGGTCCGTGATCTTTTTGGCGCGAAGGAGAGCGCGAAAGTCTTTTCGTTATTGCTGCTGGTCGTTGGCGCCAGCCCCATGGTTGCGCCTACGGTAGGAGGATATGTCGTAGTCGCCTTTGGCTGGCGGACAGTGTTTCTCATCCTGGGCATCATCGGCGTGGTCGTTACGCTGCTGACCATCTTTTTTTTACCGGAGAGCTATCCGGCGGACCGCAGTTTTTCGCTGAAACCCGGACCGATCATCCGCAATTTCATTTCGGTGCTGCGGATACGGCAATTCCTGGTTTCAACCCTGATAGAGGCATTTGCCTTTGCCGGTCTGTTCGCCTATGTCTCCGGCTCACCGATGCTGTTCATGAATTTCTTCCGCGTCGATAAACGGACCTATGGCTGGATCTTCGCCTTTCTTTCGGTGGCCTTTATCGTATTGAGCCAATTCAACGGCCGGCTGCTTCGCCGCTATACCAGTTTTCAGATCATCCGGGTCGCGCTTGCAGGGCAGGTAGCCGTCGCCGTGATCTTTCTGGCGGGGGCGATGGCCGGCTGGTATGGGTTGGGCGCGACCATTGCCTTGCTTTTTGTTTTTTTGACATTCTTAGGTTTTACCTACCCCAATGCCGCGGCGCTCGCGCTGGCGCCCTTCGACAAGAATGCGGGTACGGCTTCTTCCTTGCTGGGAACCTTGCAAATGGGTGTCGGGGCATTGGCTTCGGTTGCCGTCAGCGCTTTCAGCAATGGAACGGCGGTGCCGATGATTGCTATCATTGCGGTGACGTCGGTGTTGGCGGTGCTCATTTTAATTATGGGAGCCTCGCCACGAGGCGAATCAAATTAGGGGAGCCTGGCGACCAGGCGAATCTAATCAAGGGAGCCTCGCCACGAGGCTCTCGGGCAGCATCCGAAGCACCTGATAGATCAGCTTCCATTTAAAACCCGGGACCAGGACGAAACGGTTGCCGGCACCCACAATGGCGCGGGCGATGTCCGCCGGCTCGAGCAGCAGCGATTCGGGCAGGTCCAGACCGGCGGTCATCTTGCTGCGGATATAGCCGGCGACGATGGCATTTACCACGATCTTTCGGGGATAGAGATATTGGCGCAGACCGGCCAGATAGGTTGTAAAGGCCGCCTTCGTGCTGCCGTAGACAAAGTTGCTTTTGCGACCGCGTACGCCGGAGAGCGAAGAGAGCCCGATGATCTTTTCCAAATGCGTATTGCCGGCATCCATGGCGATGAGATTGAGGATGGATACCGCGCCGGCATAGTGGGTATTCATCATTCGATATGAACCCGGCCAGTCCACTAGGGCCTGGTCGTTGGTCACCTGGAATCCTGCTGCGTATAGCACGATATGAGGCTTGGCGGGCAGGGCGGCATAGAAAGCGCCATGATCCCCGAAGGCGGTGGCATCGAAATAGCGGGTCGTGATCTTCTCCGCAGGCAATCCCCGCGCGACGATAAAGGCATCGATCTCCGAGAGGCTGCGGGAAGCGGCAATGACCTGATAGCCCTTTCCGACATACAGTTGCATCGCTTCTTTAGCGACATCGGAATTGGCGCCGAGGATGAGGACAGTCTTCATGGCTTCGTGCGGGAAATGCCCAGGCGGAAAAATAGTGCATTTCCCGCAAAAAAGCTAATGTCTGTCCTGCGGACAAGCCGTCTACGCCGGCTTATAGATTTGAATGCCTCCCGGTCCGGCGGTGATAGCCCGATGGGACATGTTATAGAAAAGCGAATGGTCGAGTATTCCCGGGATCGCGAGAACCCGTTCGTTGAGAATTCCCGGTTCGGGAAAGACCTCGAACCAGAGGTCTATGAGAAAGTTTCCGCGTTCGGTGATGACGGCGCCATCCTTTTTATCGCTGAGCCGAAGTTCGCATCGGGAGGGGTCGCAGCATTTTTTTATCCTGTCCGAAACATAGGCTAATGCCTCGGGGATGACTTCGATCACGAGGGGATATTTTGCATCGAATCGTTCGACCCGTTTCGCGTCGTCGCCGACGAGGACGAACTGGCCGGCCATGGCGGCCAGCACCTTTTCCGCGACATGGACACCGCCGCCGCTTTTCAGGGCATTGAGCCGTCTGTCGAACTGGTCACAGCCATCGAAATACCAGTCGAGATGCGCGATCCAGCCGGAATCGAGTACGGTAAAGCCGTCTTGCAGCAGGCGTTGGCGGGTGGCAAAAGACGAGCTGGCGACTTTTATCGACGTCGGCAGATGGGGCTGTTCTTTTATCGCGCTGATAAGATTGCCCATGGTGGAACCGGCACCGAGGCCGATGGTGTTGCCGGGTTGTACGAGCTTTGCGGCTTCACGGGCTGCCTGTTGTTTGAAATTAGTCATGTGATTTGAGCAGCTTCGCAGGGATACGGTCGATGGGCTGGATGCGGACGGCTTTGTAGAAAACTTCGGCGCCTTCCGATTGCAACTGGATGCGGCCGCGGATCAGTGGTTGCAATTGACCATCGAGGACCTGGCTGAGATGATACAGGACCATCATCACGCGGCCGTTGACGATCTGTACGCTCGTATCGCCATGGCAATAGAGGTCAAGGGTATTCCACTGCCCCGCAGGTCTTTCCGCGTCGGATGATTTGATGCAATGACGGCCGACAGGGCTGTCGGCGCGAAAAGTATACCTTGTGCCGGCGGGATCATAGACGTAGTCGGTGTCGTTTATCTTTTTTGCCGGGATGTCCGCCGTGGCTCCGGCGCAGCCCCAGTAATCGCCGCAGTCGCCTTCCTGAACCTGGAATTCATGCGACCGCATCCAGGCTCCGAAATCGGCGCCGTAGGCGCCGGTGGAATGATAGAGCAGGCCGCTGTCCTTTTTCTTACCTTTCTTCTGCCCCCAGGTGCGGGTGCCCCATTTGAACAGGACCTGCAGATGGTAGTCGCTATATTCGCCCGTACTGATGATGCCGCCCACGTCTTCGCCGGAGATGCGAATGACTTTTTGCCCATCCTGCGGTACTACCGTAAAGACGTGGTCCGGGTCATGGTTAAGGCCAATGGGCTGATCGCCGAGGCGATGGCCGTTGCTATCCGCCCGGGGTGCCAGCCAGCTATCCCAACCCGTGAGATCTTTGCCATTGAACAGGCTGGTCCATGCCGCGGGGTGGCCCGGGCCGCGAAGAACGGAGCCGGTTACCAGCAGCAATAGCAATGAAAGATAAAAGCTATTCATATGGCAAAAATTGTGTTAAGCGTGCGATGTTTCCTGCTCCGCTTCCTTCTCTGCAGGATTGGACATCTCGGGTGTACCGTTGCCATCGACCCGCGATGGGGCATGGCTGTCGTCGAATGCTGCCGGGGTAGTCGCCCCTTCGCTCTCATGATCAAAAGTGTACCATGCTTTCGCGTGGGGCTTCAGCAGGGCATCGGCGGCTTTGGGTCCCCAGGTGCCGGCTTCGTAAAACTGTAAACCTTTCTTTGGTGATTTTTTCCAGGCCTCGATGATGGGCATCACGACCTTCCAGGCCCATTCGATCTGGTCGGCGCGCATGAACTGCGTGGCATCGCCTTCAAGGACATCGAGCAGCAGTGCCTCATACGCCTCGGGGAGTGACTGCATATAGTTCCCCTTGTACATGAAATCCATTTCAACCGGGACCAGCTTCATATGCAGGCCCGGCTCTTTTCCTTCGAACAACAGACCGATCTCGAGCTCCGGCTGGATGCTGATCATCAGGCGGTTTGGCAGGACATCGTCTTTAAAGATCTTGTGCGGCGAGTCTTTGAACTGGATCATGATCACGGAAGATTGCCGGGGCATATCTTTTCCGGTGCGAAGGAAGAAGGGAACGCCTTTCCAACGATCGTTGTCGATGAAGAATTTAGCAGCGACCAGGGTCTCGGTGTTGGAATCTTTGGCGACCTGTTCTTCGTCGCGATAGGCGGGCCGGTCCTCGCCATGGACGCGGCCGGCGGTATATTGCGCACGTACGACGTTCTTGAAGACCTGTTCGGTGGTGAACGGACGGATATTTTTAAGCACTTTTACCTTCTCGTCACGAATGGCTTCGGCCTCGTATTGCTTCGGGCAATTCATGGCGATGATACAAAGGAGCTGCAGGAGGTGGTTCTGGATCATGTCGCGGAGAGCGCCGCTGCTGTCGTAATAGCCGCCGCGTTTGCCAACGCTGACCTCTTCGGCAACGCTGATCTGGACGTGATCGATGTATTTGTTGTTCCACAGGGGTTCGAAGACATAATTGGCAAAACGGAAGGCCATGATGTTCTGGACCATTTCCTTGCCGAGATAGTGATCGATGTGATAGATCTGTTTTTCCTTGAAGCGTTTGCTCATGTAACGGTTGAGCTTTTTGGCGCTGTCGAGGTCGGTGCCAAAGGGTTTTTCGACCACGATGCGGTCGAGGGTGTCCCGATTGCAGAGCTTGTTGTTACACAAGGCGTCGGCTATCGGCTCGATGAAACGGGGTGCGACGGCAAAGTAGAACATCCGGATGCCACGGACCTTCTCCGTGTCTTCGAATTTTTTTATGGCGGTCTTCAGCGTGGTATAGGTCGCCGCCTGCATGAAATCGCCCTGGATATAAATGATGCTTTTCGAGAATTGAGCCCATTTCTGCCTGTCCGCTTTACCGGTACGGCTAAACTGGTCGACGCCTTCGAGGAGCCAGTCGCGATAGGCGCCCTGTTCAATCGTGAGGAAATCGACGCAGAAGATGGAGAATTGGTCGGGCAGATGTTCGTCCGCATAGAGATTGTAGAGCGCGGGGATGAGCTTACGTCTGGCGAGGTCACCTTTGGCCCCGAAGATAGTGATGGCCGCGGGGAGTACTTTCTCTTGTTTCATATTATACAAATATAAGAAAAGCGACCCTCACGGGCCGCTTTTTAACTTATGGATGCCAGGTGTTGTTGGAAACGTCCGCATCGGGGAGGCGTTGGTCGGGGTCGATAGTCACCTGGGTGATCTTGCCGGTGCTGGGATAATGGAATTTCCAGGTCGGGCCCTTCATCCATATCTCCACAGGGAGTTTCACGCGGTTCGTAGTGCCGTTGTCTTCTTTGACCTCAACGGTCACGGGCATGGGCAGTTTTCCTTTGTTCTCGATGGCGATGGTAGCGCCTTTGGAAGGATCATTGTCGGCGTATTCCACGCCGGTGACGGCCTGGTCTACCTTCCAGTTATTGAAAAACCACCCGCGCCAGAACCAGTCCAGGGTCTCGCCGGATGCGTTCTCGATGGCGTGGAAGAAATCATAAGGCGTGGGGTGTTTAAAGGCCCATTCGTGCACATAATACCGGAATGCATAGTCGAACCGATCCTTGCCGAGGATCTCTTCGCGAAGCAGCTCGAGACCGGTGCCGGGTTTGTTATACGACAGGGTACCCCATTCGCGCTGCGTGGGCATCGCATCGGGGATGGTCATGATGGGGACCGTGGCGCCATAAAACGCTTTGGCCATCATATCGCGTCCGTGGAAAGGGCGGAGGTACTCACCCTTATTGAAGGCCGAGTCGGCCACACCGTTTATGAAGGTGTTGAAGCCTTCGTCCATCCAGGGATATTTACGTTCGTTGCTGCCGACGATCATAGGGAACCAGTTGTGGCCGAACTCATGGCGGGTTACCCCCCAGAGACCGCCTTTCCGGCTGCGCGAGCTGCAGAAGACGATACCGGGGTATTCCATGCCGCCTACGACACCAGCAACATTGGTAGCCGTGGGGTAGGTATACTCATAGAGGTATTTGGAGTAATATTCGATACAGCCTTTGACGTATTCGGTGGAGCGGCCCCAGGCGGTGTCGCCGACACTTTCTACGGGATACACGGACTGGGCGAGGGCTTTTTTGCCGCTGGGCAGGTCGATCCGCGCGGCGTCCCAGATGAAGGCCCTGGAGGCGGCCCAGGCTACGTCGCGGGTGTCCTTGCATTTGAACTTCCAGGTGAGCCGGGGCCTGGCAGGGCGGCTGGCCGGGTCGGTGATCTCGCTTTCGCCACGGATGGCAACGGTAGTCTCGCTGTTGCGGGCCTGTGCCAGGCGGCGGATCTGCGTGGGGGTCAGCACTTCGAGTGGATTCAGGAGTTCGCCCGAGCCGACGACGATCATATCGGCGGGTGCGGTGATATTGTATTCGATGTTGCCGTATTCCAGGTAGAACTCGCCCTGGCCCAGGTAGGGAAGCGTGTTCCAGCCTACCACATTGTCGAAAACACACATGCGGGGATACCATTGGGCGATCTCATAGATCCAGCCGTTTTTGGTCTCCAGCCGCCCACATCGATCGGTTCCATACTGAGGTATCTTGAAGGAGTACTCGATGGCGAGCTTGAGTGTCCCCCCTGATTTGAGTTTCGTGGGCAGTTTCACCTGCATCCGGGTGTCAGAGACGAGGTAATCCGCGGGAACGGCCTTGCCGGTGGCCGGATCGACGAGCTTTACGGATTTGAGGTCATAGCCGCCATCGAAGGCATCGCGGTTGGCCCAGCGGCCGCCGGACAGATCGGTGATGGCCACGCCGCGTGATTTGAGATTGTAGATATTCTGATCGAGCTGAAGCCAGACGAAGGGCAGATCCTGCGGGCTGTTGTTCCTGTACGTGATGACGACGGCGCCCGAGAGGGATTTGTTGTCGTCGTCAAGGTTTGCACTGATCTTGTAGTCGGCGCTGTTCTGCCAGTATTTGGGTCCTGGGGTGCCGGTAGCGGTACGGATGTCGTCGCCATAGGCAGGATAGAAAAGCGGGGCGAAGGCCTCTTGGGCATTGTAGTCGCTGCCCGTGGCGTTAGGCTGGGCGTGGACAACCTGGGACGTGAACAAGCAGGCTGCCACGGTGAATGTCTGGATGAACGTTCTCATGGTGATCTAAGTTTAAGACTTGAGACGCCTACCGGCGTCTTGGTATTTTGGTGACGCGTGCGAAGGTAGGGAAGCAGGGAGCAGCCCGGTAAATTTTAAGGATGTGCGGAAAAAAAGAAGGCTGTTTGGGCTTCGGGTCTTAAAAACTCGCCCTTGTCCACGATGTAATCCCCCAATAGCGCGGCCGTATATTCGTTTTCGGGCCGACTGTAGACGTCCAGGGGTGCTCCCCGCCGGATAAGCCTGCCGTCGTGCAGGACCAGGATCTCATCGGCCCAGGGCAGGATGTCGCGGGGATCGTGAGAGACCAGGGTGCAGGTGATATCGAACCGGGACGCGGAATCGGCGATGACCTTTTTGAGGATGCGTTTATGGATCATATCCAGATTGGAAAAGGGCTCGTCCAGCAACAGGAGGCGGGGCGGGTGGACCAGGATTCGGGCCAGGGCAATGCGCTGACGTTCGCCGCCCGAGAGCTGGTCGGTACGCCGTTCGAGCAGATGATCGATATGACAAAGCTGATAGAGTTCCAAAGCCTCCCGCGGGCTCAGGTCATTGGTATACGAAAGTATCTCCTGCACATGATAGTTGTTCCAGAGCTCGAAGTGCTGGGACAGATAGGCGATCCCCGGCTGACCCGGGATCAGCCGCTCGAGCGGGCCAAGCACCCTGGTGCCTTCGAAATATACTGCGCCGGCCGACGGTGTTGCCAGGCCTGCTATTGTCTTAAGGAGATTGCTTTTACCCGAGCCGGTCTCACCCACGATCGCCAGACGCTGTCCTTTGCGCTGAGAAAACCCGAGATTGTCTAAAGCCACTTGCAGGAATTCCATGGCGCCAAAAATAAACAATCAATTTTACCTATTTTCGCCTTCTTTGATTGTCGAATATGACGCTTTCTTCTTTATCGCTGCGTTCGGTACAGGTTACCCGTTATGTGACTCCTCTAAGGGAGGGCGGTTCGCTACCTGCCATCGCCGAGGCCGACGATGGATTTCTATATGTCTTAAAATTCCGTGGCGCCGGACAAGGCATCAAAGCGCTGGTCGCCGAACTCATCGGCAGCGAGTTGGCGCGGGTGCTGGGGATGCGTGTACCGGAACTGGTGCTGGCATCGCTGGACGCCGCCTTTGGGCGCACCGAACCCGATGAAGAGATACAAGACCTCTTGAAAGC
>JAICXX010000060.1 GCA_025934485.1 Chitinophagaceae bacterium
GATCGAGCCATTGGAGAAATTCTCTTTGCTGAGGAATAGCAGCCCCCCTTTTGGGCTCTCCACCAGCGCGTGGGCGGCTATGCTTTGGCGGTAAGCCGCGACACAGAGATCGGCATAGTGCTGTCCGCCCGCCGAGAGCGCTGTCGAATAAAGCGTGTTGTTGAAGGTATCGCAACGGCTCAGCACCTTGTCGTAATCGGCATAGGACAGCTTTAGCATGTCCTCCATGGTGATCTTCTTTTTGCCCGTTTCCGGATGGCTGCGCCACCACGGCGCAAGGTTGTGATGAAAGTATTCGACCGAATATAGCTCGTCATAGCCCACAAGCGCGAGCTTCTCCACCGGGTCCTCGCCCACCGTCACCACGGGAAAGGTCGTATTGAGCCAGCTGCTGTCGGCCCGTTGTTCGACCCCTTTTTCCCCCGGCGTAGCCACATAGACATATCCCCAGTCGATCCGGATATCATCTCCCTTTTTCTGCAACACAGGCTGGTCCTTCGTGCCTGCCTTCAGGAAAAGCAGCTTACCCGCATGCCCCTTGCCCGTGACCAGCTCCTGATCGGGGGTATTGGAGGCCAGCCTGCCGCTGACGTTAAAGAATAGCTGCGCCGTATGCGTGTTGCCGTCATTGCTTTGCATCCGAAAGGACACATACGTTACCGGACGCGACAGCAGCGCCAGATCGTTCAACAAGAGCGGCGATGTGAAATTCAGCTTTAGATTCAACCCGCCGCACTGAAATTCATATATCGTCTGTGTCGCATTGACGCTTACCCATTGCTGCGTTGCCGGTACGGCGTCGCCCATGCTGGTATCACCTGCGGCGGGATGCCCCAGGAACCGGTAGGCTTTTCCATCTACAAGGATATACCCCAGCAATGACTGCGGCTTACCCGTCCAATGCCGGGTCTCCTGGCTGTTGAGTTGGTCCGCAAAAGACCATACGCTGAAATACGTGTCATGAGTGATCAACGGATAGGCCGGCATCTGCCGCAGCTGGCCAAAAACGGTTTGGGTAAAGAACAAAGACGCAAACAGAATTTTTTTCATACAACATTTTTACAGGAGGTGAACAAATATAGAGTACTTCCACCGACATTTACCCTTAGTCCACCGGCCTTTTTCCCCAGCTCCCGGAATGCAAGACCGCCCCTGTGAGGATTTCCCTATTTTTACAGTGTTATGAGCCAAACCAAAAAAAAACCCAAAGGACCAGGCTTGTTCTCCATTCTCAAGCCTTATCGGGGCCTGGTCTCGCTTTTGGTGTTCCTTACTATTTCAAGCTCCTTTATCGGGTTGCTGATCCCGCGGATCATCGCCCATGGGATCGATGCCTTCATCGGCCATAAATTCGATATCCATGTGGTGATCTGGCAGTTCCTGGCGGCGAGCCTGGGTGTCTTCGTGCTGACCTTCGGGATCAGCTTCGTCCAGACCTTTACCGCGGAACGCGTGGCGCGTGACCTGCGCACCCAGCTGGCGGGCCGGATCTCCCGGCAGGACTATCACTTTTTACAGAGGACCACGCCCGCGCAGCTCCTCACCAATCTTACCGCCGATGTGGATTCGATCAAGATCTTCATCTCCCAGGCTGTGGCGACGATCTTTTCATCCATCTTCGTTATCCTCGGCGTCAGTGTCATGGTCCTCCGGATCGAATGGCGGCTGGCCCTGTTCGTGATCGCCATCATCCCGATCATCGGCATCACTTTTTATATCATCCTCAAAAAGGTCCGCGTCCTGTTCAAAAAGAGCCGGGAGATCATCGACATGCTGAATAAGGTCATCAACGAGTCGATCCTGGGCGCCGCGCTGGTCCGCGTGATCCAATCTCAACAGCTCGAACATGCGAAGTTCGTCCAGGCCAACGCCAAAGCCCTCGGGCTGGGTCTCCGCATCCTGAACTTGTTCGCCTCGCTGATCCCGGTGATCATCTTCACCGCCAACCTCGCGGCCCTGGCCATCCTGGCACTCGGCGGCCACTATGTGATCCTGGGACATCTGAGCCTCGGGGATTTCACGGCGTTCACCACGTATCTCACGATGCTGATCTTTCCGATCCTCACCATCGGATTCATGAGTAACCTGATCGCCCAGGCGCAGGCGTCCTTCGGCCGGATCAGCGGCACCCTCTTCGCCCCCGACCCGGTGGAAAAAGGTACCGTCGTCAAGACACTGGACGGCGAGATCGGAGTGAAAGATGTCTTCGTGAACTTCGGCGGCAAATATGCCCTAAAAGACGTGTCCTTCCGCGTCGAAGCCGGCTCCAAAACGGCCGTGATCGGCCCCACGGCCGCCGGGAAGACCCAGCTGCTCTACTTGCTGACCAATCTCAACAAGCCCGAAAAAGGCGTCATCACCTTCGACGGCGTCCCTGTAGAGGAGTATAAAAAGGAGGATTTTCACCGCCAGGTAGGCTTCGTGTTCCAGGACAGCATCATCTTCAACATGAGCATCCGCGAGAACATTGCCTTTAGCGATAAGGTTAGCGACGCCGCGCTGGAAAAGGCGATCGCCACGGCAGAGCTCCGCGACTTCGTCGATAGCCTGCCCGATAAACTCGACACCGTGGTATCGGAAAGGGGGACTACCCTGTCAGGCGGTCAGAAACAGCGGATCATGCTGGCCCGCGCGCTGGCCATCGAACCGCGTGTCCTGCTACTGGACGACTTCACCGCCCGCGTGGATACGCACACCGAACAAAAGATCCTCGCCAATGTCCGGCGCAATTACCCGGGCATCACCCTGCTATCCGTGACCCAAAAGATCGCCGCCATCGAAGACTATGAACAGATCATCCTGTTGATGGAAGGCGAGGTCGTCGCCGCGGGAACGCATCCCGAATTGATGCAGACCTGCCCCGAATATGTACAGATCTATCAATCACAAAGAAGCACCAGCCACTATGAGCAGCCAGAACTACAATCTTAACGATCTAGCACAGGCGCAAGGCAAGAAGAGCACCACGGGAAAGGCCCTGCTGAAGCTGGTTAACCTGCTGCCCGAACAGCGCGGAAAACTGATCCTGGCACTCGTCGCCATTATCAGCTATTCGATCTTCAGCTTACTACCGCCGGCGCTCATCGGATATACGCTCAACCACATTATTTCGAACAAGAACAACGCCGGGCTGGATCTCCTGGGCTTTACCGTCCTCAAAGGGACGGGCTATCCGCTGATCTGGACCGTCTGCACCTGGCTCATCGTGATCTATGTGCTGAACCTGGCGGCCGTCTATCTGCGTACCATCCTCATGGGCGGTTTCGGTCAGAACCTCCTTTTCACGCTCCGGAATAAGATCTTCAGCAAACTGCAGGAGCTGCCCGTTGCCTTCTTCGCGCAGAACAAGGCAGGGGACCTCATCTCGCGCATCAACAACGATACCGATAAGCTCAATCAGTTCTTTTCACAGGGGCTCATGCAATTCGTGTCCAGTTTTTTCATCGTGATCGGATCGGGCATTGCGCTGATCTGGGTCAACTGGCGGCTGGGTCTCGCCACCCTCGCACCCGCCGCGGTAATGTATATCTACAATAAGCTGGCCTCGCCCTGGGTCAAACGCCTGAACGCCGTGTATCTGAAAAGCATCGGCTCCATGAGCGCCGAGATCCAGGAATCGCTGGGCAACTTCAAGGTCGTGCTCGCCTTTAACCGCCGCGACTATTTCCGCCAGCGGTTCGACCAGGTGAACAAACACAACTATAAGACCGCCATCGCCTCTACCCTTTCCAACAGCACCTATACGCCGGTGTATGGCTTCCTCGCCGCCATGGGACAGCTGGTGGTGTTGCTCTATGGTATCTACCTGATCTCGATAGGTTATTTTACCGCCGGTTTCCTGGTCACCTTCTTTATGTACGTGGGAACATTCTACGATCCGCTCCGACAGCTGGCTGCCCTCTGGTCCGGCTTTCAAACCGCCATCGCCGGCTGGGACCGCATCTCGGTGCTGCTGACCCTGGAATCCGATCTTACTACCCTGCCGTCCACCGCCGCCGAAAAGCATGCGGCCCTGCTCGAATTCCGGAATGTCTCGTTCAAATATCCCGGCGGTAAAGACGTGTTGCATAACAACAGCTTCCGCATGGAACAGGGCAAGACCTATGCGCTTGTGGGACCCACGGGTGGCGGCAAGACCACTACGGCCTCGCTCATCGCCCGGCTCTATGACCCCACCGCGGGCACCGTACTGCTCGATGGCCGCGATATCCGGACGTACACGCCTGTCGAACGGGCCGATAAGATCGGCTTTATCCTGCAGGAACCCATCCTCTTTACCGGCACCATCCGCGATAATATCCTCTATGGCAACGAAGCCTATAAGGACTATACCAACGAACAGCTCGCGCAGGTCCTTCATGACTCGGGTCTCGAGACCCTGCTGACCCGGTTCGACGAAGGCCTTGAGACCAAGGTAATCTCCTCGGGCGAAGGCATCAGCCTGGGCCAGAAACAGCTCATCGCCTTTATCCGCGCGGTGCTGCGCAATCCTTCGCTGCTGATCCTCGACGAGGCAACGGCCAACATCGACACCGTGACGGAGAAGATGCTGGAAGACATTCTGCTGCGTTTGCCGGCGTCCACGACCCGCGTGATCATCGCGCACCGGCTGAATACCATCGAGAATGCAGACGAGATCTTTTTCGTGAACGCCGGCGAGATCACCCGCGCGGGCAGCCTCGACCAGGCCGTCAATATGCTGTTGGAAGGAAAACGCGTGAGCTAGGTGCGGCGGCCTCCCGCCGGGCCAGGGCTACAGATTCTAACCAGAATCAGGAAATAGCTTGGGACAAAATAATACCATGAAATATTCCCTCCTCGCGATCCTGCCTTGCCTGATAGTCCAGGTCGCCACCGCACAAGGCGGCAGCGGCTTTACTCTGTCCAAAACCTTCAAGATCGGCAGCCCCGGCGGCTGGGATTATATCGCCGTAGGGCCCGATAAAAAGCTCTATGTATCGCATGGTACCCAGGTCAATATCCTCGACGAGAAGACCGGTGACTCCGTAGGCGTGATCCCCGGCACCACCGGCGTCCATGGCATCGCCTTCGACGAAGCGCACGGAAAAGGCTATACCAGCAATGGCCGGCTCAACAATGTTACCGTTTTCGATCTGAAAACCGGCGCCATCCTCACCCAGATCGCTGCGGGCCAGAACCCCGACGCGATCATGTATGAGCCGTATACGAAGACCATCATCACCTGCAACGGCCGCAGTCACGATCTTTCCGTGATCGATCCCGTCAAAGGCCAGGTCGTCGCCACCATCGCTTTGGATGGCAAACCCGAGACCGCCGTCTCCGATGAGCACGGAAAGATCTATGTCAACATCGAAGACAAGGGTAAGATATCGGTGGTGGATATACGCAAGAATACCGTTCTCACCAGCTATCCGCTCGAAGCCGAAGGGCCCACCGGCCTGGTCATCGATGGGAAGAGCCATCGCCTCTTCGCCGGGTGCGACAAGACCCTGGTGGTCATGGATGCGACCAATGGCAGCATCATCAATAAGCTGCCGATCGGCGATGGCTGTGACGGCGTGGGCATCGATACGAACCTGGGTCTGGTGTTTGCCAGCTGCGGTGAAGGAAAGGTCACCGTCGTCCGGGAATTGCCGCTGGGCGTGATCGATAATATCCCCACCAAACGCAGTGCGCGTACCTGCGCCGTGGATAGCAGGACGCATGAAGTCTTTCTGCCGGCTGCCGATACCGAACCGGCTGCCGCAGGCGAAAGGCCCAAAATGATCCCCGGCACCTTCGGCGTCCTCGTCGTCAGCAAGTAGCGACCGATATGTGTTTTTTGTGGTAAATTGTCGGTATGATCGACAACTTTATCAATGGAGCCTTTGTCCCAAGCTCCGCGCAGCGGAGCTTACCCATCACCTCCCCGCTCGACGGTTCCCTGCTTGACGAAGTACTTTGTTCAACGGCGGCTGATCTGGACAATGCGGTTCAGGCGGCCGCCGCTGCTTTTCCGGGCTGGAGTAGGACGCCGATTAAAGAGCGGGTGCAGGTCTTTTATCGTTATAAGACCTTGTTGGAACGCGATGGGCAGGAACTCGCCGCGCTCGTCAGCCGCGAGAATGGCAAGACCCTGGATGAAGCCGTCGCCGAGATCGGGAAATGCATCGAGCTCACCGAGTTCGCCACCTCGCTTCCGCAACTCGTCATAGGTGACGTGCTCGAGGTGTCCCGCGGCGTGGAATGCCGCGCCGAACATGTGCCACTCGGCGTTGTCGCCTCCATCGTGCCGTTCAATTTCCCTGCTATGGTGCCGCACTGGACCATTCCCAATGCGCTGGCCCTCGGCAATTGCATGATCATAAAACCCTCGGAAAAGGTGCCGCTGACCCTCCAGCGGGTCGCCGCCCTGTTAAAAGAAGCGGGGTTACCGGATGGGGTCTTCAATATGGTGAACGGCGACAGTGAGATCGTCCAGGCCATCTGTGATCATCCCGGTATCGAAGCCGTGAGCTTCGTGGGCTCTACGCGCGTGGCAAAGCTGGTCTATCAGCAGGCGACCCATCGATTCAAGCGATGTCTTGCGCTTGGCGGCGCCAAGAACCATTTATTGGTATTGCCCGATGCCAGACCGGACATGACGGCTCAGCATGTCGTGGCGTCGATGAGCGGCTGCGCAGGTCAGCGCTGTATGGCGGCCTCTGCGATGGTAGGCGTCGGAGCCGTGGACCATATCATAGAGAAGATAGTGGAGGAAGCGCGCAAGATTGTTCCCGGCCGGAATCTTGGCGCCGTGATCAGCTTCGAGGCCAAACAACGGATTGAACGTTATATCACTGAGGCCGAACAGCAGGGCGCCAAAGTGCTGGTCGATGGCCGTAACGCTCAGGTCCCGGGAAAAGAGAACGGGACCTATGTAGGCCCCACCGTGATCGATCGGGTAAAACCGGGCATGGCCGTGGCCACCGAAGAGATCTTCGGTCCCGTGATAGCCATTATTCGGGTCGATGACATCGATGCGGCCCTGGCCATCGAGAATGCCAGTCCTTATGGCAATGCCGCTTCTGTATTTACCCAAAGCGGTAGCCACGCACGATTCGTCATGGAACATGCCCAAGCCGGCATGATCGGTGTCAACGTCGGCGTGCCCGTGCCCCGCGAACCGTTTTCCTTTGGCGGCTGGAACGAAAGCCGCTTCGGTGCGGGCGATATCACCGGCACGCCGTCCATCGAATTCTGGACACAGTTAAAGAAAACCACGGTCAAATGGGATAGCCTTTAGAAATTAAAACCTACTGCATATGCCTGAACCAACCACATTATCTGAAGCACAGGCCATCATCCGCGACAACCTCGACTACACTCTCTTCCCCTGGTCAAAACAAAAAGGGATCAATCCCATTGCCGTCCAGCGCGCCGAAGGGGTGTATCTCTATGACTACGATGGCAAACGGTATCTCGATTTTTCTTCGGGGCTGATGAACGTCAATATCGGTCATGGCCATCCGCGTGTTACCGAGGCCGTCGTCCGCCAGATGCAGGAGGTCAGCTATGTCACCCCTTCGAGTGTGACGCGGGTCCGCGGTGAGCTCGGCAAGAAGATGGCGGCGATCACCCCCGGCAATCTGCAGAAGACGCTGTTCACGGTCTGCGGCGCCACGGCCATCGAGAACGCCATCAAGCTGGCGCGGCTCTATACCGGTCGGCATAAGATCATCGCCCGCTACCGCGCGTTTCATGGCGCTTCCTATGGGGCCATGACGGCGGGCGGCGACCCCCGCAAACTTCCCGCCGACGCCCAGCAGGCACCGAACTTCGTTCATGTCGAGGACCCCTATTGCTATCGCTGTCCCTGGAGCCAGGAGATCTCCACCTGTCATAGAGAATGCGTAAGCCACATCGAACGCGTTATCGAATTCGAGGGACCTGCGAATATTGCCGCCATCCTCATGGAAGGCGAAAGCGGCAGCTCCGGCTGTATAAAATATCCACCCGATTACCTGCAGAAGATCCGTGCCCTCTGCGACCACCATGGCATCCTCCTCATCAT
Organism: Chitinophagaceae bacterium; assembly: GCA_025934485.1. Classification (GTDB taxonomy): domain Bacteria; phylum Bacteroidota; class Bacteroidia; order Chitinophagales; family Chitinophagaceae; genus Puia. The sequence goes on from JAICXX010000060.1 coordinate 8,015, forward strand.
CGACGAGGTCATGAGCGGCTTCGGCCGCACGGGAAAATGGTTTGCCTCCGAGCTGCACGGCATCGTCCCGGATATGATCGCCACGGCCAAAGGCATCACCGCCGGCTATATCCCCCTCGGCGCACTCATCGTGACGGACAAGATCGCCCAACATTTTAATGATCATGTTCTCTGGCTGGGTCTCACCTATGCCGACCATCCGGTGGCCTGCGCCGCCGGGCTCGAAGTCCTCAGCATTTACGAAGACGAACACCTCATCGAAAACTGCGCGGCGATGGGCCGCTATCTCGACCAGCAGGTGGAACGTCTTAAAACGCAGCATCCCTGCATCGGCGACTGGCGCAACACCGGTCTGCTTGGCTGTCTCGAGCTCGTCCGCAACCGCGGGACCAAAGAGCCCATGGCGCCTTTTAATGCGGGGCCCGGCGACATGACGGTGATGAACCAGGTAGCCGCGCGGCTTAAGCAGCTCGGCATGTATACGTTCGTACGCTGGAATTATGTGTTCATCGCACCGCCGCTATGCATCACGCGCGAGCAGATCGATGAAGGCCTCGCCATCATCAGCGACGCGCTTACGATCGCGGACGCGCAGACTTTTTGATCTTATTTCGTCGAGAACGAGAAAGTCGTCGTAGACCGGAAGGTCTGACCCGGCTTCAGCTCCGTCGAAGGGAACGACGGCTCGTTGGGCGAGTCAGGATAGTGCTGCGTTTCCAGACAAAAGGCGCTCCGGTAATCGTCCTTCTTCCCGAATTTAATGGGATTGGTGCCCTTCATGAAATTCCCGCCATAGAACTGCACACCGGGCTGATCCGTCCGCACCATCAGCACGATTCCGCTCTTGTCACCCTGCGCAACGGCCGCGATCGCCAACGAGTCTTTCGATTTGTTGAGCACAAAATTGTGATCATAGCCATGGCCGTATTTCAACTGCTGGTTATTGTCATTAATGCGGGCCCCGATCGCTGTCTGCGTCCGGAAATCGAACGGTGTACCCGCCACCGGCTCGATCTTCCCCGTGGGGATCAGCGTGGAATCCACCGGCGTGAACCCATCGGCATTGATCATCAGTAAATGATTGTTGATGGTCCCGCTGCCCTGGCCATTCAGATTGAAGTATGAATGATTGGTGATGTTGAGCACCGTCGCCTTGTCCGTCGTGGCCTCATAATCGATCCGCAGCGTATTGCTGTCCGTGAGCGTATAGGTGACTTTGACCTGGAGATTGCCGGGAAAGCCCATCTCGCCATCGGTGGAAAGATAATATAGTTGGACCGATCTGTCGCTCAGCTGTTTGCCGGTCCAGATGCCCGCGTCGAATCCTTTGGTGCCGCCATGCAGCGTGTTTGGTCCGTCGTTGGTGGGAAGCGTGTATTCCTTGCCATCGAGCTTGAAATGCCCTTTGGCAATGCGGTTGCCATACCGGCCCACGATGGCGCCGAAATAAGTGTCGGGCCGATGCAAATAGCTGTTGATGTTGTCGTAGCCGACGACCACGTCGGTGGGATTACCGGTCTTGTCCGGTACGATAAGACTCACCAGCCGTGCGCCATAGTTGGTAACGGCAGCCTGCGCGTGCCCGTTCTTCAGAATATACAAGGCGGTGGGCTGAGCGCTCGTGGTATCGCGGAAAGCCGCGGTATCCGGCAGGGTGGCGGGTACGACTTTCACGAGGACAGTGTCGGTGTTGGTCGTCGTCGTGGATTGGTTGGCATTGTCACAACCGGTTAGGACCGCCATTGCGACGCCTAGTGATGCGAGAAAGATTCGGTTCATATAGCAATAAATGTTTTTGCCTGTTAGCGCAGATCTGTAAGCGCCGAGGTGCCGTTCTCGATCTGCCCAATGTACACCTTCAGCTCCTTGTTCATCGTCTTCCGGTACAACGGCGCGATCCGCTCCACCAGCGCGTCTATCGCTTCTTCTTCGACCAGGTTGATCGTACACCCGCCAAAACCTCCGCCCATCATCCGGCCACCGATGACGCCCTGTTGTCCCCTGACCTGCCCGACCAGGAAATCCAGCTCGGGACAGCTGACCTCGTATTTTTTGCTCAGCCCCTCGTGCGATCCATACAGCTCACGGCCAAAAGCGGCAATGTCTCCGCGCAACAGATCCGCGGTAGCGCTCTGGAGCCGCGCATTCTCTTCGACGACATAGGAACAGCGGCGATAGATGAGTTCATCCACCGGCGCGACATACGCCTGTAATTGCTCGAGGCTGACGTCCCGCAGGCTGCGTACCTCCGGATGTTGCTGTTGTACCAGCCGTACCCCTGCTTCGCATTGCTGGCGCCGGGTATTGTATTCGGATGAAGCCAGCGAATGCTTGACATTGCTGTCGAGGAGCACGATCCGGATGCCTTCCGTTTTGAACGGGAAATAGGTGTATTCGAGACTCTGGCAGTCCAGCCGGATCACATGGTCCTTTCGGCCGAACATAGAGGCAAACTGATCCATGATGCCGCACTGCACCCCTACAAAAACATTCTCGGCTTTCTGCGAGAGCTTGACCATCGTCATCGGGTCCAGGTCAAAGCCGAACAGTTGGTTCAGCGCAAAAGCCGTCGCACATTCCAGCGCCGCCGAAGACGACATGCCCGAACCCAGCGGGATATCTCCCCCAAAGACGCAGTTGAAGCCGCCCACCGGTTTTCCAAGCGCCTGCAGCTGCTGCACGACACCAAGGATATAATCCGGCCAATGATAACCCGAGGGCTCCAGCCGTTTGACGCTGCCGGTATAGCTCCGGTCGAGGTCGAAAGAAACAAGATGCAGTTCATCGTCGGCCCGGCGGCTGACCGCCATATAAACGGCCTTGTTGATGGCGGCCGGCAGCACAAAACCATGGTTGTAGTCGGTATGCTCCCCGATGAGGTTCACCCGCCCCGGGCTGCGGACCGTAAGATGATCGCGGCCACCGAATACATCCTGGAATTTTTCCTGGACACGCAGGGCTAAAGAGGAGGTCGTTTGCATGGTCAAAGTCATTGGCTATAGCTTGGATCGGTAAATGTCAAACTTACATTTTTTTCGCGAGAACACCTTCATATTTTACACCCAACCCCGGACCGCGCGGGATGGTGACGTGTCCGTTGTCATGAAAGACGAGCCCCGTCGCCAGGTCTTCCGTGAGCAGGAGCGGCCCGTCCATGTCGACGTAATCGAGCGCGGGCAGCAGGTGCGCGATGGCTGCACTGCCGATGGAGCTTTCGTTCATGCTGCCGACCATGACCTTCATGCCCAGCGTCCTGGCCTTTTCGATCATCCGTCTCGCCGGCGTGGGCCCGCTGCATTTGGTGAGTTTGATATTGATGCCGTGGAAATGCCCGTGACACCGCTCCACATCCTCTTCCCTGACACAGGATTCGTCGGCGATCAGCGGCAGCGGCGATTCGCGATAAAGCACCTTCATGCCTTCCCAGTTGTCTTTCGCCAGCGGCTGCTCGACGAACTCTACGCCCATCTCCGCCAAGCGGGGTATCTTTTGCAGGGCTTCTTCGACCGTCCAGCCGGCATTGGCGTCAACCCGGAAAACGGCATCCGTATGCTGCCGCAGCGCCGCCATAATGGCGAGGTCGTCGGGGACCCCGAGTTTGATCTTATAGATCGGCCAGGGCTTCTCCTTCATCTTGGCCACCATCTTCTCCACGGTATCGATGCCGATGGTAAAATCCGTCGCCGGGCCCTTGGTGCCATCCAGCCCCCATAGTTCAAACAACGGTTTGCGGACCGTTTTACCGTACAGATCCCAGCAGGCGATGTCCAGGGCGCAAACCAAAAAGGAATTATCGGGCAACAAATGATGCAGGTAATGCCAGTAGCGTTGCGGATCGGTGAGCGCGAATTTTTCGATCATCGCCCGTTTCGCCTCCAGATCGGCGATCATCTGGTCTACCGGAATATGATAATAAGTAATGGCAGGCGCCTCTCCATAACCGCGGAGCCCCTGGTGTTCCAGTTCAACGATCAGCGTGGGTTGGTGGGTCTTGGTGCCCCGGGATATGGTAAATGGATGCCGGAAAGGAAGATTATAAGAATAATATGTACAAACCATGAGAGGCAAATGTAGCGGTTTCCGCCCGGAATTGCGGCGGTTTCCGCCTTGATTCGCGGTTTCGGAATTTACCATTACGGTTAGGGTTTCCACGCTCTTTTTTGCATTTTCCGGAATGATTTTCCCTTCCTGGGAACGTTTTGGAAGCTGGCACGCGCGCAATTGATTGGTCATTAGGAGATTAGATTTTGGCACCTTTTTCCATATACTTTGGATACAACACGTAATCCTTACCAGTATGAAAACGAGCACCAATGCGATCCTTATGAAGCGAGTTTCAGGCCGTCAAACGACGAATCTTTATGGCCGGCCTAAATCGACCACTACGAAAACTACCCTGATCCTTCACCTCGCTTTAGCCGTTGCTTTTCTCTTCGCCGGTCTGACCCGCGCCGCAGCCCAGACCACTTCTACTACCAGCATTAATACTACGCCCGCGCTTATCCTTAGCTTCGACGGTCAGGTGATGAATAATGTAGCCTTACTTACCTGGGTCATGGAGAACGAGACCAACTCGAAATGGATCGTGATCGAACGTTCCGGTGATAATGGTGAATATGATTCCATCGGTGTGGTCGCCGGGGTGAACAACAACAACATGACCACCTATACCTTTAGCGATAACAACATGCAGAGTGGGAATAACTACTATCGTCTGCGGATGGTCGATATGGACAATGTAGTTCGCTATTCCAAGATCGTAAGTCTGGATAATTACAGTGCAGACCAGACCACCGCTGCCGCTCCCAAGATGATCGTCTACCCCAACCCCGCTGCCGCCACGATCAATTATACCGTTTCCGCTACCGCTAACCAGCAAGTGATCGTTCAGGTGTACAACCTGGCCGGTGTCGTTCTTCTGAGCGCCGAGCAGCAGCTGAATGCCGGTAACAATGTACAGACGCTTGCAGTAAGCAGCCTCAAGGCCGGTAACTATTTCCTGAAAGTAACCAACGTAGAAGGCAACTCCCAGTATGTTCAGCCTTTCGTCAAGATAATGTAATAGCCTGAAACAAGAACCCCCGAACAAAGACCCCTAACCCCCTTTTTTACCCCTTTACTCCCTTTACCCAACAGCCGGCTGTCGCATAATTGCGCGCCGGCTTGTTGTTTGGGCCGGCTTCGTCTCGTACAAAGTACTCGCCGGCCCAAACCGCTAATGATGGCCCTTCGGGTAACCGAGCGCAGCGATGGTTACGGCCGAGGAGGAGCGAGGGACGACGCTCCGACGAAGGTCTACCCGTGGTCCGGTCTGGGCCGTATCGTGGCGGTGGTCTGGCCCCTATTTCTTCCCCGCATGCCGGCCAGCCGCTTCTACCTCCGCCCGGAAATCGCTGTTAAAGGCCTTTTCCTTGCCCAGCTCTTCCAGCGTCAGATGCATCCTGTAACGCCAGTAATAATGCGGCTCGGCGGGGACATTGATGCGCTCATCATGCGGGTTCTCCCGCCGGAACTCCTCGCTCATCCCCATGATATCCTGTAGCTGGAAGATCGCCCATTGCGCGGGCGAGTGCAGATGCTGCAATACGATGGCCTTGTTGATCCAGGGTTCGCAGAACGACGGTGCTTCGCCCCATTGTCCCAACTCCTGGTTGAAAAAACGCTGGGTCACGCTCCGGTCCTCTTCCCACCAGCCCCGGATCGTGCTCATATCGTGCGTCGATGGCGTGACTACGGAAAGATAGGGGGCGTCGGCCGGATGAAAGAACTCCCGTTTAGGGTTCTTGGGCATGCGCTGGACCTCCAGGCTCAGGATCCCCAGCTGCCGCATGACATCGGGCACGCTGCGGGGCACCATGCCCAGGTCTTCGCCGAAGATCAGCATATTGGTCGCGCGCTTGAGCGCCGGCAACTTGTTCATCGCCTCGCGTTGCCAGAAATCGTCCTGCCGGTAATAGAAATAGTTCACATAAAGGTCCTTTAGCTGCTGCTGGGTATGCCATTCCAGATACTTGAAGGAAGTAGTGGTATCCATGCTGATCCTGAAATGGAACTCCTGCCCGTTCGATCCATCGACCTCCAGCAAAAGGACATTCGATACCAGGTCATACAACCCAATGCGGAGCTTGTCGTTCAACGGGGAAGACTCCTGTCTGCCCAACCACGCCGCGATCTTCGCCTGCGTGTTGTAAGGCTCCTGCAAAACATAGAACCCATTCCCCGCAGGCTGCAGATACCTGCCTTTCACCTCCTCCATGTCCGGACCGAAGATGTCCCACAACACGGCGTCGTTGATAAAGGGTTTGGTATAGCGCAGGTAGTCGAACCAAATATTGCGTTGCTGGAACTCCGTCCGGTTGATGGGTATCGCCGGAACAAAATGCCCCAGGATGCCTTCCACCACGTCCATCGGAATGCTCCAGATACGGAAAAAGCCCAGGATATGGTCGATCCGGAAACCATCGAAATAATTGCTCATTTGGGCAAAACGCCGCCGCCACCAGCGATAGCCGTCCTTTCGCATTTCCTCCCAGTTATAGGTCGGAAAGCCCCAATTCTGGCCCTTGACGGCAAAATTGTCGGGCGGGGCCCCGGCCTGTAGATCCATGTGATATAGCTTCGGCGCCACCCAGGCGTCACAGCTGTACCGTCCGATGCCGATGGGGATATCTCCTTTAAGGATGACCCCCTGTTTATGCGCATATTCCACCGCATCCAGAAGTTGCAGATGCAGATGGTATTGGATGAAATAGTGCAGGGCAATGGCATCGTAATGCCGCGACGCAGGCTCGGAGAGCTTCAGGATATCCGCTTCATCGTACTCGCTGTGCATCGGCCATTTGCTGAAATCCGCGGTGCCATGTTTGTCCCGCAGATAACAGAAGGCGCCATAAGGTACAAGCCAGGTTTGATTGGCGGCAAAAAACGCCCGGAAACCCTCATCTTTGTCAAATTCTTCTTTCTGTAACTCGTATAACTCTTTTGCAACCAGTAATTTAATTTTGATCACCTGTTCGTAGTCCACCTCGGGCAGGGCATTCAGTTCCTTTTGTTTTTTATGCAATGGCTTGATGAGGTCCACGTATTTTTTGCCGGCGCAGGCCTCGAGGTTCAGGTAGAGCGGATGCAGGGCAAAGGCGCTTATGGCCGCATAGGGATAAGAATCGACCCAGGTATGCGTGGCCGTCGTATCGTTGACCGGAAGGATCTGGACGAGTCGAAGACCGCATTTGACCGCCCAGTCGATCAGCAGGGGCAGATCCGCGAACTCCCCCACCCCGAGTGAATCCTTGCTCCGTAGGCTGAACACCGGGATCGAGACGCCTGCCGCTTTGAAACCGGTATTGGGCAGATGCAAGAACCCATCGTGGAGGATACTGACCTTTTGGGGCCGGGCATCGCCGGGCAGCTGGCGATTGGCGCCTGCCTCGTAACGCGTCAGCCGTTTTTCTTTTTTATTGTAGACGCCATATTTGTATTCCAGCGGAAAGGACTCCGGCGGAATCGACAGCGAGATCGCCCACCAGTCGTCTTCCGGCGCCAGCAACAGCGGATCCGATTCCTGCCAATCGTGCAAAGCCAGCGCGTTGCCAAGGAGACACACCAGCTCGTCCTCCTGCAGGAGCGGTGCCTTGACCCGGAAGACATGCGTGACCGCACCTTTGAGCTTTTGTTTTTTTCCCGCCTTATGATGGGGAAGCAGCACATTGCGGAAAGGCGCCGTCGAAAAGACGTTCTCGAATTCACCCGCAAAGTTCCAGGTGTCGATCACCGAAATTTCTTCCACCTCATTCGCCGGCGTCTCGATGGTCTTGTCATCCCCCCATTCCTCGGTAAGCCTGCCGTCGGGGGAGCGGAGAATATAATGATAGTGGATGGGCTCGGATGGCATGGCGCCTACGGTGAGGCTCAAATGCCAAAATTCTCCGTTTACATACGCCATCGGAAGGGCCGCCGTCACATCGCCATCCCCCAGTTCAGCCAGATTGCCTGTTAAGTAGATCGACTGGCCCGGATGGGTATAGAAACGCAGGTAGAAATCTAGCTTCATAGTCTTTTCTTTAAGCAAAGCAAGCGTAATGTGTATTTGTTACATCATGCTGCTAATGTATGCTAAAATCTTTATTTGCAATTATCGGGCGGTAGAATTTTCGGTTGTGTGGCGGCTCGAAGTTATTGATTTTTTTGATGTTGGTTCGATAAGGTAATTCCTTTAACTTCGCGCAACAAAGTTTTCTTATGGAACAGAAAAAGAAGAATACCGGCGGTTATTGGGTAATGTTTTTCATCTCTACCGCTGCTTTTATCTGGGCTTGCGCCACGCATTTCGAATACCTCACCCTGATCCTGCCGTTCGTCACCACTGGTTTTGTTAAGGCGATGGATATCATGTAGATCAATTCTTAAGCCATTCGGGCCATTCCTTGATCCAGGCAAACGACACCTACTACCGGGAGAACGCTGCCACTCATAGGGCGGAGGTCCGGAAACTGCAGCAAAAGATCAACCTGATGTCGCTGCTGCGGCTTTTGGTTTTTGTATCCCTGGTTTGGTGCGTCTATGACCTCCTACAGGACTACTCTCCTATCCTGCTCGTACTGGCCTTTGTCCAGGTGGGTCTCTTCATCTTCTTCATCAACGTCCATTACGGCTGGAAAGACAAACGCCGGCTTCTCGAAAGATTGCGGTTCGTCAGTGAGAACGAGCTGCGCATTTTAAAGGGGGAAGGCAATAGCTTTCCGGATGGTTCCGGCTTTCTCGACGACGACAATTATCTCGAAGACCTCGATATCTTCGGCCGGCATTCCCTTTTTCATCTGCTCAACCGGACGACGACCATCCGTGGGGCGGGTGTACTGGCGGACCGGCTTCGTGAATCGTTGCTGGAGGCTCCCCGCATCCTCGCGCAGCAGGATGCCATCCGCACCCTGGCGCCTCAAACGCATTACCGGCAACTCCTGACGGCAACCGGCCTGCTTTTACAGGATGCGCCCGACCGTGAGGCGATGAAGCCCCATGCCGATCTCGACACACCTGGTCTTCGGGAATGGCTGGAGACCGAGCCACGGCTGCTTCGCAATCTTCCCGTTCGGATCACGGCCTGGCTTTTATCCGCCTTCAATCTTTACGCGTTCTATGTGCTTTTTGCCACAGGTGCCTACACCCTTGTGCTGCTGGGCCTGGCGGTCTCGCGCGGCATCTGGGGCATTTATGCGCGCTATCTGGGTGATCAGCACAAGCTCATCGGGCACAAACATGCCGTGCTCGATCAGTACGCCGGCATCCTCGCGGTATTCAACCAGATCGATACCGGGCAGTCCACGGTCTTGCAGGAACTCCAGGGACACACCGGCAAGGCGCATACGGCCATCCGCAAGCTGTCGAAGCTGACCTCCGCCTTCGATCAACGGCTGAATCTCCTGGTGACACTTGTCCTCGGCAATTTCTTTTTTTACGATCTGTTTTGCATGATAGCAGTGGAGAAATGGAAGACGCGTAACCGGAACGGTCTGCTCCTGTGGATCGACGCCGTCGCCCGTGTCGAGGCGTTGAATGCGCTGGCGACCTACGCCTTCAATCACCCGGAGAACCACTACCCGCAACCTGTAGCCGGCTCGGCTCCCGCAGCATCCGGCTCGGCGCCAGCTGCAGCTGACCCATCCACTGCAGCCACCGGCTCGGCTCCCGCAACATCCGGCTCGTCCCCAGAGGCGGCCCTTCTGCTCGTCGAAGCTACCGGGCTTGGCCATCCGCTGATTCCCGCGTCGCGCCGTATCGCCAACGACCTCACCATCGGCCGCGAAGAAAAGCTGATCCTCGTCACCGGCTCCAATATGTCGGGTAAGACCACTTTCCTGCGGACCCTCGGCACGGGCCTGCTGATGGCCCAGTGCGGTCTGCCCGTTTGCGCCACGTCGTTCCGGTTTACCCCCCTGCAACTGCTGACCTCGCTTCGCATCAGCGATTCGCTGCAGGAACAGACCTCGTATTTCATGGCCGAGCTGAAAAAATTGCAGAAGATCGTTGTGCAGTTGCAAACCGGCGCCCCGGCGCTGGTTCTCATCGATGAGATCCTTCGCGGCACGAATTCCGAAGACAAGACCTTCGGCTCCGAACAATTCATCCGCAAATTGCTGGGCTATCGCTGTCTCTCGTTATTCGCCACCCATGACCTCTCGCTCGGAGAGATGGAACAGCAGCTGCCCGGCAAGATCAGCAACTATTGCTTCGAAAGTGTCATTGAAGCCGGCGAACTGCATTTCGATTACCGGCTTCAGCGCGGTATCGCCCGCAACCGCAACGCCTCCTTCCTCATGCAGAAGATGCAGATCATTTGATCGGCTGCCCCACCCCGTTATCCCGGCTCACGCCAAATAAAAAACCCCGCCAGAGCAGGCCGAAGGCCTGCTGCCCGAAGGGCCGACATAAAATAAAAAACCCCGCGTTTGCGGGGTTTTGCTACATAATCTATCCTTATCAATAACCAAAACCGGTGACGATGCGGGGCTGCTTACGGCCAGATGCCGAGTAACGGCGATTCCGCCGGATGGCCCACAAATTCAAGGCGCTGAATGAGCTCTTGGGAGCGCGAGCGCCAGGCAATGCGACCTCAGTCGCCACAGTCTCTTTTACTTCAGTTACTAACCTCTCGAGGATAGCTGGTTCCATTTGTACACGCGAGTGTACTACATCACTTTTCATGATTTATTTGTTTTACTATTTCTAAAAATTATCAGAACAACCGCGGAGAAAGGTTGAAGATTGGCCTTCGGCCGGACCTTCGGTCCTTTGTGAGACACTTAAAGAATCGTTGAAAGAAGTGTATTTGAATAGAATTTTTGGCCTTCGGCCGGTCCTTGGACTACTCTTGGAGATGGCAAACTCGCTAGATGCGTATGCTGGTTGTTCAATTCGGATGCAAAAGTACGATTTATTTTGATATAGGCAAGAAAAAAGGGGCCCTTTTTCCGGGCCCCTTAGAATTGCTTATACTTCAATGTTTTACTTCACTTCCTCGAACTCGGCATCGGTGACATTCTCACCGCCCGTATTCGTTTGCTGACCCTGGTTAGCACCGCCACCGGGTTGTCCGCCGGCCTGTTGCGTGGCCTTGTACATCTCTTCCGAAGCCGCGGTCCAGGCATTGTTCATCTCGGCAACCGCTGCATCGATCGCAGCGACATCCTGTGACTTGTGTGCGTCCTTCAGCTTGTTCAGGGCTGATTCGATCGGCGCTTTCTTATCGCCGGGCAGCTTGTCGCCAAATTCCTTCAGCTGCTTTTCCGTCTGGAAGATCAGGCTGTCGGCCTGGTTGACTTTGTCGACCTTTTCGCGTGCAGTCTTGTCGCTTGCTTCGTTGGCCCTTGCTTCCGCCTTCATCTTTTCGACTTCTTCCTTGCTGATACCACTACCGGCTTCGATCCGTATCTTTTGTTCCTTACCCGTTCCCTTGTCCTTTGCCGTTACATGCAGGATACCATTGGCATCGATGTCGAAGATGACTTCGATCTGCGGTACGCCGCGCGGAGCGGGGGGGATATTATCCAGGTTAAAGGTACCCAGGCTCTTGTTCTGGCTGGCCATGGGCCGCTCGCCTTGCAATACATGGATCTGTACACCGGGCTGGTTATCGCTGGCGGTAGAGAAGGTCTCCGATTTCTTCGTCGGGATCGTCGTATTGGCGTCGATCAGCCGGGTCATCACACCGCCCATGGTTTCGATACCCAGGGACAATGGTGTAACGTCGAGCAGCAGCACATCCTTTACTTCACCGGTGAGCACCGCACCCTGGATGCCGGCGCCGATGGCGACGACCTCGTCAGGGTTGACACTCTTATTGGGCTTTTTGCCAAAGAACTTTTCAACCAGCTCCTGTACCTTGGGGATACGGGTACTACCACCTACCAGGATCACTTCGTCGATATTGGCGGCCGAGATACCGGCGTCCTTCAATGCCTGTTCGCAGGGCTTGAGACATCTTTCGAATAGCGAGTCGGCAAGCTGCTCGAACTTGGCGCGGGTCAGTTTCTTGACCAGGTGCTTGGGTACACCGTCGATAGCCGTGATATAGGGCAGGTTGATCTCCGTTTCACTCGAGCTGGACAGCTCGATCTTGGCCTTTTCGGCAGCTTCTTTCAGCCGCTGCAGGGCCATCGGGTCCTTGCGGAGATCTACATTCTCATCCTTCTTGAATTCGTCGGCCAGCCAGTCCATGATGACCTTGTCGAAATCGTCACCACCGAGGTGCGTATCGCCGTTGGTCGACTTCACTTCGAATACGCCGTCCCCTAGTTCGAGAACGGAAATATCGAAGGTACCGCCGCCAAGGTCGAACACGGCGATCTTCTCGTCCTTACCGGCCTTGTCCAGACCGTAGGCCAGAGCGGCTGCCGTGGGTTCATTGACGATACGGCGTACCGTAAGCCCGGCGATCTCACCGGCTTCCTTGGTAGCCTGACGCTGTGCGTCATTAAAATAAGCGGGAACGGTGATGACCGCTTCTGTGACTTCCTGACCCAGATAGTCTTCGGCCGTTTTCTTCATCTTCTGAAGGATCATTGCCGAGATCTCCTGGGGCGTATATAAACGGCCGTCGATATCGATCCGCACCGAATTGTTATCTCCTTTGACCACCTTGTAGCTCCAATGCGTGATCTCATTGGTCACTTCGTCATAACGGCGTCCCATAAAACGCTTCACTGACATAATGGTGTTCACAGGGTTGGTAATGGCCTGACGCTTGGCGGGATCCCCTACCTTTCTTTCTCCATTCTTCAGGAAACCCACGATCGAAGGGGTCGTACGACGTCCTTCATCGTTAGCGATCACTACGGGCTCATTTCCCTCCATGACAGCTACACAGCTGTTCGTTGTGCCGAGGTCAATTCCTATAATTTTTCCCATATAGTTTATATGATTTTAAAGGTTTTACAAGTATTTCGGGGATGTATTGTCAATCATTATGCCACGGCAGGCCAAACTGCCAACATGGCCGGACGGAGGACGGCCGTCCGAATAACCGTCATTAACGCTTTATACGGCCCAAGCCACACGCTGACAGCCGGGCAGCTGCCAGGGGCCCAGGGGCCGGAACGGCCAGCCGAAGGCCAAGTATCGGCGAAGGCGGCCCCAAAAGGAGTCTATCGGACTACTTCCAATACAGGTTTTAGCGAATCCCCCCTAAAAGACGGCTGGAAGCCAGACCTTCACCGGGCGGCGTCCCTTGCTCGTCTCGGCCGTAGCCTTCGCTTCGCTCGGCTATCCGAAGGGCCATCATTAGCCTATCTCACTACTTCGAGCACCGGCTTCAATGAATCCCCCCTAAATACATAATCCGCCACGGCATCAACCCCCGGAGTCACGGAATTGAAGGAAATGCCCGTTCCCGCCATTTTGACCATACAAATATCGTTTTCGCCGTCGCCCACTGCCACGGAATCTGCCAGACTGATGCCAAAACGGTGGAGGATGTACTGGAACATATTGGACTTGCAATGGTCGTGGTCGCACTGGCTGAAGCGGTCTTTCAGGAGCTGCGAAGGGATCCTGACCTCTCCGGTAGCCACACTTTTGCGGAACTCCAGCTCATTGCCAAGGGTGAAGTCAAGTCCCAGGAGGTTCTTGACATGGTTGGCAATGGCATGATAGCTGTCACTGATGATGCCACATACATACCCCCGGACCTGCAGTTCCCGGATGACCAAAACGGCATCCCCGATCAGGGGAATAGATTCCACGACATGGATCAGCTCGGCAAACGTCCGGCCTTCCAGCAGCCGGGCGATCTTCTGCGTTTTGATATAATTGCTTTTCTGCTGGCTCAGGATGTCCTGCAGCTCCCGGGTAAAGCCAAACTGTTCGGCCGCCTTCTGGATAAAGCTACCCTGAAGGAGCGTATTGTCCATATCGAAGACGATCATCTTCCGCGGCGAACGCTCCATCTCCTTGAGCGCAAACTCGACTTGCTCACGCATTGGCGGCGGCGCATCCTCCTCCTGGCGCCGGCTGCTGTCGAAGATATTCACCCGTTTGAAGATGGCGCCCGCGACCTGCTTGGCCATCCTGCTGAGCACATGCAAAGGATGACGGTCGACCTCGACCTCGCCAATGCAGACTTCGGCGATCCGGGCCTGGAGATGGTGCATGTCGATGAGCAACCCGATGTCGACGCCATAGTCGTTATCGAATTCTACTTTTTGAAAAATGGATTTCCTCCCAGCGATCATCCCGCTGAGCGGTTGTTTGAATTTCAGCAGATGCGGGAAGAAGGTATCCAGCAATGGCTTGGCCAGGATCTCCGCCATCCTGCCGCTCTGTCGTTCGAAATAAGATTTTACGAAATCGGCCTCGCCGCTGATGAGTGGCGCCGTTAGCTTGGCGACGATGTCCTCTTCATAACTGGGTAGATCGGCTTCGAGAAAGACCAGGATATCGTTCTTCGCCATCATCATCCCTTCGCGCATCGCATCGCCTTTGCCGACATGCGTGCTCGTGATCACCCTCACGTCTTCCTTCCGGGCTTCGGCGATCGTGTCGTCGGTAGACATATCGTCCACCACTATGATCTCTGTCACCATCTCGTTTCGCTTGGCCTGACGAATTACCTGCCGGATCGTCTTTTCTTCGTTTAAAGCGGGGATGATGACTGATACCATAGGCTTTTCATTTGTGAAGAGTGTGCAGTGTGTGTAAAAGTAATCTTCAAATTTACTGAATTTGTTCCGAGTGCGGCCAAAAGTATGCCAGCATGTCGAGATACCGATCGCGAGCGCAGAATTAAAATTTGTTCGTCTGATTTTAATGGACTATTCCTAGTCCATCTGGCCTTTTTCCTGCTCGATCTTAAAGGTGAAGTTTTTCTGCGTCACATAGCTGAAGGCGACTACGATAATGGTCGTCAAGACCTTGGCGATAGTGGGATAGATATGGAACTGTTCTACGAACAGTTTGATGAATACGACGTTGAGAACGATACAGATCAGCACCAGCATAAAGTAGCGGAACAGCTGGACCCGGCCGTGCAGCGTGCTCCCGGGAAAGGCGATATTCCGGTTCAGAAAAAAACCGGTGGGAAAGCTGATGCAAAAGGCCATGAATACCGCAGCAACGTAAGCCGAAATAGTAACAAAACCGAGATGGACATTGTTCTTGTGCAGGATATAATTGAAGCTGAACCAGTACATCAGGATGTCGACCATGGTGCTCGTGCCACCGCATGCCGCATACCGAAAGGTCTGCAAAGGCATGATCCGGTTGAAGGGCGGATAAAAGAAATCGATAAATGTCGTGATGTTGTTTTTCAGTTGCTCCATCGCGTTCGCTTCTCTGGCAATTAAGTTAGCAAAGATACCTACAAAAACCGGTGCTTCCAAATAAGTGCGGACGATATGCAGGAGATGCCCAACTTGCATTACTTTTGCAGCCAATATGTTGAAAATGGGAGAAATTAGCAGTCAGATAAAGAAGGCAGTCGCCCGGATACTCATCGACGAATACGACTTTAAAGAGGGGGTGGTCCTCGTCAAAGAAACCGAACCTGCATTCGAAGGCGACTATACGGTGGTGTTGTTCTCCTTTGTCAAGCCGCTCAAAAAAAGTCCCGAAGCCCTCGGGAACGAGCTGGGGCAAAAACTGCTGGCGACGAACCCTGCCCTCTTCTCCGCCTATAACGTGATCAAGGGCTTTCTGAATCTCACGATCGCGGATAGCTACTGGCTGGAATTCCTGCATCGCGAACACGACAATCCAGGTTTTGGCCATAAACCGCGGATCGACAAAAAGGTGATGATCGAATATTCTTCACCGAATACCAATAAACCCCTGCACCTCGGTCACCTGCGTAACAATTTCCTGGGCTGGAGCATCGCGGAGATCTTCAAGGCGAACGGCTACGATATCGTCAAGACCTGTATAGCGAACGACCGCGGCATCCACATCTGCAAAAGCATGATCGCCTGGCAGCTCTTTGCCGATGGCGCCACGCCCGCAAGCACCGGCATCAAAGGCGACCACCTCGTAGGTGATTATTATGTACGTTTTAGCACCGAGCATAAAAAACAAATCGCGGAGCTCGTCGCCGGCGGCATGGCGCCCGAAACGGCCGAAAAAGAAGCGCCCATCATGAAGGCCGCACAACAGATGCTGGTCGATTGGGAAGCCGGTAAGCCCGACGTGATCGCCCTCTGGAAGATGATGAACAGCTGGGTCTACACCGGGTTCGATGCCACCTACAAAAGGATCGGCAGCGATTTCGACAAGACGTACTATGAGAGCGATACCTATTTGCTCGGCAAGTCCCTCGTAGAACAGGGACTGGAAAAAGGCGTTTTCGAACAGGAGGCCGATGGCAGCGTCTGGATCGATCTCACCGCCGATGGTCTCGACCGAAAGATCGTGCAACGCCGTGACGGAACGGCGGTCTATATCACCCAGGACATCGGCCTGGCGGTACGTAAGTATGAAGAGTTCCATTGCGACGAAAGCATCTACGTCGTCGGCGACGAACAGAACTATCATTTCAAGGTGCTCAAGCTGATCGCCCAAAAGCTGGGCCTGCCGGCAGCCGGCGATATTTTCCATTTGAGCTATGGCATGGTCGAGTTGCCTTCCGGCCGGATGAAAGCGCGCGAAGGGACCGTCGTCGATGCTGACAATATCCTCGATGAAATGTTTGACGAGGCCGAGCGCAAGACCAGGGAACAGGGCAAGACCGAAGGTTTTTCGCTCACAGAGCTGGAAGAGCTCTATGAAACCATCGGCCAGGGTGGGTTGAAATTCTTCCTGCTCCGCGTGGACCCCAAAAAGAAAATGCTCTTCAACCCGGAAGAGTCCATCGACCTGCACGGCTATACGGCCACCTTTATACAATATGCCTATGCGCGCATCCGCAGTATCCTGCGGAAGGAAGGCGACGCCCTAAAAGGCACAGTCACCGGAGGTTTCCTGCCGCTCGAAAAGATGCTGACCAAGACATTGGAGAAATTTCCTGCGGTGCTCAGCCAGGCTTGCACGGAAATGAGCCCGAGCGTAGTGGCCGCCTTTGCCTTCGAACTGGCCAAGACCTTCAATTCCTTCTACGCAGAACACAGCGTTTCGGGTGCCGAGACACCGGACAAAAAGATCCTCCGGCTGCAACTCTGCCGGATGACGGCAACGGTGCTCCGCAACGCCCTCCATGTAATGGGAATAAAAGTCCCCGAAAGGATGTGATCACCTCAGCACCACCGCCCCCAACGGCGGCAGATGCACCGTGAGCTCATACCAGCCCTCGTCACCCGTGGGCCGCACCGGAACGGCGGGATTGTTGGTATCCCCTGTCCCCCAGTATTTCCGGTCATCGCTGTTAAAAAGCTCGGTCCAGGCCGCCTTTCCCCGCGTATACACCTTCCAGTCCCGTCGTACCACCGGTGTGAAATTGAGGATGATCAGCAGATCGCCGGCGGGGTCCTTCCCTTTGCGCCGGTAGACGACGACGCTCTCTTCGCGATGCCGCAGGTCTACCCACTCGAACCCGTGCATGTTGAACTGGTTCTCGTATAAGGCGGGCTCGCTCCGCAGCAGGCGATTCAGATCACGCACAGAATCCTTCAGCATCCGGTGCGCATCGAATTGCAACAGATACCAGGGCAGCTCCGTCTTGTAATTCCATTCGGTGGTGGAACCGAACTCATCGCCCATGAACAGCAGCTTCCCGCCGGGATGCGTGAGCATATAGGTATACATCAGCCGAAGATTAGCGAACTTCTGCCAGTCATCACCCGGCATCTTATAGATCATCGGCGATTTTCCATGCACGACCTCGTCATGACTCAGGGGCAGTACAAAGTTCTCGTCATAATAATACATCATGCTGAAGGTGAACTTATCCTGGTGATGCTGCCGGAATACCGGGTTGAGTTTGAAAAAGTCCAGCGTATCGTGCATCCAGCCCATCATCCATTTCATGCCGAAACCAAGTCCGCCGGCGAAGGTCGGCCTGCTGACGCCCGGCCAGTCGGTCGCCTCTTCGGCAATGGTCTGCACATCGGGGAAATCGCGGAATACCGTCGCATTGAGGTCCTTTATGAAGGCGATCGCCTCCAGGTTGCCATCTCCGCCATATTCGTTCGGCTCCCAGCCCCCCTGCTGCCGGGAGTAGTTGAGCTTCAGCATCGAGCTCACCGCGTCGACCCGCAATCCGTCCGTGTGGAATTTGTCCAGCCAGAACCGGGCATTGCTGATCAGGAACGACTTCACTTCGCCCCTGCTATAATTAAAGATATAGCTGTTCCAGTCCGGATGGAATCCCTTGCGCATGTCCGCATATTCGTAGGTGTTGGCACCGTCGAAAAGATACAAGCCATGATAATCATAAGGAAAATGACTCGGCACCCAGTCCAGTATCACCCCGATGCCCTCCCGGTGGAAGGCCTCCACGAGCGCCATGAACCCCTGCGGGTCACCAAATCTCGAAGTGGCCGCATAATAACCCGTACCCTGGTACCCCCAGCTGCCATCGAACGGATGCTCCATCACGGGCATGAGTTCGACATGCGTGAATCCCATCTCTTTGACATAAGGCACCAGCAGCTCGCGGATTTGATCGTAGGTATTGTACCGCTCCTCGTCGTTGGGATCGGGACGCATCCAGCTGGCCAGATGTACTTCATAGATACTCCACGGCGCATCGAGAGAGTTATGCGATTTCCGGGTCGCCATCCAATCGCCATCCGTCCAGGGATAATCCAGCTCCCAGGTGATCGACGCCGTCTTGGGCCGCATCTCCCAGAAATAACAATAAGGATCGCCCTTGTCGAGCTCCGCGCCGTTCACGCTTTTGATATGATACTTATAAGACTCTCCCGTGGGGATGTCCGGGATGAACCCTTCCCAGATACCGGAGCGCTCGAGCCGTACGAACAGCGGATGCCGCTCCGGCTGCCAGTCGTTGAAATTGCCGATCACAGAAACCGCCGTAGCGTTGGGCGCCCATACCGCGAAATAATAACCGGTCCTCCCCAGCAACGTAACCTTGTGTGAGCCAAAGAGCTCATAACACCGGTAGTGCGTGCCTGCCTGGAAATTTCGGATATCCTCATCCGTGAAAAGCGAATAATTCCACACTGGTTTGCTGGCATCGACAAAATGTATCTGCTCGTATGGGGTCTTTATGGAATTTTCCATGGGGCGTGTCTTTAACGTAAATTTAAGCCTTCCCTATTTGTAAATGCCTCTTTTTGAAATTAATTTCAACGCTGCTAATGTGGGACCGATGCGCTGCGCGGAAAAATAGCGCATCGGTCCCAAAACACTAATGTCTGTCCTTGCGGACAAGCTGCCTTGCGGCGCCTTAAAGCCTATGACCTTTTATGCCTAAACTCACTGTCCTCTTATCTTGCTTGCTCCTTCTCTCCGTGCCGGCCCTGGCACAATATTCGCACATCTCCGGCTCCGTCGCCGATACCATGGAAAAAAGATCCATGGCCAACGCTTCCATCCTCCTATTACGGCCCGCCGATTCCATTTTGATCGCTCACACCCGCACCGATGCCTCCGGCGCCTTCCTGTTGAAAAAGATTCCTACGGGACATTACCTGCTGCTGGTGACTTATCCCTCCTATGCCGATTATGTCGATGAGGTCGACGCCAAAGACACGGCTGGTGTGCTGCTGCCCGCCATTCCCATGGTGCTCAAAAGTAAATTGCTCGAGGCCGTAGTGGTCCAGGGTAACAGGGCCGTCCGGATCAAAGGGGACACCACCGAATTCACCGCCGACAGCTTCCGGACCGAAGCCGGCGCCTCGGTGGAAGACCTTCTCAAAAAACTACCCGGCATCCAGGTCGACCGCAACGGCAAGATCACCGCCCAGGGCGAAACGGTCAAAAAGATCCTCGTCGACGGCGAAGAATTCTTTGGCGACGACCCTACCCTCGTGACACAGAACCTGCGCGCGGACATGATCGATAAGGTCCAGGTCTACGACAAAAAAAGCGATCAGGCGACCTTCACCGGTATCGACGACGGGCAGCGGGAAAAGACCATTAACCTGAAACTCAAGAACGGGAAAAAGAACGGCTATTTCGGCAGGGTCACAGCCAGTGCCGGCACAGACGGCTATTATGACGAACAACTGATGGCCAACTATTTCCAGAACAAGGAAAAACTGGCGGCCTACGGCATCATCAGCAACACCGGCAAAACGGGGCTCAACTGGTCCGAACGCGATAATTATGGCCAGAGCATCGCCGGCAACATCGATGTCGATGAAACCACCGGGAGCATGTCCTGGACCGGTAGCAACGACGACCTCGACACCTGGTCCGGCCAGTACGGAGGCCAGGGCTACCCAGCCGTCAAAACCGGCGGCGCGCATTTCAACAACAAATGGGACGATGACATGCAGTCGGTCAACGGCAATTACAAGTACATGGACCTTGCCGTCAAAGGCAGCAACACCACCAATACGGAAAATATCCTCCCCGATACCTTTTATTTCAACAATCAGCAGCAGACCTTTAACAACCGCATCATCCGCCATACCATCGACGGCAACTACGAGCTCAAGTTCGATACGACCTCTTCGATCAAGATCATGGCCGACGGCGGCACCGATCACAAGACCACCTTCAACCAGTTCACCTCCGACTATCTCGCCGCGGACAGCAGCCTGGTCAATAGCAGCAACCGCACCACCTCGACCACCGGCGACAAACGGGTCGTCAACAGCAATTTCCTCTGGCGCAAAAAGCTGGGACGGCCCGGGCGGACGATCTCGCTCAACGTCCGCGAGAACTATACCGACGACGCCTCTTCCGGCTATCTCAATTCCGACACCCGTTTCTACCAGGGCGGGATCATGAGCTCCGATTCCCTCATCGACCAGTACAAGGATTTTCATACGACTACGACCCTGCTGGACACCAAGGCTACCTACACCGAGCCGCTTTCCAGGACCTCCTTCCTCGTAGGCAATTACGGCGTCGTGGTGAATAACAGCCATAGCGACCGGAATTCGTTCAACCAGTCGAACGGAAAATATACCGCACTGGATTCGCTCTATAGCAACGATTACCAGTACAATGTTTTTATGCATAGGGGCGGACTGGCCTATACGCTGATCAAAAAGAAGCTGCGCCTCTCCGCCGGCGCCGATCTGGGCTTCGCCAATTTCCGTCAGCGCGACCTGGTGGCGGATACCTCGACTACCCGTAAATTCGTAAACTGGTATCCCACCGCTGCGATCAGCTATGCGTTTTCTTCCATGTCGCGCCTTAGCATCTCCTACCAGGGTGTTACGACCCAGCCCTCCGTCACCCAGATCCAACCTATCCTCACCAACGAAGACCCGTTGAATGTATACATCGGCAATCCCGCGCTCAAACCGCAATTCGAGAATAACCTCCGCCTTTTCTATAATGACTGGAAGGTGCTCACCCAAAGCGGGATGTATGCGGAAATGTCCGCCTCCTTCACACCCAATTTTATCAGCACCAGCTCCACGCTGGACGCTGCCGGCAAACGCACCAATCAGTATGTGAACGTCAACGGCACCTACAATTATAACGGCTCCGGCAATTACTCCTGGTTCTGGAAAAAGCTGAACCTCCACCCCTGGTTCGGGGTCACCGCCAACGGCAGCAACTCCGTCAACATCGTGAACGGCATCCCCAATACTACCACCAGCGGCACCTATGGCTTCGGCCCGGGATTCTGGACCTCCAAGGAAAAGAAATTCGATTTCAACATGGACGTCGGCTTCGCCTATACCACCAGCCGGTCGTCCATCAATTCCGGCGTCACCACGCATTACTGGACCTATACCTTCTCACCGAATGGGAATCTCTACTTGCCCTTGAAATTTCAGCTGCATGCCGATGCGGAGATCAGTCTCCGGCAAAAGACCTCCGTGTTCGACAACAACAACAATGTCGTAAAGATAGACGTCTGGTTCGGGAAGAAATTCCTGAAACACGATAACCTGCTGGTGAAAGTCGCCGTCAACGACCTGCTCAACCAAAACATCGGATTCAACCGTACCGTGAACAGTAACTTTATTTCGCAGAATACCTATAGCACCATCCGGCGTTTCGGCATGCTATCGGTCGTCTGGAATTTTAATAAAGCGGGAACGCCCGCGCAAAAAAATAATTAGACATGTACAAGCTGTCCATCCTGTTCGTCGCCGTCCTGCTCCTTACCGGGCCGGTCCAAGCGCAAAATACGATCTTCCTCAGTCACGGCAAGATCGAATACGAGCGCCGCGTCAATGTCTTTGCCCGGATGGACAACCAGGATGACCAGTGGGCCGAGTTCCGGAAAAAGCTGTCCAACCACTTCAAGACCTCCTACTTCGACCTGGTCTTTGGCGGAGATAGAAGCCTGTACCAGCCCGGACGGGAAAGCGAGGACAGGGAGCTATTCACCTTCTTTCAGGCACCCGCCCAGGACAATGTCGTCTACACGGATCTGGACAAAGCCGAAACCATCAGCCAGAAAGACGTCTTCGAAACGAAATTCCTGATCCGGGATAGCCTGCGCCAGATCAAATGGAAGATTACCGACGAGACCCGCAACATCGCCGGCTTCATCTGCCGCCGGGCCAACGCCATCATCATGGATTCGATCTATGTCGTCGCCTTTTACACCGATGAGATCCTTACCAACGGCGGCCCCGAGTCGTTTACCGGTCTGCCCGGCATGATCCTCGGCGTATCGCTTCCGCACCAACACATCTCCTGGTTCGCTACTAAAGTGGAGGCCACGCCAATAACCGAAAGCCAGCTGGAGCCGCCGGTCAAGGGAAAAAAGACGGACAATGCCGCGCTGCGGCAAACCGTCCAGCCCCGCATGAAGGACTGGGGAAAAGAAGGCCGTCAATACATGCAGGATATCATGCTCTAGCCGGCGTAGCTCCCCGCCGGACCGTTAGTGTGCCAACTCCAGTACCCACATCGTCCGTCCCGGCAAGGTCGCCGGCCGATCCAGCGGGATACGCTCGCCGGTGAGCACATTCGCACCAATCGTAAAACCAGCCGTGCGTTCCCGGAAACGAGCAAAGTCGACCGTCACCGGCTCATTCCCCGTATTCATCGCACACAGCACGGTCTGATGCGCATC
>JAICXX010000270.1 GCA_025934485.1 Chitinophagaceae bacterium
AGCCTGGACCAACTGCCCGCGTCGAAAGCCCTGCTACTCGATCTCTCCCCCCGCCAGCTGCTCCAGCTCGGCGGCCACCGCTGGTCCCGGCTCTACCAGTGGCAACTGGAAAAGTATCGCTATGGCATGGGGGTATTCAAACTGGACTGGGCGCTTGCGGAACCCATCCCCTTCCAAGCGGCAGCCTGCCGGTCGGCCGGTACCGTACACCTCGGCGGGACATTTGAAGCCATCGCGGCAAGCGAAGCCCGGGTCTTACACGGCACACCTGCGGAAAAACCCTTCGTCCTGCTGGCCCAGCAGAGCCTGTTCGACAGCAGTCGCGCCCCGCAGGGAAAACACACCGGCTGGGCCTATTGCCATGTCCCCAACGGCTCGCTGAGAGACATGACCATGATCATAGAAAAGGAGGTGGAACGATTCGCACCCGGATTTCGCGAACGCATCCTCGCCCGCCACGTGATGGACACCGCCCGGATGGAGGCTTACAATCCCAACTATATCGGTGGAGATATCAACGGCGGCGACCTGGATATCCGGCAACTGTTTACCCGGCCCGCCCTGCGCCGCTCGCCCTACCGGACATCGACCAAAGGCATCTATCTCTGTTCCGCCTCTACCCCCCCGGGCGGGGGAGTACATGGCATGTGCGGCTATTATGCCGCGCGGCGCGCCCTAAAAGATATTTTCCGACTTCCTGCGCCGGCACTCTGACCGGCCCTCCGGCCTCTCAGCGCACCGCCACTCTGATCTCGGTTCTCTTCAGACCGCCCCGCTTGCTGCTGCGGTATTTTTCCGCGATGATCTCGCTCATCGGCCGTTGATACACCTTGCTCTCGACCCACGATACGAGGTCGAGGTAGGCGAAGGCCCGGGCCTCATAGCGGTTCTTTTCAAAAAGCTTGATCTTGCCGAGGAAGATCTCGAACTGGGCCCTCAACTCCGAACGCGAGGTCTGGAACGAGGTCCGCAGGAACCGGAACATCTCCTCCTCGACACGCGTCAGCCGCTCCCGCCGCGCCATGAACCGGTATACCGATTTGGTCAGCGACTCCATCAGCTCGAAATTTTTCAGCTCATAGTGCGCCATCAAATGCAGGACCCGTGCATAGCACTGCAGATCGTTACGCAGATCACCCTGGTCATTGATGATGCGCTGCAGATAGTCGATACAGGTATCGTAGTCCCCGCTGCCGAAATACATCGAGGCGATCTTATAGTTCAGGACCAGGATGCGGTGCCGGTCGATGAAAAGCTCGTATTCGACCAGTTTCTGCTCGATCTCGGGCACCATCTTCAACCCTTCCTTGAAATTGCCCACCATAAAGACCTGGTTGATCTTGGCCGTGGTAATATAGAGAAAGCTTTGAATGCGGAAATTGTCGTTCTCCCGTACTCGATCGGACTGAGAGAATTCTTCAAACTGTCTCAAAACCTCCTCGAATTTGTCATAGTTGCGCAAATCGAAATGCGCATTCAGCAGGTTGTGCAGTGCCTTGATATAGTGGCCCGTTTCCACCCGCACCATCAACGGCTGCTCCTCGAAGAGATCCAGCCATTTCTGCGAATACCGGTAATACATCAGGAAATCCTGCCGGATAAAGGCATACCAGTTGTAGCTCTGATAGAGATACAACCGCTCATAAAACCCCGTTTGCTCCCAGGCATCGGGTGGAAGCTGCTCCTGCAGGTATTCCTTGATCCGCGCCTCGTCTTTTTCGTTGCGGGCATGCCCGTTCTGAATATACCAGCTATAGACCAGCAAGGCCAGGTTGGAAAGCCGCGCCACCATGTCGATCCGGTCGATGACCTGTCTGGATTCCGCCGACAACTGCTCGGCCCGCATCTGCATGCTGTGCGTAATATGCAGCGTCTCGATCCGCTTCTCCAGCGCCAGGACCTGTACCAGGAAATTGAACTTCTGGTTGGCCCTTGCCGTCTCTTTGGCGCGATCCAGCAAGCGCAGACTCTGCTGAAAAAGCCCCTTCTTGTAAAGGATATGGGCATAGTCGAATGTTTCGTTCAACTGCAGATCGATACTGTCCGAACTCTTCAACAGCCGGAGACTGGCCAGGATCTGCTTGTAGAGATGGGTCTTTAAATTGGAAAGCTGCGGCTTCTCGGTGCCCGGCAATTTCTTGAGCAAACTCTTCTCGTCATAATCGCTCAATTTATCCAGCGCATCGAACAATTGCACGATCTTGAGATCCTCCTTCGTGGAACTCCGCTTGATGTATAATTTAAAATGCCTTTTTTCTGACTTTTCGAGCGAATGTATAAGTTGGAATAACGTATCTGAAAACCTGTTGGCCATAATGATGGAATTATCCTAAAACTCAATCCAGTAAAGGGTTTCGCTGCTAAAACGATCATTTTGACATGATTAACTCGACCATATTTTGATTAAAACGGCGAGCCTTTGCATAGTACCTTTACACTGTGAATGAGATGAAAAATGGCAGCAATCGTTAACAGGCAATAGTTAGAGGCTCATTCAAAAAAAAGATATTACTACCTTTTTTCATATGGCAAGCAATCGTTAGAGGTCGACTGTTTCTACAGTGGGCCTTTTCTTTTATCCGCTCCTGGCGGATAGTCCGGCCAGGACAGATATTATGTTGTCCCTACGTCCGCAATTTAGCCAACAATTGACAGATTTTCACTATTCTCCCGTATTTATTTCCCTCTGGGGGCGTCACCCGGCCCCAAAAAGCCCCGAAACTACCACTCGTTCGCTAAAATGTTGCTAAAATTCCGCCCGTTGGTGGTTAAAATACTACACTTGGTGTAGACATTAAGGAGGTTCATGTAGTTTTTCGAAAAGCTGCGGCGGAAACGTCTAGTTTTACTGTCGAGATGACAATTAATAAAATTTGACCAGGACGAGCCTTTGGCTCGTCGGCCGAAGGCCAGACATACATGATTATCTCGTTTGTTTTTAGTTATATAAAGTGTAGTGTTTTCTCATGTGACCGTTGAGTCCTCCGGGGTTTGTTTCTACAAGGCCCTGCTGTTTTTCTTCGGAACCTGAAAACGCGGTAGCGTTTTCGTCTGAAGGACAGACTATTTATGTAAACCTTTTCTACGAATTATGTCGCCGGAGTATCAGGAATATTATCAGCAATTATTAGCTGCCTTTCGCTCCCATGAAGATATCCTTACCTCAGAAATGGAAGTGATAGAAGCCTGTTTCAAATCCAGCCTGGATCATTGGGGCCGGATCTGTAATCTGGTAAAGACCCGGGGATTCTCCTGCGATAAAGACGAGATCGGGTTCTTCAAGGAAGTAAAACCCGCCTTTGCGGCTTTCATCGAATACTATACCTACCGGTATCATGCACTGCTCTTTGCCCCCGTGAACAGCCCTACGGACCTGGAGCGGTTCTGGCGCTGGGAAGAAAGGAAAATGCAACGATTCTATGAAGCCAACGAGGAATTCTGCCGCTACATGCGCGAAGGCGCCACCTGCCGGGATGAGGAATATTTTCTGAGGATTTCATCCGGCCAGGAGCACGTTTCAGCCGATGCCATCCACGATACCGATGCCGGCCTGCGTTCGCCCAAAGACCCGCTTGTAACGATCATCAAGGCGTATGAACTCTATGGACTCTATATCGAAACAACCCTCGCACCGCTTAACCCGCTTTAAGAAAGTAAAAATTAACTGCAAGTGCAATCATTTTTCTTTATTCGTCACGAAGGACGATTTGTGAAGGTGGATTTCCGGCATATCCTCTATATCGAGGCCCGGAAGAATTATACCAGGCTGGTCCTCGAAGAGCGGCCGACGGCCCTGGTACTCGTCACATTGAAACAATGGGAACGGCTGCTGCCCCGCGACCTCTTCTGTCGCGTTCACCGCGGGTATATCGTCTCCATCGAGAAGATCGTGTCGTTCGATAATAAATACGTCTATCTCCCCGGCGAGAAGATCACCATCGGGGAACAATACCGCAATGCCCTCCCGGATGTGGTGACCATCCTGGCCAACGAGCAGATGCGCGACGCCGTCCGCAACGCCCACAAAGACGTCCTCTCCGAACTCGAGCTCTGACACCCCGTCCGCCGCCCCCGGGCCCTGCTCGCTGCGGTGTCTCGCCGGAAAAAGCGTAATTTGCCCCCGTGAGCCCAGCGGAAAATAAAGAATTCTGGCTACGGGGACCCCTCCCCGGCATCCCGGCGCTGCTGCAACCCACCGCTCATGCCCTCCTCCAGGCCCGCCAAGAGGTCAATTTACTTATGGCCGCCTTCCCCGACGCCCTGCTTTGGGAACGTCCCGGCGGCGTAGCTTCCCCCGGTTTCCACCTTCAACACCTCGCCGGCGTCCTCGATCGGTTGCTGACCTATGCTCGCGGAGAGGCACTCGACCACGCCCAATTAAAAGACCTGGCCGCCGAAGGCGCCCCTATAGAAGGCCAAAGCACGGTTGCTGAATTGTTGAACCGCTTTAACATACAGATAGACAAAGCATTAGACCAAATCTCGCAGACCCCGGAGCCCACCCTCACCGAAACCCGTTACGTCGGCCGCGCCCGGCTTCCCTCTACCGTAGCCGGTCTCTTGTTCCATGCCGCCGAACATACCCAACGCCATAACGGACAATTACTGGTGACCGTCCGCGTTCTGAAGGTCCAACAGTCTATGAGGCAACCGCTGTGACAAATAAGGCGTTTACACTGAAACTGGAATCTACAGGTTTGGAAAAACTATTACATATAATCGAGGGATGCGCACGGGAAGACCGGCAAAGCCAAAAGATGCTGTACGACCAATATTACGGCCTGTGTCTTAAGATCTCCTTCAGGTATGTCAATACCTACGAACAGGCCACGGAAGTGACCCATGACGCTTTTTTGAAGATGTTCCGGAGTTTCAGCCGCTTTGAAGTACGTGACAAGGAAAAAGTAGAAATGCTGCTCATCGGCTGGATAAGAAGGGTGGTCATCAACGCGGCCATCGATTATATGCGCAAAGAAATGAACAACACTCATTCGTACCCGATCCCAGAACACGTGTGGGAACATAAAGACGACGGGCAATCGTCCGATAATTCGGTGCTCTACAAGGAATTGATCGCACTGGTCAAGGCCTTGCCACCGGCCTATCGGATCGTATTCAACCTGCACGTTATCGAAGGCTATTCCCATCCGGAGATCGCAAAAATGTTGGGGATAACCACTGGAACCTCTAAATCTAACCTTTCCAAGGCTCGTGCTCACCTGCAAAAAGCACTGGCAGCGGAAAACAGTGAAAAATTTTTATGTCAAATCTAAAGGACACCGACATCGATGATTTGTTCCGGCGGGCGTCCGATAAATACCCGCTAAGGACGGATAGCGCCGATTGGGACCGGATGGCTGCCGCCCTCGAGAACAAGGGACCCGAACCACCCGACGGCCCTGTAGCGCCCGAAGAAAAACGCAAACGCCGTTTCTTCTGGCTCTTCCTCCTGCTGCCCCTGGCCGGCGCAGGCTACTATACCTGGCACCATGCCGGCATCTCCGTGGCATCCCATAATGCCACCAGCGTTGTCGTGTCAACTCCTGCCACGCCCTCACGCGCGACCACCCCGTCCAACCCGACCACGGGCGCGAACACCACCGTGGACCAACCCGCTACCCGTACACCCACCAACTCGTCGAATCCAACCATAACCGCCGGTCAACCCGCCGCGACCGCTGACCATAGGAGCCCCGGCACTCCGTCGGCTCCCGGCGATGCACCCGCCCCCGGCACAACCGGCGATCCCCGCATCCAAAACGGCAGTTCCCGTTTCCTGGCCGCCCATAGCCGCCCGCATCCCGGCAGCAAAACCGGCACCGGTGAATACAGCACCGGCATAAACAACACAACCAGCAAAACCGGCACAACCAGTATGACCGGCGCAACCGGCGCAACCAGTCTGCTCGCAGCCAGCGCCGCCACCGCCGACCGCCTCTTCTATGACCTCCAGCGCGCCCCCATTTCCCGCGACTACCGTCTATCTGTGAACGTAACCGCACCCGCAACCAAAAAAGACTCGACGGCCAAACTAAAAGAGAAGACCAAACATTTTTACGCCGGCATCATCGGCGCCCCCGACCTCAGCACCGTAAAAATGCAATCCGTAAAGAGCGTCGGCACGACCTTCGGCGTGATCCTGGGCTATACCTTCAAAGGCGGCCGCTGGGCCATAGAGACCGGCGCCTACCTCGACCGGAAAAAGTATTATACCGAAGGCGAGTACTTCAACACCAAGGAAATAACCCTGCCGGCCAACTCCTGGCTCACCGATGTCGACGGCGTATGCTATATGTGGGAGATCCCCGTCAACGCCCGGTATAATTTCAACCCCGGCGCCAAAACATCCTGGTTCGCCACCGCCGGCCTCTCCACCTATCTCATGACCCGGGAGAAGTACTCCTATGGCCTGGAATGGAGCGGCTGCACGAGGCCATACGATAAGAATTCGAATATTCCAAAATCCTCTCAATACCCTTTTTCAATTATCAATCTGAGCGCAGGCTTTGAACAGCGCCTCGGAAAGATCGGCAACCTACGCGTTGAACCCTATGTGCGCCTGCCCCTCACCGGGCTGGGCACGGGCAAACTGCCGATCATGAGCGCAGGCGTCAACATCGGCATCACGCGCCAGCTCTGGTAGCGACAATTTAATAACAGTAGATACTATGCGAAAAAAACGAACCATTCTGTGGCTA
>JAICXX010000331.1 GCA_025934485.1 Chitinophagaceae bacterium
ACCAAACGACTATCACCCCCGCCTACGTCGATGATCCGGGCGTTGGTTGGCACTTGTAAGGTGTCGATGAAATCGAGCGAGATATGCGGCACGTCCTGTGTCCAGCTCATTTGCTCGGCTGTCTTTTTGTGGTAAACCTGGTTCCAGTGCGTCCGGTTATTCATTCCAGCAAAGGTACGGGGGGCGGTTTGGCGGGCCTGGGGATTTTGGCTATTTTGAGTGCCTAAAAACTGAGGAATGCTGCCGAAGGTAGAACATATCGAGGGACGCCGGCGGAGCTGGAGGCCCTGCTGGCGAAGGACGCGAAGGCGAAGGTTTTTTTGAATCGTTAGCGAAGTCGTATAAACAAGGTTATTGTGATTGGGTGTGCTCGGCGAAACAGGAGGCTACCCGTAAGACCAGGGCCGAGAAGGCGCTGGTGATGTTGCAAAAGGGCCAAAAGACATTAAAGGCTTGATGCGGGAGCCCGGATCATATCGCTTTTGGGAGGTGCGGCGACCCTATGGGGTGGCCGTGCGTGTCGGGCTGGTGACGGCCGGCGTGATCCTTATCGGCAAGCCGGACTTGGCCTATGTCCCCTTCAGCGGTGGAATCCGCCATACGGCAGGAATGTGACCAGCCCCATGATGACGAGAAGAAACAGCATTCCCGCCAGGCTTTTTACTAATAACAGCCCCTTATTCATCTATCGCGATTCTTCTATCGCGAAAATAAACATTGCGCGATGAATTTTCGTGGCCGAATTTATGCCGGGAAGAATAACGCTGTAGAACTGTTCTGCGCAGGAGCTTTGTCGGGATGAAACCGTACGGCTTTAAATATACCCGCAAAACCCACCCCGATTCCAGCCGCCGCTATGATGGGAATAAGGCCTTAGCAACCTCTGGCGGTACGATGATGAATTCGTTTGTCCGGTTCCGATACATGTGTAGAAACATGGAATTTATATAATTGTTTGATTAATAGCATCTTGAAGCTATGGCTGGACATTTGTAAGTTTTGGCACATGCTACAAAACGCCGAAGATAATGTCAGTTGCTTAGCGAAAATGCACCTCAAAAGATTCTATTTCCTTTTATTGTTGATGCTGTTGACTTGGCCGGTTTTCGCGCAGGTGGACTCCGTAAAGATCGCCGGGATGATGCGAACCAACAATATACCGGGACTCGGCGTGGCTTTCATTGATAACGGTCACGTCGTGGAGGAAAAGGTATTTGGTGAGCTGAGAAACGGGGTGCCGGCTCCCGCCGACGCCGTCTTTAATGTGGCATCCATTACCAAAACCATCACCACTATGGTGACCTTACAGCTTGTTGGTTCCGGTCAGTGGGACCTGGATGCGCCGGTGGCCCGTTACTGGACCGATCCTGAGGTAAAAGATGACCCGCGCAGTAAGCGCCTGACCACCCGCCATATATTAACCCACCGCAGCGGTTTTCCGAATTGGCGCCGGATGGTGCCGGATAAAAAACTGGCCTTCCAGTTCGAGCCGGGCGATCACTTCCAGTATTCGGGTGAAGGGATGGAATACTTACGCCGTGCGCTGGAAGGAAAATTTCATCGTTCACTACAGCAACTGGCTGATTCGTTGATCTTTCGCCCGTTGGGCATGACCAGCAGCAGCCTTGTGTGGAACGAAGCCTTTACTAACCGCTTCGCCGTCCCGCATAATGACAGAGGGGAAGCTTTGGCGATCAACAAGAACTCGGTACCAAGTGCCGCGGATCTTTTCAAGACGACCACGGGCGATTACTGCAAATTCCTGGTATGGGTAATGAATGGCGCAGGTCTTTCCGATTCGTTGTATCATCAAATGACCAGCCCGCTCGCTAAGATAAAAGCGGGCAAATATATGGGGCTCGGTTGGGCCAATTACCCCGATCTGCCCGGCGGGCAATACGGATTGTCGCACAGCGGGGTTGATCCTGGTGTGCAGACCCTTGCGGTGTTATTACCGAAAATGAAACGCGCGCTGATTATCTTCACCAATAGCGACAATGGGTGGATGTTGTATAATGAGCTGGCGAAAGATTATCTAGGTGGCCAAGGTGCCGCCATAGGCGATATTGAAATGAAAAATTAAACAACAAAAAGGATATGAGAACAAGATTCTACTTTTTTTCTACGGCATTGGTGATCGCCGCGATGAGCCTCGCCACCGGTTCTGCCAAGGCGCAAAAATCCGGTCCCTTATTCGATGAGATGTCTGGTCGGGATTCGGCTATGTTTGCGGCCTTTAATTCCCGGAACCTGGATAACCTGATGACCTTTTTTGATCCCGGCGTAGAATGGTACCAGGATAACACGGGCGTGCGCACCTATGAACAAATGCGGCAAGCCTTTAGCGGCTTGTATAAGATGGATTATGTTTTGACCCGCAAGTTGGTGCCCGGTTCGATGGAAGTCTACTCGATCAAGGACTTCGGCGCTATCCTCACCGCGCAACATACCTTCTCTCATGTTGAGAACGGAAAGTTGGAGGTTGCTACATTTAAATACCTGGAGGTTTGGCAAAAGAAAGATGGTGTCTGGAAAATCACGCGCGAGGTGTCTTACGGGCACTGATACCCTACTGTGCGTTTCCGTCTTGGCATATTATTGGATGCAACCCTCGACATGGAACATACATCGATAAACCCGAGTATCCTATACTTCGGTACACCTGTCGCTCTCATCACCACACTGGATTCCAAAGGTAATGTTAACATTGGCCCCATGTCTTCCGTTTGGGGATTGGGCTGGACACTTATGCTTGGACTGGAATGCGCTTCAAAGACCTACCAAAACCTGGTTTCCCAGAAGGAATGCGTGGTGAATATCGCCGACCCATCGCTTTTTCAAAAGGTGGAAAGTATCGCCAATTTAACGGGTGCCGATCCGGTACCGGAATATAAGAAAAGCCGGTACAAATACGAGCCCGATAAGTTTACTGCCGGTGGTTTCTCAAAAATGGCGTCGGAGTGTGTACGGCCTCCCCGCATAGCTGAATGTCGTCTTCAATTAGAGGCTATTTTGAAAAATGTACTAGTCATAAGTGATGACCCCAAAGAGGCGGGCGATGTGGCAGCCGTAGAAGTCAGGGTGGTAAAAGTCCACGCGGACCAGAACATGGTCGCAAAAGAAAATCATATCGATCCCACGAAATGGAGCCCGCTCATCTACAATTTCAGACACTATCATGGACTTGATAAAGCGTTAGGCAAAACCTTCAAGGCGGAAATTTAGGCTCATGCGCCGTGCCGGCTATTGGAGAAAGGATTAGTCCCTGCAAAGCTTCGGCGGTTTCCAGTTGATAAACTTACCCAAAACCTGGTCACTATTTTGGTCACTGTAGTGTTTTAAAAGGCGAAAAGGCATGATAGTCATGCCTTTGTTCTGTACCGCGTAGGGGAATTGGTTCGAACACCTTTCGAAATTCGTTGAATCTTTACTATAGGTAAATCGCTTCAAATTGCCGGGTATGCAATAGGGAAAAACGCTAATAAGTGAAAATCCGGAATTCACGTGCCACACCTGGCGCCCCTAAGGTGTTCGAACTCCCCGACCTTTGGCCGCGTGGGACTACACGCAACATCTTTATTGATAAAATTAAAAGTGATTCGTTCGAGTCATCGTAGCCGACTGTTACAGTTCCTCGGTGATCGTTTTCACGGCATTGCCCCGCCCCAACACGTTATGCTCCTGCCATCGCGCCTGCTGCTGCCCGATCAACTGGCTGGTCTGCCAGGCAATGACCTTTTCCTCCAGTCGTTTCAGGCAGAGCTTTTTGTTTTGTAGTTGGGAGCGGCTGTCCATGGCCAGGATCTGGATTCCCGAAGGCCTGTGCGTCCCCCTGACAGCCGTCTCGACTTTGTTGACGTTTTGACCGCCCGGCCCCGATGCCCGGCAGGTCTCCAACACGACGTCCCGTACATCCCACCGCAAGACCTCCTTTACATCGAAAACCTCCACGCCTACAAACCAATTTTTGCGTCTATGGAATTTCCGAAAGGGGCTCTGCCCGATCCATTGCACCGTCCCCTGCCATTCTTTTATAAAGGGCTCCAGCGCCGGACCCATGACTAACAGTGTCGCTGACAACAGCGTGCCGTTTAGATCCGCTTTTTTATTGTCCAGGACCTCTATGGCAAGGCCATTTTTTCTGGCCTGCAAAAGCATCTTTTCCTGCACCCTGGCCACCACCCGGCAGCATTCGATGGGACCTCTTCCCG
>JAICXX010000139.1 GCA_025934485.1 Chitinophagaceae bacterium
GCTATTCAATTCCTTTTCTTTCCCGTCGAGCCGGGTGATGAGGTCTTCAAGGTCTTTTTTGACTAAGAGGGAATTGACGGTGATGGCTACCGGCACGGTGATCTCTTCGAGCAGCTTCAGCTGCAAGGGCGTGAATGTGCCAAATTTTCCGAGTTCGATGACGGCTAGGACCCTGCCCTCGAAAACGGCCGGCACGATGGCGACGGCCCGGGGGGTATGGCGGCCTAATGACGACTCGATATAAAAATAATCCGGCGGGAGGTTTTCTATGACCATTAGCCGCTTTTCGGTGGCGGCCTGGCCGACGAGCCCTTCGCCCGGTCGGAAGAGGGTGGTCGCCGGCATTTTAAGTCCATGTGCATATTGCAGCCCGAAGGCATCCTTTTCCAATGAATAGAGGGCGCCGAGCTGTGCTTCGCATAGTGATGCCAGGCAATCGGTGACGTTTTGGGCTACCTGCCGGAAGGGCAAGTCTCCCCGCAGCTTTTCGGTGAGGGCGTTTTTGCCGGACTGCAGCCAGATACGTTCGGCGTGTTCGTCCGATACTTTTCGAAGGCTGTCCTGCATTTGTTTGAGCGCGAGGCTAAGTTCGTCGGCTTGTGGCTCCATGGTATACGCAATAAGTTATCCTGTGTAGATTTATACACAAACGAATTGCGACAGAGGGAAGTTTGCGGGGTGCGAAGACCAATATACGATTTTATTATGAAATGGCTTAGGCCACGGCCAGGTAATGTTTCAATACGGCCTGGAGGTCTTCCAGCCGGAAGGGTTTGGACAAATAGTCGTTCATCCCCGCATTGAGGCACTTTTCTTTGTCTTCCGGCAGGGCGTCGGCCGTAAGTGCGATGATGGGTATGAGGCGTTTTTTATCCTGCCGGTCGCGGATGAGCCGGGTAGCCGAGTACCCGTCCAGATCGGGCATGTTGACGTCCATGAAAATGAGCGAGATATCGTTCTCGGCGAGTTTCCGTAGGGCTTCGCCGCCGTTGCAGGCTTTGATCACTTCCAGTCCCATTTTTCCAAGGACTTCCGTGATCAGCAGCATATTGATGGGTTCGTCTTCCGCGACCAGGACTTTTGCGTTCTTGCGGAAATCGGGCAATTGCGGCGAAGGGTGCGCTTCCCTGATGGGATTGCCGTCATGCCTGGAGATACGGCCGAGGAGCGCTTCGAGCTCATGGAGTTTGACGGGCTTCGAAAGGAATTTGTCGATGCGGGTGCGTTCCGCCTCGCGTTGATAGACGGATCTGTCCACCGAGCTGAGCATGAGAACAAAGGACTCCGCCCTTACGCCGTCCATGGCCGGTATCAGGTGATCGGTGATGATGAGATCGAAGGGCTTGCCATCTTCGATCGCCCTGGCCATTTTAGACAGGGCGTCATAGCCATCGAGCGCGATCTTGCAGGGTATGCCGAGATGAGCAAAGATGCCTTCCATCATATGGCAGTTCGTATAATTGTCGTCGACTACCAGTACATGCTGCAATACCGGCCGGTTGGAAAAAGTTATGGCGGGGGCATTGTCGGCGATGGTTAGCCGCAGGTCGAGGGTAAATGTGCTGCCCTTGCCCACGGTGCTCGCGGCCCGGAGATCGCCGCCTAACATGGAGGCGAGCCGTTTAGAGATCGACAGGCCCAGACCGGTGCCGCCATATTTGCGCGTGGTCGAATTGTCGGCCTGGGTAAAGCTTTCGAAGATGAGCTCCAGCTTATCGGCCGGGATGCCGATGCCCGTATCGCTGATGGCGATGTTTATTCCCATGCTGTCGCCGGGCTGCGCGCCCTCTTGCCGGTCGCATCGCACCACTATGGCGATCTCGCCTTTCGCCGTGAATTTGATCGCATTGCCCAGGAGGTTGACGAGGATCTGCCGGATCCTGGCCTCATCGCCCAGAAAGCACATAGGCATGTCGCGGTCGAAATCGCAGATAAGTTCCAATTTTTTTTCTTCGGCTTTGATGGCCATCATATCCATGGTATCTTCCACAAGCTGCAGGAGGCCGAACGCAGCCTCATCCAGCACCAGCTTGCCTGCTTCGATCTTGGAAAAGTCCAGGATATCGTTGATGATGTTGAGCAGATTGTCGGCGCCCTTGCGCACATTTCCCAGGTAATCGCGCTGCGTCTTTTGCAGCTCGGTGGTCAGGACGAGATCGGTGAAGCCGATGATGGCATTCATGGGGGTGCGGAGCTCATGGCTCATGTTGGCCATAAACTCGCTTTTGGCGACGCTGGCCGCTTCCGCTTTGTCCCTGGCGACCATGAGCTGCTGTTCCATGTGTATCCGTGCAATGGCTGAGCCCAGCAAGGCGGCAAAGCTGCGTAAAACCGAAAATTCCGTAGGGGTCCATTCCCGTTCCCGGTGGCAATCGTTGAGGCTCAGGAACCCCCAGAATGCTTCGTCCAAAAAGATGGGAATCGCGGCGGAGGCCTGGATACCGCGCCGCTCGAAATACGCTTTTAGATATGCGTCGGGGATCGTACGCGTGATATAATAATGGACCTCTCCTTTGGCGAGGTCGTCGAGTGCGTAGGAGACATTGTTGAGATGCTGGTATTCTGCGGGGTTGAATTCGATCTTATCGGTACTGCTGGTCCAATGCACCAGGAGGTCCGCATACCAGGCCCTGGCGTCCGCTTCGCGTCCTGCCTTGAATACTTTTACGCCATCCACATGGATCTTTTGCCCCAGCAGCCGGATCGACCGGCTGATGCCTTCATTGAAATCGAGATGGGAGACGAGCTCATGGGTGGCCGATCCCGCCGCTTCGAGGAGCTGATCTTTCTTTTGCAGGTCCAGGGTAGCGGCGTTGAGCTCCTCCTCGCTGGTCCGAAGATTGTCCCGCATCGCGATGAGCGCCTTGCCGAGGGCATCTTCGGCGCTCAAAGGCTGGAACTGTGCCGAGAAATTCCTGGCTCCGATGTCCCGGGCGAAATTGGCTGTGGCCCTTAGATTGGACGAGAGGTTGTTGATGCTTTGTATCATGGCGCCGATCTCATCGTGTTTGCGGCTGGGCTCGATGGGGAGGATAACGCCGCGCCCGAGATCGTTGATGATTGCCCGCATCCGGTTCATGGGCCGGATAATCAGCCTGGTCATATACAGCGAGAAGAAAAGGCCTGCCAGGATGATACCGATGACCAGCACGGTGATCCCGCTTCGCAAGGCCATGGAAGCCTGCACCCGCTTGTTGTTCTCCTCCCGGCCTACCGACCTGATGGCCTCGTTGAGGTTGTCGAGGGAACGGATCAGACTGGCGGTCCGGGGCAGCACCTGGTCCTCCACCACCTGTTCCGCCTGCAGTTTGTTGACAGGATCGTCGTAATCCGGAAAGGTTTTCAGGCTCTGCATGATCCCTCTATCGATCGCCAGCAGCTTTTCGAAACCCCCGAGTATTTGCTGAAGACTGTCCCGCCAACGCGTATTGTCCCACTGGCGTTCGTGAAATGCCAGCTTTTGTTTCAGCGCCTGGTATTGTCCGTCTTCGATAAGCCGGAGCGACTGCTTATCCTCTTCGTTATAGCGCAGGAAAACCCAGTTCGTACTGTACATCTTGGATTGCACTACCATCAGCGTGAGGCTGTCCAGCGCATCGCTGGAAGGCATAACGATCTGCATCATATGCTCCGCCAGGCGTTTGTTTTTGTTGAGCGTTATGATCGTTGCAGCGCCATTGAGTATGAAGAGCACAACCAATACCGAAAAGCTGAGGAATATTTTGCTTCTGATGCTCATAAAGGTTACTATTCGTCGTTAAAAATCGTATTTGATGCCGCCCATTGCCATAAAAGGGACGGCATCGGATTTGAAGAATTCCCGGGAATTCTCGTTGAGCAGGTTCTTGCCGGTCACGAAGAGCCGGAGGTGGTTTACCGGGGTAAAGATGAGATTGGCGTTGACGATCATTTTAGCGGGAATGTGATCGATGCCGCGGTTTCCATCGTTATAGACGATATTCGCTACCTGGTAATATACCTGCGACGTATAGGCATAAGCGTTGATGTTGAGGTTCAGGCGTTCGCTGAGTTTATAGTTGGCCGCCATACCGCCATAGCACACGGGCGTGCTGGGCAGATCGAAACGCGTTCCTATGCCCGAATAGATATTCTGTTGCGCGGCATTGGGGGTGACGGCATCCGGTGTATTGGCATAAGGTGCGAAGTCGAGCGCTTCGGTGTGCTGGACGGTAAGGAAGGGGTTCAATTCGAAGGGGCCCGGCTTCCAGTGAAGACTGATGGTGACGCCCTGCTGCTGCAGCCGCATCGGCAGTGTCGTCGGCACCAGCGGCGAGATCAGGATGGTGTCGGCTCCCTGCAGGATCGTATAGGGCCGGGTTTGTACGGGCGTATTGTAATGACCGGCATCGATGGCGAATAGTTCCAGGTCCACGCTAAGGTCATGTCCGAACTCGCCGCGATAACCGATCTCGAAAAGCCGGGCGGACATCAGTCTGACGTTGGGGTTGCCCTGTCCCACCCTGGCGGCATAGAGCTGGTTGCCTACTTGCTGTGCGCCCAGGTCTTTGGAAACGTAGGTGTCGAAGATATTGGCAGATCTGGGCGCCTCGGAGTAGACGATCCGTACCAGTTGTGTCGTGCTTAGCTTGTAGGTTGCGGCGAATTCGTAGGACAGATAAGCGCCGTTGGGGTGGTTGAAATTCGTGATCCCTGTGGCCGCTATTAGCCGAAGCCTGTTATCCAGCAGGCGGTATTCCCCCCGAAGGGTCCCGCTCCGGCTTTCGATGACCCCCCTGGTATTCAGAAGACCATTCTTCAATGTCGTGTCCGTATAATGGTTGTCGTTGTATACGGCACTCGTATAGGAAATGCCCGGCTTGATCGTCAGCGGTCCGTGTGTATAATTGTACTCTGCCGTGCCGCCTACAACATAGAAATCGTATTTACCGCCGGAATCCGCGGTAATGGCCTGCGTGCCGCCATTATAGGACAGCTGCATCGACAGGTTGTGGAACGCCGGGCGGAAGTCGATGTAGCGGCTATGTGAGCTCACGGTGGACAGGGGGGTGAATTCGTTCTCGGTGGATACCCGCTGGACGGTGGAATGCTGGGCGCCCGCGCTGAGTCCGAACTTTACCCCGGCCGGCAACTCGCCATTTACAAAGATATTGCCCGCATATTTGTCCACAGCATTTGCGGGATTGGGGTAAAGCTGATGGACATTGCGGATCGTGTCGCCGGTATAATTGACAAAATACGCCGGATCGGCGAGGTATTGGTTGCGCTGGTATTCATAGTAGGAAAGTTGCGTCCGGTGGCGGTCCTCAAAATTTCCCGAGGCGATAATGCTCCATTGCGGATTGAACCGGTAGCCGGCCGCCACGTTGTCGATATAGGTATGATAACTGCCCCCGAGTGTGCCGGCGTTCAGGTATAGACCATCTTTTTGGGCCTGCCGGGTGATGATATTGATCACCCCGTTGACCGCATTGGGTCCGTAAAGCGCGGCGGAAGGGCCGCGGACCACCTCGATGCGTTCGATATCCTGAAGCGCCACCGGGAGGGTTTCCCAAAAGGTGCCGCCGCGCAGATAGCTGTAGACGGGCCGGTTGTCGATCATCACCAGGGTGGTGGAATTCGCGGCCACGTCGAAGGGGGCGTCCGGCGGCACATTATCCAGACCGCGAAGCTCTACGTCATAATTGCCGTTGGTCTCTTCCCGTACGATCATGCCGGGGACGAGCCGTAATGCTCCCATGATGCTGGTGCAGCCTGCCCGCTCGATCTCTGTACGGGTGAGCACGGAGGCGGAAAGCGGGGCATCGAGCAAGGCCTCCGTTTGCCGGGAGGCCGAAACGATCTTTACGCTCAGGAGGTCCTTGAGGCTCATGGTCTCGTAGGGACGGTTCGTGGTGCTGTCCGTCTGGGCCTGTGCCCGGGCTGCCATGCCGGCGGCAAGCAGGAGTAAAGTGGTTCTAAGGGTAGTCATGGTGATCATCGAATGGAAAGGGAATTAATTGACAATGGTTCCAAGCTCCAGGAGCTCGGAGGCGATCTCTAGTTTATGACGTTCGATATTAGTTTTATTTATTTCGAGTTTCAGATGTTCGTCGGATAGCGCGAGATCGATCGAGGCGCCTTTTCGGGCCTGTCCCGCCCCTTCGGATACGATGAGCACGGGTAGTGCCGCCGTTTCCCCGGCTACTCTTTTAAGACAGGCACGCGCTTCTTCGGTAATAAAAAGGATCTGGCAGGCGAAGCCGGCTGAGTTAGCCGGAAATTTTTTGATTGTTATCCTTTTGCCGTATGCCGTTCGCGTGTCCATGAGCTTCATCATCTCGTCATAGGCCGGGCTGTTCCCGATGACGCCGATGACAAAATCTCCCGGCTGGTCCTGGTCCGGCCAGTTGACGTATTTCGTAAAGTGATAGACGATATTAGCCTCTATCTGATAGATAGGGTTTACCTGCGCATGCAGGTGGTTTCCCGTGAGGAAACCCGATAGAAAAAGCAGCAGGGTGATGCGGACACACGTTGGCTTCATGGAATAGGGCAGGGGCTAAATATTGCACTAAGAAACTCCAAAAAGGCTGTTGCTCATGTCGTGCCGGAGCAGTTGGTTGAAATTTTAAGTGATTCCACTTAGAGAAATGGCCTGTAGAAGGCTTATTTTTTGTTTCGTGCCGGATAGGAATGCACAGGTGGACAATACCTGTGTCGTTACTAGCGGGTATGGCTTCGCGTATCCTACCCCTGCTGTTTGCCTGGCTGCTGGCCATGCCTGCTGCTGCATGGGCCCAATCCAACCCCTCCGCCGCACGGGTGCAATCGAGCCCCGGGGCGGAAGACCTTTTTCATGAGGCGCGCAGCGAGGCATTCGACCATCATCAATATTCCGTCGCCATCCAAACCTGCCGGACGGCGCTTGGGCTTTCGCCTACGGACCCTGATATCCGCGTCTTCCTGGGCCGGCTGTATGCCTGGAGTCACAACGCCGATAGCGCCCGGCTGGAGTTCGCACTGGCGCTCCGGCAGCACCGGGGTTATGAAGACGCCTGTATTGCGTGGTCGGACCTCGAATGGTGGAATGGTAACGACAGCGCCGCCCTTTCCATTTGTCTTTACGGGCTCGACGCCCATCCCGCTTCGCTGGAGCTGGGAGAGCGGCGGGCCAGGTTATTGGCAGCCCTGCATCGCTACCGGGAAGCAAAGAACGCGATAGACAGCCTGCTGGCAACGGCCCCAAAAAACACTGCTATCCGTTCGTTGGCCGG
Organism: Chitinophagaceae bacterium; assembly: GCA_025934485.1. Taxonomy (GTDB): domain Bacteria; phylum Bacteroidota; class Bacteroidia; order Chitinophagales; family Chitinophagaceae; genus Puia. The sequence goes on from JAICXX010000139.1 coordinate 7,236, forward strand.
AAAGATCCAGGAGGAAGCGGCGGGAAACAAGATAGGGGTGTCCTATGACTTTGTGTATTTCAACCGCGAGTACAAAGACCCCTGGCATCTCGCCAACCTCGAATACAGCCGGCAAACCGGTTTGGGTTCGGTGATCGGCTGGGTCAACTATGCCAATAGATTCCGGGAGAATGGCGTACAGTTCGAAACCGAGGCCTATCCGCATATCTCGCGTTCATTTTACGGCTATATCGACTTCGGCTATTCGCCCCAGGCAACGCTTTTCCCCGCCTGGCGTACCGGTGCCTCGCTGTACGTCAATCTGCCCCATGCTTTCGAGGCGGATGCCGGCTTCCGCTATCTATACTTCAGCAGCAGCACCTGGCTGTATACCTTTTCACTCGGAAAATATTACCGGAATCTCTGGTTCAACGCCCGCTGCTACCTGGTTCCGGGGCAGGGCGGCACGTCACAGAGTGTTACGCTCACCACCCGCTACTATTATGGTGGCGCAGACGACTACTATATGATAGCTGCGGGTACGGGCATATCGCCGGACGACAACACCGTCATTGTTCAACTAGCCAGTCCGCATCGGCTGCAAACCCAGAAACTGCAAGGCGGCTGGCGGCATGTGATCCATAGACGCCATATTGTTTTTGCCGGGCTGCAATGGCTCAGGCAAGAATACCAGCCCGATGTTTACGGCCGCGAATGGGATCTTAACGCCGGCTATCTTTATCGATTTTAAAATGAAGAAACTTCTGCTATTTGCGTTATCCGCCGTTCTCCTCACACCGCTGTGGATGTGGCTCGGCTGGTGTCTTACGCCGCATCGCAAACTCACAGTGGCGATCATCGACAAAACAGTAACCGGCCCCTTGCGCCAGGAACATATCTCACTGGACTGGGTACTCAACCAACAACGTTTTTCCAAGACCCCGAATACGGGTTACGAGCCCGACCGTGATTATTTTGGCTTTTTTCCGGGAGATGGCTTTCATTATCGCCTCAAGGGGCTCGAACGATTTAGCACCGATGATCTCGACAGACTTTCGGCGGATGCCGATCTCGTCTATTTTACCGACACGTATGGGGTGTACAGTGCGGACTGGTACCCTCGTTTGCCGCAGGGAGCAGCTTCCCGTCTCCTTTATGGCGGCATGAGCGCCCAGGACATACAGCTGCTCAAGGACATCAAAGCGCGGCATAAGCTCGCCATCGCGGAGTTCAATTCCGTGGGGTCGCCGACTCCCGAAGTCCTTCGTCATGAATTCGAAACCTTGTACGGTCTCCGGTGGACAGGCTGGACCGCACGTTACTATAACTCCCTCGACACGCTTCGGAACCCCGATCTGCCGGGGTGGCTGATCATGGCATACAAAGCGGCAAACGGTAACCGCTGGCCATTCCATCGGTCCGGGATTGCCTGGGTCAATAATGCCGGCGAGGTCGTTGTTACGGAAGACTCCAGCGATCTCTCATCGCCATTGCCGGAGATCGAAGTCTCCGCGGCGGGGCGGGAGATGGGGCTGCCTGGGAGGATCGCGTATCCCTTTTGGTTTGACGTCGTCGATCCCGCGTCCATCGCGCCCGCGAATGGATCGCTTGCCGATTTCGTGATCGATGTAAACCCGTCCGGCGCAGCCCTGCTGGCCCGGCACGGGATTCCCGCCAGGTTTCCTGCCGTCCTGCGTCATACCGGCCGGGATTATGGTTTCTACTATTTCTCCGGCGATTTCTGTGATAACCCCATTGCTTATGCGGGCAGCTATTTCAAAGGGGCCGCGTTGCTTCACCGCCTGGGGGCAAAGTCATCCGGCCCGGCAGACCGCAGGCCGTTCTTCTGGACCTTCTACCGGCCGCTGCTCACACACATCCTGGAAGAAGAATATTCCCGCCGGCAGCAGGATCGTTCCGGGCCGGGCCATTAGTCAGAGCCAGCTGTAGTCAAAGCCAGCTATGGTCGGCCCCCGACAATAAACGCAGCCAGCCCATCTATCGGCCAAAACGCCGTAGGACGGTATCCGGCCAGAGACGCCGCGTCTTTAGCCACCGGGCATTGCGTTCGCGATATGCATCCATATCTTCTTGCAAGCCCGCCCGCAGGCTATCGTTCTCCACCGGCTCTTCACTGAGGTCGGGATGCAGCCGGAAAACCGTTGTGCCATTGAGATGATCTTCACCGCTTACGAAGTCCACGAGATCGGTTTTGGTTTGCATCAGCGGGTACTGGTGGATGTTGCGGAAGTCTGCCGCCGTATCGAGCGCATCCCCGACCCATGCGTTCACGGTCGGAATAGCTAGCCCGTAGGCGTGATGAAGCCAGGCAAGGAGGGTAGGCGTTATGTCCAGGTGGGAAGATACCGGGTGGAAAACCGCTTTGCGTTGCAACAAGGGCGAGTAGATGATCAACGGTACATGGAACCGGTCGATCTTATCCCGCATCGGTATCTCCGGCATCCGGTGATCGCCCGTGATGAGAAACACGGTATGGGCGAAATCCGGCCGCCTGGCGTAAGCCGCCATGAAATTCCGCAGCGCATCATCTGTGTAGAGGATGGTGGCATATTGATCCCCGCTAAGGCGGTGTTCCCGTTTCTGCGTTTCATCGAAGCCGAGTTCATCCATACGCTTTTCGAATCGCGCATGCCATACCTCCGGCTGTTTAAGGAGGAAGGGGCTGTGTGTGGACAAGGTGAGCAGCACGCTGAGTTGCGGCGCGCCCTGCGCGGGTGCACTTTGGAGCCACCAGCGGAACAGCTCTCCATCACTATAGCCCCAGCTGAAGCCGTTGTCCGCCGGAAGCCTGGTGTATCCGGCCGGGAAACTCGCCACATCCCGCAGTACGTCGATTCCTTCCCTGTGCAGGAAGGCGGCCATGTTGTCGAAGCCGGCATCTCCGCCATAATAGAAGCTGGTTTGATAACCATTTGCATGCAGGATCCCGTTCAAGGTGGGAACCGGGGGCATTGCGTCACCTAATGCCAAAAATCCATTTTCCGCATAGGGCAGAGAGCCCAGCACGGATGGGAGTACGGCGAATGTTCTGCCCCCCGCGCTCAGGAAATTATCCCAGTATAGGCCCTCGTGCGCCAGCGAGTCGAGGAAGGGCGTGAAATTACCCAGGTAGGCTTCTTCGTTGGTAAACGCCCGGCCCAACCCTTCTACCAGCAGGATCACGATATTGGGTGGCCGGTTGTCGCGGCGAAAAAAGGGTGAGAGGACATCCGCCGTGGTGTCACTGGTCAGAAAAGGATAGTCGTCGCCGGCGATGTAGTGTCGTTGGCGCAGTCCGGGTGTTCCATCTCCGCCGACATAATTATCGGCGTAGATATCGGTCTCCGGCGCCTGCCTATGCAAGTATTGCCAGGACTCGCGGGTAAAATAGGTCGTTTTGTCGACCACGAGGTTACGCGTGAATTCCGAGCCGCCATAGCTGAAGCCCGGCCAGCCGGTAAACAATAACGTCATTCCCGGGACGCACCACAACGCGGCGAACCGGACGATGGCCGGACGCTTGACCGGCGGCGTGAGACGCGGGCAATAATACAGCCATACCCCGGCTATCGTCAACACAAATACAGCCGCCAGGGCCGGCAACAAGGGCAATCCTCCCGCGGAGCGTACCGTTTCGCGGATATCGTGCCAGGAATAGCCATAAATATCGGCGCCCAGCGGAACCGACGTCGCCGAAAAATAACCTGTGAGGGCCAGCTGGACCAGCAACAGCAAAAGCAGCAGACAGCGAAGCAGCCAGCGGGAGACGGTGGCTGAAAAGGTAAATGCTGCCAGATAGAGCAAGAGCAGGATGGTCCCGATATCGAGCCAGCCGATGACGGTATTCAACAAGCATTCACCGAGCAGCACCCATGTATGGCCTTCTACGGAATGCGTCGACTTCAGCCAGAAAAATTCGGCCGTCGACAGGACCAGTAGGAAGGGGAGCATGGCGCCCAGTTGCACCATGGCCCAGCCCAGCCCCTTTTGCCAGGCTACGCCGGCGCCTCGTGACAGATCAGTTCTTTGCATAATTCGGTTTGTTCGGTTTGTTCGCGGCGAATCCCTGCCGGCTCATATCGCCCCAGCCTTTTTTCTTACGGAGCAGGTCTATGTTTCCGCGGATCGCGGACCATACGATAAACGGATGGAAGAGGAACGGTTCCAGGACCGCGGTGAGTGTCAACCTAAGAATGTCCCGGGAGCCGTTGTATTGATTGAAGGTGAGCACTTCCGTGAGGATGGCCAGGATGGAGAACAGGATGCCGAATGAAAGGATAAATCCCAGCAGGGCCAGAAAAAGCGGGAGGTTCAGTCCGCCGCAGACGGCGAGTGCCAGGGAGACCGTCAGGCCCACACATTCTATGATCGGCGCCAGCAATTCGAATAGCAGCCAGTAGGGGAAGCTTAGCAGGCCGAGCCGCCCGTATCGCGGGTTGAAGAGCATTTTGCGGTGGATGCCGAGTGTTTCGATCGTTCCGCGGGTCCAACGATTACGCTGGCGGCCCAGGATCTTGTAGCTGGCGGGCGCCTCCGTCCAGCAAAGCGGGTCGGGGATATAGGTCACCTTATAGGGCAACCGATGTTCTTCCATATAGCGCCGCATGCGTACCACCAGTTCCATGTCCTCGCCTACCGTAGCATGATTATAGCCGCCGCAGGCGATCACGATCTCTTTGTCGAAGGCCCCGAAGGCGCCGGAGATCAGCAGCAATGCATCGAGCCGGCTCCACGCCATGCGTCCCAGCAAAAATGCCCGGAAGTATTCCAGCGTCTGCGCGCGCGGCAGGAAAGCATCGGGCAAATGCACTTTTACCAGGCGGCCGTTGCGGATCTCGCAGCCATTGGCGATCCGCACGACACCGCCTGACGCGATCACCCGCGCATCCCGGCTGTCCAGGAACGGCCTGGCCATCTTAAGCAATGCGTCTTGTTCGATGATACAGTCCACGTCGATGCATACGATATAGGGTTGGCTGGAGACATTGACGCCCACATTGAGTGCATCTGCTTTGCCGCCGTTTTCTTTATCTACTACGATGAGCTTGTGAAACACGGAGTTGGTGCTCCGGTAGATGCCGCGTATTTGTTTTGTGGCAATCCTGGGCTGGACAAAAAGGTCGGTGCGCCGCAGCTGGTAGTGATCGATGAGCTTTTGCAGCGAGTCGTCCTTGCTGCCATCGTTGATGACGATGAGCTCGAGATTCCGATAATGGATGGAGAGCAGGGAGCGGACATTTTCGACGATCGTAGCGGCTTCGTTATATGCCGGCGCCAGGATGCTGATGCCCGGTGCATGAGACGAGCTTGCCAGGACGGAATAATCGGTAAAGGAGCTCGACCGCATGTGCTTCCGCATCTCCAGCATCGCAAAAATGCCCACCAGGAGATAGGACGAAAGCAGGGCTATGGAATATAGCCAAAAACCGAAGGCCAGCACATTCGATATCAGCGATGTTATGCTCATACCATCCATTCCGTTTTCGCCTGGCTGAAGATCTCGTTCCATGGGGATCTGTCCGCGAGCGGGAAATGCTCCAGACAGGTGAGGCCTTGATCACCTAAGCGGACCAGCGCCCTTGCGGCCTCCAGCTTGATCCGGTGATCCGGCGCCGACAGCTCCGTCCGCAGGAATTCCACCTCGGCTGCGGTTCCGATATGTCCCAGCGCATCGAGGATCGCCATTTGTCCCGCCAGTGCCTCCGCCGGATAGGCGCCGATGAGTGTTGGACAGCTGTCCGTGGCATCGAGCTCACGCAGACAGCGGATGGCCTGCAGGCGGATGCTCTCGTTGCCGTCGCGTAAACACTCCAGCACCCGCGGGGCGATCTCCTGCAGGTGTTGCTCCGCTATGAGCTTCAGGGTAAATATCCGTACTGTCGGGTTAGGTGAATCCAGCCAATGTACGGCATTGGCATGTGGTATGCCGGTCGCATGTTGCAAGAGCCGTAGCAGCTGGATCTGCTGCCATTCCGATAAAGGGGTGTCGATCACTTCCAGGAAGCGGAGTCCTTCGAAACCGTAAAGCTGCACGATGGCCGTCTGCGCTTCTCTCCGTACGACTTCGTTGTGTGCATTCGTGAGGCGGTAAAGCCGGGTCACGCAGCCGCGTTGTTCCATAGTGGCCAGCTCCTGTATGCCTTGCGCTTGCAGGTGCCATTTCTTGCTTGCCAGTTTGTGCAGGCTGTCCCGCCCGAGGCCCAGCTGCGTGTACAGCAGCACCAGGTTGGCCGCCGCTGTTCCCGACAACGCCTTTTTGCCGCTGATGAGCTCGGTGATCATCACCTGCCGGAATAGCCGCCTGCGCAGACTGCGCGTTATCCCGGCGGGAACAGGGATATGCGTGGGTTCACCCGGTAGCGGTTCCGTGCCGGCCGGTTCGGCGCCTGGTGGTTCCCAAAAAATGGCCCGTTGGACCAGCTCGCGGTGGATATTCCTCCATCTTGCCTGTATCCGCGCTGTGCGCCGCCGAATAAGCAGATAGGCCAGGATGAAGCCTACCAATAGCATCAGCATGCCCAAAATGCTCATCATTGCCGTGACCAGCCAGCTACGGCCCGGCATGACCGGTGAGGCGAACAGATAGAAAGAAAACATAAAGGTTACAGCTAGTGGGTCAATAGTCGTCGTACCCTAACGGACAATTCGTTTGGGCTAAACGGTTTGGTGATGTAATCGTCGGCGCCGAGCTTAAAAGCTTCCAGTACCACGTCCTCCTGGCCCATCCCGCTCAGGATGATTACCGGAACCTTTGGCCATGCTTTAGCGCGTACGGCGGCGATGATTTCCAGACCGCTGGCATAGGGCATCATGATATCGGTGATGATCAGGTCGGGCGGCCCTTGTTCCAGCCTATCCAGTGCCTGCTGCCCGTCTTCCGCCAGCCAGACCTCATAGCCATCTCTTTTGAGGCGCATCTCGATGGTGCGGATCAGGATAGGTTCGTCTTCGGCAACTAATATTTTCATGGGGTTTAAGATTGGTCTAACTGTCGAGAACGAGCGCGCTTATGCTCCTAGTCGGCCGCCCGGCATCCAAAAAAGTTTTTTAAGTGGATACATGTACTGTTCGATACGGATAGAACCAAAAAAAGGCCTGCCTTTCGGCAGACCCTTTTCCTCTCATGTGTAGTCCCTGCTTACGGCCTCATTATGGCCAATTTGGTTATACAGTTATTTTTCTTTTATACGACGCTGCATAGGAGTCGAGGTGATTTTCGTCGAAGCCTTCCATTACGAGGGCTGCTGCACCGAGCAATTCCGCATGGAGGCCCAATTTGGAGATAAGGATCCTGGTATTTTCGGATAGTCTTGGGATACAGTGTTCGTTCATGGCTTGCTGGATGGGGGCTTCCCAGATCTTACCGGCGGTGGCGCCTCTTCCGCTGAGAACGATGAGTTCGGGGTTTAACAGATGGACAAGGATGGCAGCGCCCCGGCCGATATTGTAGCCCGCTTCGGAGAATAGCCCGATGGCCATTTTATCCCCTTTGAGGGCGGCATCTTTGACCAGCCGGAACGAATGCTCGATATTCTCGTTTTCGAGTGTTTTGATGGTTAGGGAGGAGAGCTCGCCCTTTTTCAATTTGTCCTTTGCTTTTTCGACGATCACGGTGAGGGAGGATTCCGTTTCGAGACAGCCGTGTTTTCCGCAGGAGCAGAGCTTGTTATTCGAAAACATGGGGATATGGCTGAATTCACCGGCAAAGCCGCTGGCGCCGCGGAACAATTGGCCATCGAGGATCATGCCGAGGCCGACGCCCCAGCCGAGGTTGATGACCATGGCGTTGTTGATGTTGCCGACTTCGCCGAATTTTTGTTCCGCGAGCCCGATGACGCTGGAATCATTGTCTATGTAGACCTTTATGCCAACCTTTTGGGCGATGGCGGCGGCGATTGCGGGCGAGCCGGCGATAGAGTAATTGATCCCCTTTTTAGGATCGACAAAACCGGGCATCGCGATCCCGATGCCTGCAACCTGGTCCTTGTTGACACCGGATGCCGCGATATAATTGACAATCTCGTCCGCCAGGTCCTGGACATACCGGGAGTCTTCGTAGAAATTGATCGTCGCTTCGTGAACGTGTAAGATCATTTTGTGCTGCATGTCCATCAGCGCCATGCGCACGACGAATTGGTCCACAGCCACTGCGACGGTAAACATAAAATCGGGAACCAGGGAATACATCACGGGTTTCCGGCCGCCGGTGGAAGGCGCGTAGCCGTTCTCTACCACGATGCCTTTTGCGACGAGCTCGTTTAAACGCAGGGTGGTGTTGGGCAGACTTTTTTTGATGCTTTTGCTTAGGTCCAGGCAGGACATTGACCTGTGGTAGTACAATTCTCGCAGTATTCCGCTAGGTTTCTCCCCCGAGTTAGCAGCAGTCATTTTGAATGGCCTTTTTAAAAAAAGAATAAAAGTATTTAAACTTTTTTGTGAAGGTAGAGCTAAATAAAAACTTCCAAATGTTTAGCAGAAGAATTTACGCGAAGTATTCATGCAATCGATTAGTGGCGCCTGCAATCGATTGCATTCGGAACTTTAGGTCCGTTTAGCGGAA
>JAICXX010000129.1 GCA_025934485.1 Chitinophagaceae bacterium
CGGAGGTGATGTTTGGCGCGGGGGGAAGGGCCTATGTCTATCTCATCTATGGCATTCATCATCTTTTCAATGTCGTCACTAACCGTTCCGGGGTGCCGCATGCCGTGCTGGTGCGCGCCTTGGAGCCGTTGGAGGGTATACCGGTGATGCTGGAACGAGTGGGGAAGCCGCGGCTCGATCATACGCTTACTAGGGGACCGGGGAATCTTTCGCGGGCGCTTGGCTTGTTGACGACACATACCGGAGTCACCCTTTCCGGTGGGGAGATCTGGATCGGTGATGATGGGACGCGGGTGCCGCGGTCGCGGATCGTCGTGACGCCGCGTATCGGTGTGGACTATGCGGGGGTGGATGCGGAGCTGCCGTATCGGTTTTTTGTTGAGGGGAGCCCGTATGTGAGCGGCTTGAAAACGGTGAAGCCGACGGACGGCTCCCGGAGGGGCCGTCGCGCCGCGGAGCGGCGCAATCATTAGCCCTGCGGAGACTGCCGAAGGCGGTCGATGCGGGGAGTGCAACTGGCCAATCGGGTGGGTGGGGGTTGCACAATAGGACCACTACTGTTGAAGAGTGCGACGCAAGGATGCTAAATCGGAGTGGCTGGTGCTGGCCCCCTCACTCTAGAACCTTGGACAGGGGATGCCGTGCTGGCCGCTGCTTCTTTTCTTGATATAGATCAGCGAGATCTCGATGCCGCCGCGGCTTTGCGACGCCGTTTGGAGGGAGGAGACGTTGACGTCATAGGTGATGCCCAGGCTGAAGTCGCTATAATCGAGCCCGACATAGGGGATGATGGCGTCTGTGGTATTGTTCGTGAAGCGGCCCCAGAGACCCGCGTAGAAATTCACCGGGTAGTTCTCGTCCTGGCTGGCCGCGACTTCCCATGCACCTCCCAGCACATACTCGCGCGAGCCGGCCTGGTTGTTGACCAGTCCGCTCACATAGATCGTGCTGGGCGAACCGGCGACAGGGAAGAAGCCGCCGCCATGCAGCGTGATGCGAGTCGGAATATTGATCGTGTCCTCGTGGAGGAAGCTGACCTTGGGATGATTGAGATGATAGGCGCTCAGACCGAAATAGTAGTTGTTATTCCCGTTAGTACTGGCGTTGTATAGCGCGCCGATGCCCGCGTCGAAATAGTGGACGCTGACGTTCTCGTAGTTGATCTGTTCGGTGGGCGACGGGAGGAAGGTGCCGTCGAGCTGGAGGCCGTCTTCGAAAGTGAGCTGGGTGCCGTGAAGGGTTTGGTTCCCGTATGTGCCCTGGAAGCCGACACCAATGGAATGATAGCCATCTTCGTCGAGGGCGAGATGGTAGGCCGTGCTGACGCCGAAATAGTTGTCGGTGAGGATACCATTGGCCGTTTTGTCACTCATGGCCATGAAACCGACGCCCCAGGTGTCGTTGATGGGCAGACGGTTGGTTAATATGGGGAAATCGACCGAGGCGGTCTCGGTGATAAATGCGTTGCTGATGGCGGGCCATTGGTTGCGGTAGTTGCCGGCAACGCGGACGACGCCATTGAATTTGCCGGTGAGGGCGGGGTTGAGGGTCAGCGGAGAGGCGAAGAACTGGGAGAAGCTGGGGTCCTGGGCTTTCACGTTCTTTGTGCTCAGAAAAAAACAGGGAAGCAGGGCCAAACTGAGGAATAAGGTCCGGTGAATGCGTAGGTTCGGGTGGATGTTTTTTGAGGCTTTCTGCTTCATAAACAGTTTTGTTCTTAGAATAGACGGGTAAAACGGTTAAACGGTTGGTTCGCGTAGGATATCAGGCCGAAAAAATAGGTAAAAAAGGGGAGATTACGAAGTTAAAGTTGGGGCGGCTAGGGGCTTGGGGCTCGCGGGCGGGTGGGCCCGGGGTGCGTTCGCGGGGGCTTGCCGGGACCGGGGTTCGCAGGGTGGTGGGGTCTGGGTTCGCAGGGGCCGTGAGCCTTGCGCGCTTGCTGCCGCTTACATCTGGGCTTTGGAGCCGAAGGCGAGGTCGCCGGCGTCGCCGAGGCCGGGAACGATATAGCCCTTAGCCGTGAGCTCGTCGTCGATGGCGCCGCACCAGATCTTGCACTGGGGTTCGCCGCGGAGGACGTACTCGATGCCCACGGTGCAGGCGATGGCGACGACCACATGGATCTCGGCGGGGTGGCCTTCTTCCCTAAGGTACCGGATCGTTTTGACGAGTGAGGCGCCGGTGGCGAGCATGGGGTCGGAGATGATCACGACGCGGCCTTCGAGGTCGGGGCAGGAGACATATTCCAGGCTGATTTCGAAGCTGCCGTCGCGGTTGTGTTTTCGGTAGGCGGAGATGAAGCCGTTGTCCGCTTTGTCAAAGAAATTGAGCAGTCCCTGGTGGAGGGGCAGGCCGGCACGGAGGATGGTGCAGAGGACGGGTTGCTCGCTCAAGACCTTTACGTTGGCGACGCCGAGGGGTGTCTGCACGTCCTTGGGGTTGTGCTTTAGGGTCTTGCTGATCTCGTAAGCGGCCACTTCGCCGATGCGTTCCAGGTTGCGGCGGAAACGCAGGCGATCCTTTTGGATCTCTTCGTCACGGATCTCACCGATCCAATCGGACAGAAGGGAGTACTGCTCGCTAAGATTGACGACCATAAAGAGGATTTGCGGGCGAAACTACAAGAAAATGCCGACTTGGGCAACCCGATGCTGCTGGGCCGGGGGCAGGGGCCAATCTTGCCACGCGGAGCCCGCGGATTCGCGCGTTTTCAGCAAGAGGAAGGATCGGGTTTGCGACGGAAGCGGGAGAAGAGATTCAGCCGCTTCATTTTCGGGGTCTGGACGAGCAGGACACCGAGGAGGACCATGCCGAGGGCGAGGAGCTGGGGCCCGCCGATGGACTCGCCGGCAAAGAGCCAGCCGACGATCACCGCGACGATGGGGTTTATGTACGTATGGGTGCTGACGATGGCCGGGGGCTGGACGCGGACGAGGAACATAAACGCGAGGAAGCCCACGAGGGTGCCCATGAACAGCAGCCAGGCGAGACCGGCCCAGGCGGCGGCGGGGACCTGCGAAGGATGGAAGCTCGCCCAGTCGCCTCTTACAAGACCGATGATCAGACAGCCTACTGCGCCGGCGGTTTGTTGCCAGGCTGCGCCCGCGAGCGGGGCTGCGTCGTTATCTTTGAGATTCGAGAGATAGAGGGTTCCGAGAACCCAGAACAACGCGCTGACGAGGAGCAGCGCGGTTCCTTTGACAATGTTGGCAGCGCCGATGCTAAGTGCGTCGGAACCTTGTGAGGCGAAGTGTGTAAAAATATAGATGCCCGTGAAGCCGAGCACCATGCCGATGAAGATGGCGGGGCTATAGGACCTGTAATTCTTTTTGTCGAGGAGGAGGAACATCAGCGGCTCGGTGGCGATAATGGTTGCGGCGGCGCCGGAGTTGATATATTGTTCACCCATGACGACGAGACCCGTGCCGCCGACCAACATCAATAGTCCACTGATGACCAGGACTTTTGCATTCCGCTTGTTTGGCAGCTTGAGCTTTCTCACGCCGCACCAGCTGAATAGGATGATCGCGGCCAGACCATAGCGCAGCGTGGTCAGCACAAAGGGCTTCATACCCAGCAGTCCATAGCGGATCGCGAGGTAGGTTGTTCCCCAGATGATATAGACAGCCAGAAAGGCGAAAAATATGAGAACGCGCGACGGGCGCGGCATTGACGGGTTCATGTGCGCTGCTTTATGTCGGTGAATAATCGGTAAGTAATTGTAAAATTACTTACGCTTGTATCTATATTTATAGTCCAGAATTTTAAAACAGGATAGTCCACGATGATCGTCATTCAAAATATGGTTCGTATCGACAAGCGGTTGGCGGAGCCGGTGTATCTGCAATTGAGTAACGGGATCGCCAACGTGATCCAGCAGGGTCACTTGAAGCCGGGGACCGCATTGCCGAGCAGCAGGAAACTCGCGGAGTTCTTCGATATCCACCGCAAGACGGTGATCGCCGCGTTCGACGAACTGCAGGCGATGGGTTGGGTCGAGGCGCAGCCGCGAAAAGGCTTGTTCGTCGCTTCGACATTGCCGGTGGCGAAGGCGCGTGCTGTTGCGCCGGTGAAGATTTCCGGTGCGTACCCCGAGACGACGGCTTACGCTGTCGACACGCATCAGTATGTTTTCGACCGGCCGTTCTCGCCGCGGCGGGAGCGCATAGTCATCAACGATGGTTTCCCGGATACTAGGCTGGCTCCTGTGGACCTTCTCGTGCGTGAATATCGACGGTTCTCCAATTATCGTTTTACGTCGAAGTTCCTTTCATATGGACCGGCGCAGGGATCGGAGAATTTGCGCAGTGAGCTGGCGCGTTTTCTGAACACCACCCGCGGGATGAATATCACACCCGCGAATGTGCTGATCACGAAGGGGTCGCAGCTTGCCATCTATCTCGTGAGCCAGGTGTTGCTGAAGAAAGGCGACGAGGTCATCGTGGCCGAGCCGGGTTATACCGGTGGCACGGAGCTCTTCAAATATGCCGGCGCGGGCGTGAACTTTGTGCCGGTAGACGCGGATGGGATGGACACGGGCGCCGTAGAGAAGATCTGTAAGAAGAAAAAAATCCGGCTCTTGTTCGTGATCCCGCATCATCATCAGCCTACGACGGTCACGTTGTGCGCCGAACGCCGGGTGCAGCTGCTCGAGCTGGCGCGGAAGTATGAGTTTGCGATCCTGGAGGATGACTACGATTTTGATTTTCATTATGCTTCGAGTCCGATCTTGCCCCTTGCGAGTGTCGATTTTTGCGGGAATGTGATCTATGTGGGTTCCTTTGCCAAGACGATAGCGCCGGCGATCCGCATCGGGTTTTTGGTTGCGCCGGTGAATCTCGTCGAGCAGGCTACGTGGCTTCGGAAGATGGTGGACCGGCAGGGCGAGCAGCTGATGGAGGAGGCGATGGCGAACCTTTTGCGGAACGGGGATATCGACCGGCATCTGAAGAAGGCGAATAAGGTCTATCATGAACGGCGGGATCATCTTTGCTCGCTGCTGCGGTCGGAGCTCGGGGGGCTGGTCGAGTTCGAGGTGCCGGCGGGTGGGTTTGCCGTTTGGGCGCGGTTTGGGGACCGGCAGCTGGCTTCGATCTCTGCTGCCGCGGCGAGGCTGGGGTTGGGGCTCACCACGGGGCATGACTACTGGCACTTGCCGGCGAACCGCATCAATGCGGCGCGGCTGGGGTTTGCTTCGCTCAATGAGAAGGAGATGGAGGAGGCGATGGGCCTCCTCCGGAAAGCGGTTCATGCCGTTTAATAAAAGAACTGTTCTTTTACGACTTTGCCGTCTTTTACCTGGAAGATGGCTATTTCTTCGATTGTCGTCCGCGGCCGCCCTTTGAACGTGAGGTCTTGTTTCAGGATGACGCTGAAGAATTCGCCGGCGACGAGCGGTTCGCTGCAGTAGTAGCTGTGCATCTCCTCGATGGTGGCGCGGCGGGCTATCCCCTTCGCCTTGATCGCTTCGCGACCCTGCGTGATGACGGCCAGACCCATGGCGGTTGCTTTTTCCATTTCCTGGCTGACGACGTCTTCGGCATAGTAGGTGTCCTGGATCTCGAGGAATTTCCTTTCCAACATTAATTCGCGATAGTGGGTTGCGAGCTCTTGAGTTGTCATGATCTTTCTTTTTTTCAAAGATCAGGGGGGCTGGTGACAACCTTATGTCAGGAGGGGTCGCGACTTTTTTGGAGCCAGGGCTTGACGGAGCCGGGTCAGGTGCTTGACGGAGCCAGGGCTTGACGGGGCCGGGTCAGGTGCTTGACGGAGCCGGTTCAGGCCGGTTGGTAATGGACGCCGATGGAGCCGTTGGGGAACAGCCGGGTGTCGGGGTCCAGCAGCTTTAGCTTGAGAGGCTGGCGGAAAAGCGACTGGCCGGCACCGAGGGTCGTGGGGTTGATCGTCAGCCAATAATCGTCGATGAGGTTGTGACTCATGAGCAGCTGCGCCAGGCTTGCACTGCCGAGCATGACGATGTTCTTGCCGGGTTCTTCTTTTAGAGTTTTGATGGCGTTTACAACGTCCCCTTTGATCACCTGGGTATTGTTCCAACCGGGGTTGTGGAGGGTCCTGGTGACCACGATCTTTTTCGCGACGTTGACCCATTCGGCGTGTTGCCGAAGGTGGCGGCTGGCCGCGTAGCCCGGGTGTTGCGCGACGCTGGGCCAGAATTCGGCCATCATCTCATACGTTACGCGGCCATAGAGGGCGGTGTCGCAGGTTGAGATGACTTTATCGACCCAGTCGCCTATCAAATCGTCCATATGGACCCAGTGCATATTGTTGGCCGCGTCGGCATAGTAGCCGTCGAGGGAGATGTGCATAACGTAGTGGAGCTTCCGCATAGGCGATAAAGCTACATTATTTTTCCGATCATTGGCGGGCGTACGGCGGCTTATTGGTGTTGGAAGTGTTTTTCGAGTGAGGCAATTCTTTGTTGCATGTAAGTACTTTTTGGATCAATGGCCAGGGCTTTTTTGCAGGTCGCAAGCGCAGCGGCTTTATCGCCGGCTTTTTCATAACCATCGGCTAGACTGTCATAAACGTTGAAAGAGTTGGGATAAAGGCTGGCATTTAGTTGGAATACTTTTATCGCTTCCTGGACGCGGCCCGCGCGCAGGAGAATATACCCATAACTGTTAAGCGCCGCCTCCGAGAATTCGTAGTCCGGATCGCCTGACTGGTACAGCCGCAGATATGCGCTAACCGCGGAATCAACACCTGAGGATTTGATGGTTTTATCCAGCCACACCGCGCTGGAAAGTTTTGGCAGCACATAAGGCCGGCCCTTGAGAATATTGACGATCGCCTGACGGATCTCATAAAGAGGTGCCCCTCGGAGATTGGAGACTTCCGCGATAACGGTCTCACCGGGGGTTATCCGCTCATTATACGCAGCATACCCGCTAAAGGCGCCATCATGCCAGGTATCCTGACCGCCATCCCGACTGGCCAGCCAGAGCCCAAAGCCGTAACTTTTGTCCCCGAACATCGGATCTTTTAGCACCAATGCCCTGTTACCCGTAACCTTCGACGAGGGCGTAAGCGCTTCGGCTTGCGTCTTCCGGCTGACGAGCCGATGCTTTGCCATAGCCTCATCCCACAAATAGAGATCACCGACCGTCGAAACGACCGATGCATTTCCGCCCATATAGGTATCGTAGTTGTTGATAGCGCCAAATAGCGTATAACCGATGGCACGGGCCGTATCCGGGTGGCCGTTCCCGGTGACAAGGGTATGGCGCATACCCAGCGGCGCAAAGAGGTTAGCTTGTAGGAAGCCATTGAGGGTCTGGCCGGAAATCTTTTCGATGAGCATGCCTAACAGGGAATAGCCGGCATTGCAGTATTCGAATTTCTCACCGGGAGGGAAATGCAATTCTTTCTGAGTAAGCAGGATCTTGAAGACATCCTGCTCGGTCATATTTGGAAAGTCGTCGAACACTGCGAGGCCGGAGGTATGGTAAAGTAGATTTCTGATCGTCACCGGCTGCATACAGGCGGGTAATTCGGGAAAGAAATCCCTTACAGGCTGATCGTACCGCAATTTGCCGCGGTCATGGAGGATCATGATCCCCATGGCCGTCATCTGCTTGGATATCGACCCGATGTATTCCCGTGTATCCAGTGTGAACGGACGCTGTCGTTCGCGGTCGGCAAAGCCAAAGGCTTTTTCATAGATGATCTTGTCACGCGAAGCGACAAGGACGGCGCCGGTGAACTGGCCATGCTGGTAAACAGCGTTCATTAATGAATCTATCCGACCGGCTTGTCCTGCCTGCTTCGGTTTACTCAAGATTTTCCTGCCATAGAATAGGAAGGCTATTGCGATTATGCAGCTTACCGAAATGCTGAAATGCCTCATCTGTGGTTTGTCAATTGTGGCAAAAGTTGTTTCCGGGTATATGGAAACTTCCAAATTGGGCAAAGGTTACAGGAAAATTGTAAAATTATCGACGCTCCCTATCAGCTCTGCTTCATATGGGCCCGCAGGCGCGCCCAGGCGTTGTAGACATAGCAGCCAGCGCAGAAGCCGGCGAGGGATTCGAGGGCGGCGAAGCTACCGATGACGAAGCCGAGCAGGGTGGCGGAGATCTCCATATCGATAAAATGCAGGATCGTGATGGCCAGGCAGAAGACGAAGCCGACGCGGGCGGCAAAACGCTTGGGCGGCATATAGACGGGTTTTGCCGGCAGCTTTAATGCTGTGGCGGTTTTGCCGGCCAGGAAGGCGAGCGGGCTGTAGGGGGCTTTATTGAATGCGCGGAGGGCGAAGTCGGCCAGTAATATTAAGGAGAAGACGCCGAAGCCGGTGATGAGATAGGCGACGATGAGGACGAGGGCAAAGAAGGCGGTGAGGCGGATCTTCGATTCACTGGCGGTTGCGGAAGCCGGACGGGCGCCCAAGGCCGAGGGGCGCCGACGGTCCGGCGGAGGTTGCTGTGGCATGCAACGAAGTTACAAAATTATTTCCCTACTAATTTGGTAGACTAATAAATTGTTTGCATCTTTGTCTCTCCTGCACGCATCCACCACCTCTGCGTGCCGATCTTCTAACCATTTACAGCCGGATCATGAAAACGCGGTAGCGTTTTCGTCACATTTAACCAAAATATTTCGGATAATGAAATTTGAGCAGCGGCGTGTTCGACTAACTGTCTTAACACTGCTTTTGGCCGTCTTGTGGGCGGGCCATGGGCAGGCGCAAACAAAAAACGTGGAATTGACCGGTAGGGTCGTAGACGAAAAAACGGGTGACCCTCTTCCCGGGGCCGTGGTCCATATCAAAGGTACTACACATGAGGTGGCGGCTGATAATAACGGTGCGTACCGGTTTTTGACGGGACAACGGCCGCCAGTGGTCTATGTTGTCTCTTACGTAGGGTATAAAACGCGGGAAATTCAAGTCGACAATTATGAGCCTGCGGAACTGAAGCTGACGGGCGGCAATGCGCAACTCAACGACGTGGTGGTCGTCGGTTATGGTACCCAACGTCGCAGCGATGTGACGGGTGCCGTAGCTGGAGTGAGCAAAACCGCCCTCAGCCAGCCCGCTGCTTCCTTCGACAACTTGCTGCAGGGCGCGGTGTCGGGAGTGTCGGTGACGCAGAGCAGCAGCCAGCCGGGGAGCACCGCGGGGATACGCATACGCGGGGGGAATTCGATCTCTTTTAGCAACGATCCGCTGTATGTGATCGACGGGTTCATCGTATACAATAACAATACGCTGGTGAATTCGGGGGCCACCACGGGCGCGGGCGTCAACGCGCTGGCGACCATCAACCCCAGCGATATCGAGTCGATAGAGATACTCAAAGACGCTTCGGCCACCGCGATCTATGGGTCGCATGGCGCGAACGGGGTCGTGATCATCACCACACGCCGGGGCAAAAAGGGCACCGACGAGGTCAACTACTCCGGCTATTATGGCGATCAGCGCGCCATCCGAAAGCTGTCACTGCTGAATGCCTCGCAGTGGGCTTCGCTGGTCAACGACATCAATGTGAGCGACGGCGTGGCGAAGACCTATAGCGATTCGGCCATCCGCGCATTTGGCGCCGGGTCGGACTGGCAGAGTGCGGGTATCCGGCATGCGGGGGTGCAGAATCACGAGCTGTCGATCTCGGGCGGCGATGAGAAGAGCAAATACCTGGTGTCGGGGAATTATTTTGATCAGCATGGGCTTTTGTTCAATAGCGGTTATAAGCGCTACAGTGGTCGCGTCAACTACGAACGGAACGTGAGCGACGCCTTTAGGATCAATTTGAACATATTCGGGAGCCATAGTGTGGAGAATTCGCTCATCGGCAGCGCCTATGGGTCGGTGCAGCAGTCGAATGCCTGGTCGACGCTTTTGGGGAGTGTGCCCGTAGTACCCATCAGGACCGCTTCGGGTGCGTTCAATGACGTCAACCAGTATTTGACGACACCGACGAACCCTTTGCAGGATATCGAGCAGACGACGAATGCTTCCAATATCAACCGGCTGCTGGGGAATTTTTCGGCGGAGTACAAGTTGCTGCCTGGCCTTGCCTTGAAGGCCAGCCTGGGCGTGGATCAGCTGGGGACGAAACAGAACCTGTACGAGCCTTCGACGACGGCTGCTGGCTATGCGGTGTCGGGCTATGGCAGCGTGGGGTCGGTGAATGCGACGTCCTGGCTGAACGAGAATACGGTCACGTGGACGCCGACTTTTGGCGACAACTTCTTTAATGTGCTGGCGGGTTATACTACGCAGGTTTCGGATGACCAGGAGGCGGTGGCTTCGGCGGAGAAGTTTCCGAATGATCTTACTTCGTTCAATGACCTGAGTGTCGCTTCGACGCCGCTTTTGCCGTCGAGCGGGGCGCATCATAGTGTGATCAATAGCTTTTTGGGCCGGGTGAGCTATTCTTTTCAGCATAAATACAATGTGACGATCAGCGGCAGGGCGGATGGATCCAGTGTGCTGGGGGCGAATCACAAATGGGGTTATTTCCCCTCGATAGGTCTGTCGTGGAATGCGTCACAGGAAGATTTTTTCAGGGACCGGCTTCCGCTTGTGAGCAATTTGAAGCTACGGGTGTCCGCGGGGCAGACGGGGAACTCGGGAGTCCCGCCCTATAGCTCGCTTGCCACGCTCGCACCGACGAACTACTATTTCGGGGGGACGCTGGTCACGGGGATTGCGCCGACACAGATCGCCAATCCGAATCTCAAATGGGAGACGACGACGCAGTACGATGCGGGTGTCGATGTAGGGGTGTTCAAGAACAGGGTGAGCTTTACGTTCGATGCTTATTATAAGAAGACGACCGACTTGTTGTTGAATGTACCATTGCCTGCCTTTAGCGGCTATACCAGCGCATTGGAGAATGTTGGCAGTGTACGGAATGCGGGGATCGAGGCGGGGCTGAATGTGGATGTCGTTCGGGCGCGTTCGTTTAGCTGGAAGACGGCGGCGGTGTGGGCGGCGAATCGCAATAAGATCCTGGACCTGGGGCCGGGGGTGTCGTATTATTATCCTTCGGCGCCTATAGGGCAGCAGAGTCCGGTGATCGTGCAGGTGGGTCTGCCGGTGGGCGCCTTTTATGGCTATAGTACGGATGGGCTGTTGACGGCTGCCGATCTTGCCAAGGGGGTGCCTTTGCTCACGGGGGTGCCGCAGCAGGTGGGGGATCAGCGGTATGTGGCGCTGACCGGACATACCAGTGTGACGACGGCGGATAAACATTATCTGGGGAGCTCGCAGCCAAAATTCATCTGGGGGTGGACGAATAATTTTTCGTGGCGGGGTTTTGACCTTAGTGCGGTGATCCAGGGCTCGTATGGGAATAAGCTTTTCAACCAGCTCGAGCAGCAACTGGAGAAGCCGACCTTGTCCCTGAATGCTTCGGGGGCGCTCGTGAACCGGTGGAGTGTTTCGAACCCTTTTGGTGTGGTGCCTCGGGCGACGAATTCGCCGGTGCCGCAGGTCATCGACCGGTGGATACAGGATGCTTCTTATGCGCGGTTGAAGAATCTGACGTTGGGGTATACTTTTTCTCGCGGTTCGGCGGCGCGCATTCGGGCCAAGCAGCTGCGCGTCTATGTGAGTGCGCAGAACTGGGTGACGGTGACTTCTTATAAGGGGTATAATCCGGAGGCCAATTTTTTTGACAATGACAACACCAGGGCGGGGATCGATTATGGCATTTATCCCGCGGCGCGGACCATCCTGGGTGGCTTGACTATCACTTTTTAAATTATTACTTATGAGAGATGTGTTGGTGAACTATATAGCTTTTGGGGCGGTGGTGACGATGGTTGCGTGCAACAAGCTGGTGGAGAATCCTGCTTCTACTATTACGGCTACGCAGTTCTATAAGACGCAGAGCGATGCGGTGGCGGCGGTGGATGCGGTGTATACTACGCTCAACAGCGATCCGGCGAGCGATTTCCCGATCTATGGGCGGGAGCTGAATCTTATGACGGACAATGCTTCTGACAATCAGAATTTCAGCCCGTCCAATACGAATCCCGATGTGCGGGCGATGTCGACGATCACTTATGTGTCTTCGAATGGGCGTATCCTGAAGAACTGGCAGCAGCATTATTATGGGATCAACCGGGCGAATATTGCTATAGATGGTGTTTCGGCGATGGCGGTTACGGCGTTTTCTTCCACGGGTTTGCAGGGCCGGCTGGTTGGTGAGGCGCGGTTTATCCGGGCGTTGCTTTATTTTAATTTGGTTCGATTATTTGGACCGGTGCCATTGATCTTGCACAACCCTTCTTCGGTGGATATTACTACGTTGCAGGTGGCGCGGGCGCCGCGGGATAGTGTGTATGCGCAGATCATCGCTGACCTTTCTTTCGCGGTGGGCGCTTTGCCGGGTTCCTACTCTGGGGCTGACGTGGGACGGGCGACTTCGGGAGCGGCGCATGCGTTGCTGGCGAAGGTGTATATCTATCGGCGGGACTGGGCTGACGCCTCGTCGGAACTGCTTAAGGTGCTGACGGCGGGGACCTTTGCAGGCGCCACCGGGACGTATGGATACGGGCTGTTTCCGAATTATGGGGACGCGTTTGCGAAGGCTTCTAAAAATGGGATAGAACATGTTTTTAGTGTTCAGTTTGTGACTAGCGGCGGGGAGACCGGCGCGACGCAATGGTTGAGCTATAGTTTTACTTCTTTCAATACCGGGACCTATCCGATAGATATTCCTTCCGATAGTTCGGTGTCGCAGATCTTTTCTGGCGGCGATACGCGGAAGGCGGTGACATTTTACACTTCGGTGTATAATGCCGCTACCGGGGGGACGGTGGTTTTTGACAATCCTTATACACCTTATCTGAATAAGTTCGTGGATTATACTGTTTCTCCTTTGAACAATCAGACCACCAGCGGGATCGATTATCCGGTGATCCGGTATGCGGATGTGTTGTTGTCGTATGCGGAGGTGCTCAATGAGCTCAATGGGGGGCCGACGGCTGATGCTTATAAGGCGATTGATCTCGTTAGGGAGCGGGCGCATGTGGCTGATTTGACTTTGGGTTTGAGTCAGAGCGATTTTCGGGACTCGGTGTTTTTGGAACGGCGGAAAGAGTTTGTACAGGAAGGGCAGCAGTGGTTTGATCTGGTGCGGCAGGGGGTGGATGTGTATCTCGCGGCGCAGCATAAGATTGCGGCGCATGCGGCGGCGGCGGCGAAGGATACGTTGTTCCCTATTCCTTTAACAGAGATACAGCTTGATCCTTTACTTACACAAAATGCAGGTTGGTAAATTTTAGCACTTATGAATAAGAGATTGTTTTTTATTGCGGCGGTGGCGGTTTTAGGTGGCGCGGCGCATGCGCAGAGTGATCCTCCTGCTTTTCACGGCGTGATCGGCAAGACACTGAAAGATTCCAAGGAATGGTGGGCTACGCCGGTCCATGCGCCGGCGGGGGCGCCGAATGTGGTATGGATCCTGCTCGACGACGTGGGCTTTGGAGCGTCGAGTGCGTTTGGCGGGGTGATCCGGACGCCTACTTTCGATTCGCTGGCGGATAATGGACTGCGTTATACCAATTTCCACACGGCGGGGATCTGTGCGCCGACGCGGAGCGCGTTGCTCACGGGTCGCAACCATCATTACGTGCACGAAGGCGGGTTCTCTCATATTGCGTTGTCGGCTGGATTCCCCGGTTGGGATGGGCGTGTGCCGGCTAACGACGGGACCATTGCCGAGATCTTGCGGGACAATGGCTATAGCACCTTTGGGGTGGGCAAGTATGGGATCACGCCGGATGAGGAGGCGACCGATGCCGGTCCTTTCGATCACTGGCCTTCCGGCAAGGGCTTTGAGCATTGGTTTGGATTTTTGGGTTCACAGACCGATCAGTATCAGCCCGATCTTATCGAGGACAACGCGCATGTTACGCCGGATGGGCGGCATCTGAATGATCAGATCACGGATAAGGCTATCCACTATATCGCGCGGCAGCAGAAGGCGGCGCCGGGGAAGCCCTTCTTCCTCTATTATGCGCCGGGGGCGACGCATGCGCCGCACCAGGTCGATAGGTATTGGAGCGATCAGTATAAAGGCGCGTTCGATGATGGCTGGGATGCTTTCAGGGAACGCGTGTTTGCTTCCGAGAAGCGACGGGGCATCATTCCGGCAAATGCGGTGTTGCCGGAGCGGAATCCTGCGGTGCCTGCGTGGTCTTCGCTCTCGCCGGATGAACGGCGGTTATACGCGCGCTTTATGGAGGTGTATGCGGGGTATCTGACGTATACGGATTTTGAGGTCGGCAGGTTGATCAACTATTTGAAAGAGGCTGGGTTGCTCGACAATACGATTGTGTTTGTGGTTTTGGGTGACAATGGGGCTTCCAAGGAAGGCTCGTTGCATGGGGTGATCAATAAGTCGCTGTTTGCCCGCACCACGCCGGATATCGAGGCGGTGAAGGCGAATCTGGATAGCATCGGGGAGATCGGGACGGCGGATGGGCATCAGACGAACTATCCTCTCGGCTGGGCGCAGGCGTGTAATACGCCTTTTAAATACTGGAAGCAGGATGCGAATTCGGAGGGTGGGACGCGGAATCCGCTCATCGTGTTCTATCCTCGCGTTTTGCCGCATGATGGATCGGTGCGGAATCAGTATGGGCATGTGATCGACCTGTTGCCGACGACGCTCGAGGTGGTGGGGTTGACTGCGCCTTCCGTGATTCGGGGGGTGGCTCAGGATTCGCTTCAGGGAGTTTCGCTTGCTTATTCTTTTCATGATGCGACGGCGGCTTCGCGGCATCATGAGCAGTATTATTACATCTTTGGGGCGCGTAGCGTTTATAAGGATGGCTGGAAGGCGGAGACGTATCATCATCCGGATGTGCTGGATCTTTCGCTTTATGGTCGCGGCGCCGATTCCGCTGGTTTCGGGTTCGATCATGATGTATGGGAGCTGTATGATCTGAATACGGATTTCAATGAGCGGGTGAATCTTGCTGCGAAGTATCCGGAGAAGCTGGCGGCGTTGAAGGCGCAATTCGATGCGGATGCGGTGGCTTATCATATCTATCCGTTTATTGATTGGAGTGATGTGTTTAACCGGCGGATCCATAATCATGGGACGCCTGTGACGGCGGCGACGGTGTCGCCTGCGGCGACGGGGCAGATCAATGCGGCGGCGAGTGCGGGGGTTGGGGGAGCGGGTCATTAGGCGGTTGGAGCGGGGTCGGATGGTCGCCGGGCCTGGCCGGTTTGGCCCGACGCGGGTGCCGGTAAGTCCTGCTATTGCGCGGTTCGAGGTGGCGGCGGGTGTTGCTGGTTCGACGGGTGTGGCGCCTGGTGGTCAGATACCGGTTGGCGGTGTCCGGGGGACGGTGGTTGCCGGGCGCGCGTCGATAGATGTGAAGGGTGGGGTATGATTTTGGAAAATCGGATATTTGTATATACAAATGCTTTTCTTAATGGTTTTTCAATTCATGACAGTTGAGGCTTTTTTGTAGATGATTGTTTATCAGTTGTTTGCCGAAGCGCGATAATTATATATTTGTGCAATGAGACATTTGTATATACAAAAGTGTGGGTTTTTGATAAGTCTTCTGGCTGCCGCCTTGTTGTGCGGTTGTGGAGGACATGGGGACAAGGCTCAAACCGTGGCGGCAGTCCGCCGTGATACAGCGGTGAAGAAAGGTGCGATTTGCTGTGAGAAGAATATTCCGTCGCGGTTTGGGGTGGTTGCGACCGTTTTGCCGGTTCCGGATGCGAATGGGCGGGTCGTCGCGATGGCTGGGGCTTCTTCTTCGGCTGGTGGGCGCGCTACCGGTTATCCCGATGCTGCGGCACGGGCGGCGCATCCGGGAATGGTATGGGTCCCGGGCGGGACGTTTCGCATGGGTGCCGACAACGATCAGGCTTCGGCGGACGAGT
Source organism: Chitinophagaceae bacterium (assembly GCA_025934485.1). Classification (GTDB taxonomy): domain Bacteria; phylum Bacteroidota; class Bacteroidia; order Chitinophagales; family Chitinophagaceae; genus Puia. The sequence continues at coordinate 15,881 of JAICXX010000129.1, forward strand.
ATCCTAAACACGCGGTGACGGTCTCGGGTTTCTGGATGGACCGAACGGAGGTGACGAATGCGGAATTTGCGGCTTTTGTTCGGGCTACGGGGTATGTCACGACTGCCGAACGGAAGCCTGATTGGAATGATTTGAAAAAACAGTTGCCGCCGGGTACGCCGAAGCCGGATGCTTCGCTGCTGGTGCCAGCCTCGCTGGTCTTCGACCCGCCGAATCATCCCGTGGATCTCAACGACTACTCGCAATGGTGGGCCTGGAAAAAGGGGGCAAGCTGGCGGCATCCGCATGGGCCGGGTAGCTCGATCGCCGGGAAGGAGAACTATCCCGTAGTGCATGTCTCCTGGTATGATGCCGTCGCCTATTGCAAATGGGCACACAAGCGGCTGCCGACAGAAGCCGAATGGGAATTTGCGGCGCGGGGAGGCTTGAAGGATGCCGTGTATCCCTGGGGCAACGAGCCCGTGGGTTCCGGGCCAACGCATGGGAATTTTTGGACCGGTCATTTCCCGGACAACAATACCACCACTGATGGCTATTACTATTCCGCACCTGTAGGCAGCTTTGCGCCCAATGGGTATGGGTTGGTCGATATGGCCGGAAATGTGTGGGAGTGGTGTGCGGATTACTATCGCAGCGACTACTATAAAACCGAGGCGGGAAGCGCCGCCGTGAATCCGCGCGGGCCGGCTACTTCTTATGATCCCGATGAGCCTTATGCGAAGAAGCGGGTGATCCGGGGTGGCTCGTTCTTATGTAACGAAAGCTATTGCACAGGTTATCGGGTCTCGCGTAGGATGAAGAGTACGGAGGATAGCGGAATGGAGCATTTGGGGTTTAGGGCGGTGGAGGATTGAGCATTACCATTTTTTGACTTTCGTTTGAATTCTTTGCTGATCTTTAGCAAATGAAACGAGTCAACCTGCGACTGATCTTGCTTCATTCCATAGCGACATGGCTGCTTATCTATGCCACCGAATTGTTTGGGTATTTGCGCGACATCCCCTTTTTGAAGGTACTGTTGAAAGGAGATTATAATGGGACTGTGCAGTATATTACCAGCCGCGGGATGACTGCATCGGAGGTGGTTGACTATGCCTGGTTCGTAGATTTGATTTGGATAGCGGGATTCCTTTTATCCCTTTTTATCTCCTTGTATGTGGGACGGAAACGTCATTGGTGGTGGGGCAATTCGGTGATTGCCGTTGTCGTGGCTTGTATTGTAAACTTTGCGATTGGTCGCTTTTATCACGGGGAGAGCTGGATTTGGAGGGTGTATAATTTTTTATTTCCGGTTTCAGTGGGTTCGTACATTGGGGCAAGGGTGCTATGCGTAATCGGAAGTTGTCTTCTTTTTTTCTCGCGGTGGACCCTGATCGGCACGAGGTCGGTTTTTAAGGAGTAGCTAACGGTGCTGTGTCTCCTGCCAATTCATGACTGTTTTGTTGGCATACAGCAGCAACGGGTTGAGAAGGAATGAGATCAATAGCCGGATAAAAAAATGTAGTTTGACGAAAGGTGGGGATATAAGGCTAATTTAAGTCAATAACCTGGGGTGATTTAAATATATTAGCTAAAAGATTCAATGAACTGGAAAATTCTGCTGGGGGCACTGATGGTATTCGGCGGCAACAGCAATCCACCGGTGGTTCACCCTATGGCTTCACAGCCGAATCCTTATGAAGGCTTGA
>JAICXX010000027.1 GCA_025934485.1 Chitinophagaceae bacterium
ACCACGGGATAGCCGCCGCGCTCGCTGAGACCATTGATCACCTCGTCGTTGGCAAGTACGGTACCCAGGGCCTCGCACCAGTTGACCTCGCCATAGCCGCAATAGGCCAGGCGATAGTGCATCAGGATCTCCTGCTGACGGGTAGGGTCGAAGCCAGCCCATTGGGCGGCATTGAATTTGATAGAAGCATCGCCAGGGCAGGGATGGTTGGCATTGCCGTCCTTCTCGAAAAAGCGGACCAGCCATTCGATGGGTGCGGCCTTGCTTTCTCGTTTGTTGTAGAAGCTATCGAAAAGCTGAAGAAAGATCCACTGCGTCCACTTATAATAGTCCGGGTCCGAGGTGCGGAAGGAGCGGTCCCAGTCGAAGCTGAAGCCTATCCGGTCCAGCTGCTGCCGGAAGTTGGCGATATTGCTGTCGGTGGAAACGGCAGGGTGGATGCCATGGTCGATGGCATACTGTTCGGCGGGCAGGCCAAAGGCGTCATAGCCCATAGGGTGAAGGACATTGTAGCCCTTGAGCCGTTTGTACCGGGCGAAGATATCGCTGGCGATATAGCCCAGTGGATGGCCGACGTGCAGACCTGCACCACTGGGATAAGGGAACATGTCGAGGACATAATATTTGGGTCGGGAGGTATCGTTAGTGACGGTATAGGCTCCTGTCTCGGTCCATCGCTGTTGCCATTTTTTTTCAATATCGCCGAATTGGTACTCCATGTTCTAGATTTCTTCTCGTGTTGGGAAAAAGTTAAAAGCTTGTTTGTCTTCGTAATAATGCGGGTGGATCAATCGTTAGTAAGGGGCAAAAATACATTATTTTTGTCACCGGCGGCCTGCTGCGAGACCGCTGCATAGATACTAACCCAATAAAACAGGTATTCATGGCGCAATTCGGAAAAGGGTATGCCAAGCGTTCGACTCCATCGTATTTTATGGCCATTGTAGGCGTTTCTCTCGTGCTTTTTCTGTTAGGCATGTTAGGCTGGATCGTGATCAATGCGAACCGGCTTGGGGAGAACTTTAGAGAGAATGTGGAAGTACAGGTGTATGTCCGGGAGAATATCTCCCCCAAAGACAGCGCTACCCTGGTACAATATGTCGCCGCCCAGCCGTATGTCAAGTCCTGGAAATATCTCACCAAAGAGGACGCCAAGAAGCAATTCCTTTCCGACGGCAACTCGGATTTCTCGACGGTGCTGGACAGGAATCCGCTGCCGGCCAGTGTCAATTTCCGTATCCGGAGCGAATATGCCAATCCCGACTCCCTCAATAAGATCAAGGCCGATCTGTCGCGAAATATCGCCGTCAGCGAGGTCCAGTACAACCAGAAACTGGTGTCGAATCTCAATGACATGATCCGCAGGATCAGCTTTATTCTCCTGGGAGTGGCCGTAGTTATCTCCATCCTGGTCATTATCCTCATCGACAATACGATCCGGCTGGCCATGTTCAGCAACCGGTTTCTCATCAAGACCATGCAGATGGTGGGCGCCACGCGGTGGTTTATCGCCAAACCCATGGATGTCCGGGCCCTGATCAACGGCGCGATTAGCGGGCTGCTGGCTATCGGCGGCATCCTCGGCGTGATCTTCGTTTCGGAAAAATACCTGCCCGAGATCCGGGCGCTCCGGGATTATACTTTGCTTTCCGTGCTTTTCGTGGTCATCGTGCTGCTGGGGATCTGTATCAGCTTTATCAGCACCCATCGCAGCGTGGTGAAATACCTGAAGATGAAACTGGACGATTTGTACTGATACCTCTGTTTTTTCCTATATTGCAGGCCCAACACAGATTTTATCATGGCAACGACGAAACAACCAGCACCCGGTACCAAGGCCACCAAGGCTAAGACGGCTCCCGCCCAGAGGCCCAACACCCCCCTCTTTGGAAAAGAGAATTACAAGTGGATGGCGATCGGGCTCATCGCGGTTGCCCTGGGGTTGATCCTAATGGGCGGTGGTAAAAGCAAAGACCCTAACGTCTTCAATCCCAGCGAAATATACAGCTTTAGAAGGATAACCCTGGCCCCCATCCTCATCCTGGGCGGGTTCGTTATCGAGATCTTCGCCATCTTCAAGTCGGACAAGAAAGCAACTGACAAGGCATAAGCCATCCATATGACCATAACGCAGGCCATCATCCAGAGTGTCGTAGAAGGGCTCACGGAGTTTCTCCCCATTTCCTCTACGGCGCACATGAAATTTGTCAACCCCATGATCGGGGTAGATCCCAACGATGACTTTTCGAAGCTTTTCGACATCGTGATCCAGCTACCCGCCATCCTGGCCGTCGTGGTCCTTTACTGGCGGAAGTTCTTCGATTTCTCCCGTTTCACCTTTTATCTAAAGCTGATCGTCGCGGTGATCCCCGCGCTGATCTTTGGGGCGCTGCTGAATAAATACATCGATCGCGCGCTGGACAACCTCTATTTCATCGCCTGGGTGATGCTGGGTGGCGGGGTCATCATGTTATTTGTCGATGGCTGGTTCAAGAATCCCACGATCGACGATGAGAAGCAGGTCTCCAATGCCGCGGCCTTCAAGATCGGCTGTTTCCAGGTCTTATCGATCCTGTTGCCGGGGGTAAGCCGCAGCGCTTCAACCATCGTTGGCGGGATGACCCAGAAGCTCACCCGTAAGGCGGCAGCCGAATTTTCCTTCTTCCTGGCTGTGCCGACCATGCTTGCGGCTACGGTCAAGAAGCTTTGGGATACGCACAAGGAGCATCCCGACGTCCTGAATCAGTCCCACGCGTCGATGTTGCTCCTGAGCAGTATCGTCGCCTTTTTTGTCGCCATCATCGTGATCCGGTTCTTTATCGGCTTCATCAAGAAATATGGATTCAAGCCCTGGGGTTATTACCGCATTGTCGTCGGACTGGTGATGCTGTTCTTACTCTGGAGGGGCATCCTATGACGGCGACTGCCTCCAAAAAGGTCATTACCGGCTGGGCCATGTACGACTGGGCCAATTCGGTGTATAACCTGGTGATCACTACGACCTTCTTCCCTATTTATTTTACCCTTGCGACCAAAGATGCCTTCAAAGGAGATACCGTTCATTTCCTTGGACATAATTTCATCAACTCGGCGCTGTACGATTATTCACTCGCGTTGGCGTATCTGATTATCGCGCTTCTTTACCCCATCCTGACCTCCATTGCCGATACCCGCGGTAACAAAAAGAGGTTTATGCAATTCTTTTGTTATATGGGGTCGCTAGGTTGTTCGGCATTATATTTCTTTAATGGCGCCAATGTATGGCTGGGCGTTCTTTGTTTTATCCTGGCTTCCATGGGTTTTGTCGGCAGTCTGGTATTCTATAATGCCTATCTTCCCGAGATCGCGGCTCCGGAGGATCAGGACCGCGTCAGCGCTAAGGGTTTTACCTTCGGTTATATCGGCAGTGTGATCCTGCAGCTCCTCGGTTTCGTGCTGGTGCTCACGATCAAGTCCGATCCGTTTCTTGGCTCGCGGCTGACCTTTCTGCTCGTAGGCATCTGGTGGGCCGGCTTTGCCCAGATGACCTTTGCGGTGCTGCCTAAAACAACCAGGGTCGCTGCCGCCCGCACCAATGTTTTCAGGACAGGCTTCGCCGAAGTTCGGAAGGTCTATAGGGAAGTGCGCAAATTAGGGGTAATGAAACGTTTTTTGCGGGCCTTCTTTTGTTACAGCATAGGCGTACAAACGGTGATGATGGCCGCCACGCTTTTCGGCAGCAAACTGCTGAGACTGGATAAAAATAAGCTGATCATCACGATCGTTCTTATCCAGCTGGTTGCCATTGTAGGCGCCATGTGGATGAGCAAGCTATCTGCCCGTTTCGGCAATATAAAGGTGCTTATTGGCTGCGTCGTGCTTTGGGTGTTCATCTGTATTTCGGCCTATATCACGGCGGGCATGGCTGAACATCTCCACGATTTCCACGAGCGGATAACTTCCATTCAACAGGAGAAAGAAGATATTGCCGCCCGAAAGGCTTCTCTATCGGCCGACGAATATGACAGGGCTTCGGCGAATGTGGAAGCCCGGCTTTCGCGTGAAGAGCTCGATCTCGAGCCCCATCAGCGACCCATCGAATATTCCTTTTATGCGCTGGCGTTGGGCGTAGGTCTGGTGATGGGCGGCATCCAGAGCCTCAGCCGGAGCACCTACTCCAAGCTGATGCCCGATACCAGGGACACAGCCTCCTATTTCAGCTATTATGATATGACGGAGAAGTTCGCCATCGTTATCGGGATGTTCAGCTTCGGTTTTATCGAAGAGCTTACCGGCAGCATGAAGAATTCCGTGATCTTTTTGATCGTCTTCTTTGTTATCGGCATAGGCTATCTTTATTCGGCGCTGCGTAAACAACGGCAGGAGGCCGGCGCCGGCATTGCGGCGGCAGTGTAGTTGCGTTCGGATGCCAGGCCTGCGGCGCTCACTTTAAAATTTTCTTTCGATGCAGTTGTACACGATCAATACCGGCTTTTTCAAATTGGATGGCGGTGCTATGTTTGGCGTCGTGCCCAAGACGTTGTGGAATAAGGTCCAGCCTGCGGATGAAAACAATCTTTGTAGCTGGGCGATGCGTTGTCTTTTGATCGAGGACGGCGAAAAACTCATCCTGGTCGACAATGGTATCGGCGACAAGCAGGATGCGAAATTTTTCTCACACTATTATCTGCATGGCTCCGATACCCTCGATTCTTCCCTGGCGGCTCATGGCTTTCATCGCGACGACATCACGGACGTCTTGCTCACGCATCTGCATTTCGATCACTGTGGCGGAAGTATTGTGCGGACTTCGGACGGCCGGCTTGCGCCTGCCTTCCGCAATGCTACGTATTGGTCGCACTCGCGTCATTGGGACTGGGCTGTGAATCCCAATGACCGCGAAAAAGCTTCCTTCCTGCGCGAGAACATCCTGCCGATACAGGAAAGCGGCCGGTTGCATTTTGTCGATACACACGGCGGCTTTACTCCTGGCGTCGGCGCTGCGCCGGCCACTATTTCGAATGTCATTCTGCCAGGGATCTCGGTGCGGCTCGTCGAGGGCCATACCGCGGCAATGATGCTGCCGCAGCTTTCTTATAAAGACCGCACTTTGGTCTTCGTCGCCGACCTCCTGCCTTCCATCGCGCATTTCCCGATGGCGTGGACGATGGCCTACGATATGTTTCCGCTGACGAGCATGACCGAAAAACGCGCGTTTCTCGATGAGGCTGCTGCCGGGGGATATGTACTCTTCTTCGAGCATGATCCTCTAAACGAGTGCTGTATTCCCGAGGCTACGGAGAAGGGTGTGCGGCCGGGGAAGGGATTCTCGCTGACAGGCATTTAATGCGATTTGTTTCAAAAGCGGCGGAGAAGGCCGTGTCGTGGAGGAAGACCTTATCCATATCAAACCAACGGCCTTTGTGAGCGACTGCACCGATCAATGGATGGATTTCAGCAATAATCAACGACCACGCAGGGGAAACCGGTAGGTCAAGAGGTCAGTTCCGTTAACATCGAAGGCATCGATCCCGCTCGAGTATCCCAGATGGCGGCTGGACTCTGCCAAGGGCATAGAATGCCCCTACCGCATCTGCTCCCTCACTCACTCAGCAGGAGGCCAGCCGGATATTACAGCAATTATTTAATTCACCTCCATTTCGATGGAATTCGAATAGTCTTTATTCTTATCCGAATATAATTTCACCCTTCGACAACCGATTTCTGCGCTATCGAAATCATAATCTTCTTTGTTTTCCCAAGAATATATTTTATTGCCAACCGAATCAAAAAGAAAAATCACAAGGCTATTCAAGCTACTTCTTTTATTAAACCTACAAGTGACCCTCTCCTTATATCTGCCCCAATAAACATCTTTTCCGTTTATCTCTATCCCGAGACGGTATGGCGATAAATCGCGTACCTTGTCATGTCGTATTTCAAAACAATAATTATTACCTACTGATATGTATTCTGTGTCGACTTTTGGTATATATCCGTTGACCACACTTCCATTGCACTCGGAAAGCGTATAGCTCTCAGGTCGATTGCATTCCGTACCAAAAAGGAGAATTAGAAACGCCTGAAATAGGAAATTAACTTTCATAACATCAATATTTATTTTGGCATGGGTTTATCTTCCACTACCGGATTTTTCCCCTTTTGAAACGTAGTCATTCCGGGAGCGAAATAGGGAGTTGTTCCTGCCGTGGGGTATGAGATCTCATCCAAATTATTCATCAAGGTATTTCCATTACGCCCTGGGTATGGTTCTCTATGATGAGCTCGGCCGAGTCGCAATTATTGATCTTAAGCTAGGAGTCGCGACTTCTAACTCCAAAAATATTCAAGAACAGCGCGACTACTATCATGTAAACTATGTAATAGTTTCCCTTATATATATAATCCCCAAAATTACTATATGACGCTTTAGAGACTTCCCAATCGATGAAGGTTACAAGCGAGCAGCATAAAACAGCAGCAATAAGCAAGGCCAGATAAAAAAATGGCTCCAACTTAACGTGCTTCACCAGATATTTTACAATAAAAAAATAGCCGATGAACAACCCAAGCTGCGCGAGAAAGCCAGCACCTGTACCTGAAAAAATGAGAATTATAAAAACCTGCCAAAAGTCTAAAGCGTCATTGGAATACGCTGCAAACCGAGCAACAATTATAGAAGTCAAAACTTTAGAAAGAATTAATCCAAGTAAAAAAAACTTGACTTCTCGTTTTTGGCTAATTTCCACTTTTTCCATTTTTTCTTTATCACTGTCTTTAACGCTAGACTCAATGAGCTTATTACCACGGACCAAGGTAATACTATCCCCGGGATTCGGAAAGGAGTTATGCACCGTTGAATAGAGGTTAGCTACAGGTACAGCCGGCTTCGTCTAATTAAAAAGCGTACCCGAGTGATATACCAAAAGTTATCTCCAGTTTCGGATCAGGATCGTTTACGAACAATAGCAGGGGAGCTGCCCGTAACACAATTGTCTTGTAAACCATATATCGATACCCGATTCTGAGCACCCAACCCGAATAGAACGGCGGATAATGCCTGGGAGGTTTGGAAGAAGTATCGAGAAAATTTTTGCCAAATGATGCGGTCCAGCCAAGTCCCGTTTCGAAGAAGCTATTTCGCCTTCCCAACAATAAGCTTAGCTCCAATGGCAGGTTTATTATCGCGCTGGAGTCCTTGGTTCGATAGTCGGTCCCAAATCCCATTCGGCCTGTCAAAAGACAACAGCTACTGTTAGGTTTTATTAAAATTCGGTCATAGTTGATCGACCAGATCCCACGGGAGTTTCCCAAGAATTCAAGATATGTAGTTTGATTTGTCTCTATCTCTGATTGCGCATTCACGTCTACTCGAAAAGCTACAAAGAAGCAAAAAAAGGCAAATGTCAGGAGTTTCAATAGATAGATTTCCCGATAAGATACAAAAAAATCATTGACCCCGCAATGCGCCAGGTGGCTCCAAACGATGTCAGTTTTTCTTTTAAGAGTCGCACGCTTGTCTTCGTGGTCGACATGCTGCCTTGCATTGCGCATTTCCCTATGGCCTGGACGATGGCGCATGATAATGTTTCCTCTTGCCAGCGTGACCGAAAAGCGCGCGTTCATCGACGAGGCGACGGCTGGGGGATATGTGCTTTTCCACGCACGATCCACGTATCGAGTGCTGCGTGCCTGACGCGACGGAGAAGAGCATGCGGCCGGGGAAGAGGTTCCCGCTGGCAGTTATTTAATGCTTTGCTCCTGATTTATTTGATTGGCCATAGCAAATTAGATTCGACCCATTTTTCGGCGCAACCGGATAGCATCCGGTTCGGCAAGGTCCGTACTTGAAACAATTAGTTTTTAAGAGGCGGGGGTAATTTCACTTCATTCGTTGACTCGCTCCTGATCGCTTTTCCGCCAATATAAAAGCGCAAAAACGTATTCGGCTGCACATTAAATCCATCGGGGTAAAATACGACCACTAAGTAGCAATTCTCCAGGTTTAAGCCGGAGTCAGCTTTATCAAAAAGCAAAATGCTTGCAATATTAGCCTGCATTAAACTATCTGTTGAAAAAATAATTTCGTTATCATTATCCAAATGATGCGCGCTTAAAATTTTCTGCATGAATTGACAATCATCCAAGACTTCTTCTTTAAAAGATTCCCTCTTATATTTATTATTCATGTCTGCAAAGGACGTATCGTACATTTCCAATATGCCTGATGTATCAAAATGCTTCAACTTATCTAGCACACTGAGCGTTGTCAATTTCATAAAATTTCGAGTATCGGTCTGCCCAAGACACGAAAGGTGAATTACAGCTATAGACAGAATTGATAAAATTGATACATACTGTTTCATGATGTTTTAAAAATTGTTGCCTTCAAAGCGGCCATTTAATATATGATTTTCATCTTTTCGGCGGAAAGAGTTTCAGTTGGGGTCAAACAACCTCATGCCGCGACATATGAGTTTCATGCGACGTTCTCTCGTTAATATTGATTCAAAATATCTTCCTCGATAAATCTCAGATATACCTTCACCGCTCTACGAAATCTGAACATTATGGAAACATAGGGTCCAAGAATAAAGAAGGCACTCGCCACAACAAGGTCATATTGCGACTCCCGCAGTCCAAACCTGAAAAAGATCCCCATAATAATGACAAGAAAGACATATGCAATCACAACAAACAAAGTTGGTCGTATGACTATTTTTACTATGGTCTTATCGCCGGGAGGGTTGGCCAGTACAACTCCCTTCAAAATTGGAAGGAAATTGCCTTTACCATAAGTCACTCCATACTTTTCATTTGAAATAATGAACTCATTATTTACAACTTCGCCTTCCAAGCCCTGGTAATTGCGATTCATCAACTTCGCCATCGAAACACTCCAATCCGGCGCGTTGACTTTTTGCCTGATGATGTCCAGTATCTCGCTCTCGCCGAGCTTGCTCTCGTATCTCTTCTCGAGGAAAGGAAGGATTTTAATCATCGAAGGTTCATTTAATTTTCGTTATTTCACCAGAACAGATTACAATTTAAGCGAAATGATCCACGTAGAATCCTTCTTCGAAGGTGGATCTTTGTCCTCGTTGGAGCTATGCGCCCTCAGCGTCGTATCCGACAATTGTTTATAATCAAAATAGATCCCGAAATCGTCATCTACTGCCAGGCGGCCCAGCATTTCCTCTTTGATGAATCGACCCGTCTTGTCAAAAACCAAAAGATAATAACTCGCACAAGCGCCGCCGGCGCCGCAGTCAGCCTGAATGATAAAAAAATTACCATACCGATTTTCGAACCAATCCATGGGTTCGATCGAACCGTATACCGTGTATCGATCTTTTCGATAAGAAAGGAGTTGACTAAATCGATCGGGATGGTCATAGTCGAGTCCGTTCTGCCATTCTTTGCCCTCCTGAACTTCCCGCGGAAGTCCACATATGATTTCGGGTATTTGGCATCAGCGATCAATTGCATCGGCCTGGTAAATATCTCTCCGTCGCCGCCAAGGATCGTCGCATGCACGAGGATCGTATCGCCTCGTTTGGAAAATTCAAAATTATAAGCATGTTGATACCGGCCATAGGTGATAAAATGTCTAAATGCCAGATAGTATCGGTCGGCGTACGTGATCAGAAAATCATTTTCCCCATAGTCCGTATGCAAAAGCCCGCATCTATGCCCGTCGAAAACCGTCCACTTGCTGGCATCGCTGGCAAACAGCACGCTATCCGTTTGTCTGTTCAAGTCAAAATAGCCACGTTCAATCTTGACGTTCGCCCTGTCGAGCGAGCTATCTGTCGTAACGCTGATCGTGCTAAGGTCGATGATCTTAAAACGCCTGTTGGCCGCCCAAAATGCCAATGCGACGAATATCAAGCCAAAGATTATATAGAACAGCTTCTTATTCATGGTTTACCGGTGTTCAATTTTACGACGGTGCAAAACGCTTTTAATCTATCTACTCCACGATCGGTCAGGCCACCCTTTCTGCAAACCGTGAATTCGGGAATGCAGTTGATCACACCGCATTCGAAGCACACCTCATACCAGCCCACAATCTCATTTTTACTATTATAAAAACAAAAACAATTTCGTGGGTTATCGCATTCTGCACGGGTATTGGAATAATTCCCGGGATCGTTAATGATAGCCAGCAATTCCTGCGTCTGAGGCCTTGTCAAAATCGCCTTTGGATGCGGATCTTTCCTGTTCAAGTATTGAGCATACCTCGGCATAATAGTGATCAATTGCCCGCGGTTCGTCGTGTCGTCCTCCTCTTCATCTAAAAAAGAGTAGCCTACCGCTCTTACGATGCCGGAGTCGGGAAATCTGCCCTTTTTGTTCTTACTAAAATGTGTCGTTTGCGGTTCCTGCGTGACCGTGCCCACCCGGGATGCGACAGACCGCGGTTTTGCCGGTTGATGTCCGCAACCCAACAAGGTCGATACCAGGGCAAGAATGCATACGCGAATGGACATAAGTGGCGCTTAACCGGCCTTATAAGCCAAAATCTTATTCTTCAACGCCTCCGCAAACACCTTTTGCTGTGCATTCATCTTCATCTCCTGCTCTTTCCCATGCAGGTAAGCGGCAAGATTGGCCCTGTCGGTCGCCGGGTCCTGGCTCTGTGAAAGCTCGATGCCGACGCCCTCGATGAGCACTACCTCGAACTGGGTATTGAACCTGATGTTAGGCTTATAGATGTATTCAAACACATATTTAAAATTCTGATGGAACAGTCTGGCGCAGACGCTATCCAGCTCCTTCGCTATGGACCCGTTGCCGACCCTGCAGAACGCATCGAGGCTGGCCAGGCACCCGCGATGATCCCGGCCAAAGGAGCTGTCGGCAAGCAGATCGATAAATTTTATCGTACAATCTTCGTCACTTTTCGTAATGATCGTGAGGGCATTTCGCTGAACCGATGGGTAACTTAGGGGATGTTTTAGCAATAAGCAGGAATTTGCCGAGTCGGCGAGCCGTGTTGTTTGAGCCAAACAGGGAAGCACATAGATCAGGGATAGACAAACGCTTAGACAGACCAGGGAAAGGGGTTTCATGGAATTGAATTTGGCGAAAAATACAAAACGATCCGCATATCTGCAATCGTTATCGATTCTGCGCCGGAATCGCCCGGGGTTACAGATCCACCATCGAGCTCAACGGCCAACGGGGATTTTTGTGCTCGGACATTTCGATCGCGACCTTTCCTACGGTAATAGGACTCTCGATCTTGACGGCGATGTGATTGGGATCATCGGTTACCCACACCGTCATCTTCTCGCCGCCCTCGAACATGGTGCCATGGACCAGAAGGGGCTTGAATTTTATGGTGCGGAACTTCGCATACTTGGTACGGATAGTCTCCTTACCCAGATAGCGTACGTAGAGATGATAGACCTGACGGTCGAGGAACATATCGAAATAGATCTTGTCCCCCGGCTTATGATGGTTGAAATCGATGTTCCGGGCATAGTACGAGGCGCTCAGCACATCCTGGATACAGTTCGGAACGGGGAATACGCCGGCATTGGTGATGGCGGTATGTGCGGCCTTGACAAAGGTGACATTTTCGTAGGTCTTATATCCTCCTTCGTCCACATTGCGGATAAATTTGTAGGGCTGAAGGCTGCCGGTGTCGATATAACTTTCGTATTTATCCCGCACCCGGAAGAACTTGTCATAAAAAGGATAGGTCTTTCCTTCCGCGACGATGTGATACACAGGCTTCCCTTCGAAATGTTCGAGCATGGTGTTGAATGTACATTCACCCGCGGCGGCATAGACGCCAGCTAAGGTGTAGTAGACTTTGTAGGTCAGCTGTTCGCCTGCCTGGAACGCCGTATTGTGGAGACCGCGGCAAAATTCATCTCCGGGGGCACCCGGCTGCCCGCCTGCCGTATCCTGGCCATTAGCATCCCACGCCATTACAGGTAAAAAAAGCGTCACCAACAAGATACAGACCGTAGTAATTACTCTCATCGACTTTTGAATAATTTGATACTTACAATTAACAAACTTCCTATCAACGCTGGTATGATTAGATTAATTAGCCAGATCGCAAAACTGGCGGCGAATATTCCCACTGTATTGGGGCTATACAGTTCCAATACCTGGATACTAGCCTCCCATCTCAAACCCAATTCTGTAAGGAAGGTAAAGGTAGGGACTATCGCCATCACCAGAAATACAACACTCATGCCACCGCCCGCCTGCCAGAACCCGATATTTACCCCAAAAACGGCAAATACCAGGCTATATTGAGCGATAAACACAATATATCTGCCAAAAGATAAGAACAAAATCCGCACTAAGATCGTTGCATCAAGATTTTCTAAAACTTTTAAATAAGTATTAAATCGCTGTGTTCCCGGGATCCTCAGCAGCAAGCGGCTTACCCAATCCAACCGGAAATAAATAAATGTTAAACTTACCAGCAGGATCACGACGATGGCCATCAGGATATTCAATGCCAGAGGCAGATGCGACTCGGACGGAAGGGGACGATGCGATGCGGCCCCTACATAAAGTGTTCCTGCTAAACCCACGACCAGGGTGATCATCAGCTGCGCCATGCTGCAGGCGATGGTCAGGGCGATGGCCTGTGCGCGATGGCCTTCCCGGATATAGAGGATGCGGCCCAGGTAATCGCCCATTCGGTTCGGGGTGAAGCTGGCGACGGCGGCGCCGGTGAAAACTGCTTTGAAAGCGTTCCCAAAGGGCAGGCCACCCACTGGCCGAAGCGCCAGCTGCCATTTACGGGCTTCGATCCCCCAGTTCACAAACATCAGGGCGAATACCAACCAGAGCTTCCATTGCAACGGCCCGGTGACGCCGCTCATGACCTCGCTAAGCGAAGTCCGCCAATTGTGCTGCCGGGTGATCTGCCAATAGATAAATACTCCGAGTACCAGGAATACTACCGGCCCGATCACGCTGATAATAATTGGCCTTCGGCCAGAACTGCGTTCTTTTGTATACACTATTTTTATACCTTTATTCAATTCAATGCAATCTAAAATAATTTTAGGTATAGATCCCGGTACAGTCGTCATGGGTTACGGCCTGGTTAAGTGTACCGGCGACAAGCTTACACTCATCGAGATGGGTGTCCTGCGGTTACCCACCCGGCAGGATGGATACGAAAGGTTGCATTTGATCCACAAAAAGGTCCATGAGCTCATTGGCCGGTTCCGTCCGGAAGATTTTGCCATCGAAGCGCCTTTCTTTGGTAAGAACGTACAAAGCATGTTAAAATTGGGGCGTGCGCAAGGTGTGGCAATCGCCACGGCGATGCAAGCCGGTATGAGCGTCACCGAATATTCGCCCAAAAAGGTCAAGCAATCGATCACCGGTAACGGAAATGCGGAAAAAGAAAAGGTCTGGAAGATGTTGCAGCATATCCTGCAGCTGGAGCAGGATATTCCCGCCTATGATGCTTCCGACGCGCTCGCCGTGGCCGTATGCCATTATTTTCAAAACCAGATGGACGAAAAGCTTTCCCAGGTTTCCGCCGAAGGGAGCAAGACGGGCACGGCCCGGCGAAAAAAGGCCGGCAGCTGGGAGGATTTTATCCGCCAAAATCCCGGCCGGGCGCGTTGACACGAAATCTTCTTTTTTTGTTTTTGTGCGCAACGACCCTCGCAGCGTCTGCGCAAACCAGGTATAAAGACCTCGTGTTTTCCAGCTACACCGTGGAGAAAGGACTTACCTACAGCGAGCATCAGCGATTCGATCTGTATCAACCCAAAGGCGACAGCAACACCCGTCGTCCGCTGATGATCTGGATCCATGGCGGCGGATTCAAATTCGGTTCCCGCCGAGCCGCGGGAATCCGGCTGTGGTGCGCGACCTTTGCACGGCGGGGTTATGTCTGCGCCGCCATCGATTACCGATTAGGAAAGAAAAACTTTAGCTTCAACTTTACCGATCTTGTCACCGACTGCCTCACCGCCGTCCGCGACGTCCGGCATGCCGTTGCTTATTTCAAGGCTGGTGCGGCAGCGTGGAACATCGATACCACACGCATCATCCTCGCCGGTAATTCCGCGGGTGGCATCCTGGCCCTGCAGGCCGTCTATAGCAACGATGCTGAATTGCAAAAGCTGCCGCCCACTAAGGAGGCCGCCACACCCGGATGGGATGCCCGTGCGCTCTCCGGCAATGTCAACACCATGGGGATTGCGGCGATCGTGAACTACTGGGGTGGCATCTTCGATACGCTCTGGCTGCGTCAGGCGCGGGTTCCTATCGTAAGCGTGCATGGCGACAGGGACAAGATCGTTCCTTATGATCATAAGGATTACCCGTTGTTCGGTAGTCTCCCGATCCACCGGGTGGCTGTTGCTCTTGGTATCCCCACTGCCTTAAAGACCTATCACGGCTATTCGCATGAGCTGCAAAAGCATTTCTTTCCACTGATCGCCGGCCATGGAACGAAGAAACGGTGGCACGATGCCGCTGAGTTCACGGCCGATTTTCTCTACACCGTTTTGCTGCAAAAAGAATAAGCAATAAATCCTTCATGATGGGCGAGAGAAATGGGAATGGCCAGCGGCTGGTCCCCAGCGAGAACAATCGGACAACCCGCCGCATCCTTTTCCAGCCGCAGATCATCCCGCGACAAGACGGAGCTCAATTCCCCAAGCGCCAGCTTGCGCACAGCAGCCGACTGGTCGGCATAGGTAGCAGAGTCGATAGCCGAAAAACCCCAATGCGTATCGGTAAATTGCTGATCCTCACTTACGATGGTGACAATAACGCCGTCGCGGACCCAAGTGCGCGAAAACAGCGTTTGGCTGGCCACACCGGTCGGTCCCACGAGACGCTGCGCGACGACGATGCCGGCATAGAAATCCAGGTCTCCACACGGTGGATCGATCTGCTGCACCTCGATCCGTAAAGGTGCGAACACCAGCTCCGGGAAAAGTCTTTTCTGATATTTGTAAACGGATTCCTTAACAGACCAGCACAACCATACATAATGATCGAAAGGCAGACCTGAACCCACAAACCGTGCGAAACCTTCCACTTCGGCTGCTGTAAGGATGCGGGAATAAAAGCGCGGCAGCCTGGTCCTCTCCGACCGCGTAGCGGGCAAATAAACCAGATCATTGCCGCTACTGTTTCTCATTTATTTATTTTATCGGAAATAACGTCAATACAAGAGCCTACGGAGATCATTTTCTCCGAGGAATCGAAGTCGATCTCGATGTTGTATTTCGCCTCGGCATCGATGATGACGTCAACCAGGTTGGAAGAATTGATCTTTAGGTCCTTAACGAGGTCCGTCTGTTCGTTGATGTTCCGCAACAGTTCCTTGTTTTCCGTATATGGTTCCAGTACCCTTTTAAGTTCCTCTAAGATCTCGCGTCTATCCATGTTGATTATATTTAGAAAAAATTAAACATGCGTTCACGTCGCCGAAGCCAAAGTTCGCCTTGGCGACGATATTGATGGGTGTATCGATCCGTTCCACCGGCATCCGGCTAAGGTCGATCAATTTCAGTATCTCGCCATTGGGATCTTCCAGGTTGATATTGGGGTGTACGAACTGATGTTTGATCTGTAGTACCGCTCCCACTGCCTCGATCGAACCCGCGGCGCTCAACGAATGCCCGATCATCGACTTCAACGAATTGATCAGCGGGAAATTACGACCATTTCTATCAAGCGCCAAGCACCAATTTTGAATTTCCAGCGTATCGGCCGCGGTCGCCGTCAAATGCCCGCTGATCAGGTCCAGGTCGGCCGGCTTGACCCGGGCATTGTCCAGGGCATCCGTGATACAGCGAATAACCCCCGGCGCCGCCGGCGCCGTCATCGAGCCTCCCTTGCGCTGACCGCCAGAATTACAGGCCCCGCCCAGCAATTCGGCATATATCTTCGCCTTCCTTTGCAAAGCGTATTCCAGGTCTTCCAGCACCAGGGCCCCAGCTCCCGAACCGGGGACAAAACCGCCGGCCGTCGCGCTCATGGGACGGGAGGCTTTTTCCGGGACATTATTATGCTTCCGGGAAAGGATACGCATCGAATCGAAGGCTCCGAAGATATATTGATCCACATGCTCGCTACTTCCCACCAACATCCGCTTGGCCAACCCCTGATGTATATATTCATATCCCATGAGCACGGCCTGGGTGCCGGTGGCGCAGGCCGCAGAGTTGGCAATGACCCGGTTACCCAATCCCAATTTCCCTGAGATATAAGCGGTTATGCCGCTATTCATAAACTGCTCGACTACCCTTGAGCCCAGTTTCCGGGCCTCGCCGGCATCGACCCGGTTAAAGATCCTTTTCACGGTCTCGACCCCGGCCACGCTGCTGCCGAACACACAGCCGGCATCCCATAGCGCTTCTTCGCCGGCGGCGACATGCCCTGCATCTTTCCAGGCGTCGACGGCCGCCATGAGTCCATAGGCGATAGCCTGCCCCTGTAGTCCATGAAAGGTGACCTCGGAGACATAGTTCTTTAGGATATCCCATTCGAACTGGGGAATACCCGCCACCTGGCAATTAAATTTAAGTGCCTCATATTGAGGAACAAAACGAATCCCCGTCACCCCATTCCGGATGGCCTCCAGGAACGCTGGGACACCCAATCCATTAGGGGAAACGACTCCTAATCCTGTAACGACTACCCGGCGGTTCATAATATAGTTATAGTTTCTTCAAAAAGCCTGCAAATGTACCTTTCGCCACCCGTTCTCCGGCGGCATCGTGCATTTCAACCCGGCATTTTAGCTTGTCGAAACGGAAATATTCTTTTTTTGATGTAACGGTGAGTCTTTGCCCCGGCAATGCCATCTTGAAAAATTCGACATTGGCGGAGCTCAGCAATGGGAAGATGGCGGCCGTAGGCGAGGTGGGTTTCGCGGCGGCGGCGGCCGCGTCGTTTGCGGGAGCCTTTCCCTCTGTGATTAAAAAAATACCCAGAACCACCAGCCCGATCTGCGCCATGATCTCGGTGAGGATGGCGCCAGGTGTCACCGGATTACCCGGGAAATGATCGGCATAAAAAAACGAATCCGGCTGTAAGGTATAATGACCGACGACCCCATCCGCATCCACATAGGCGATCTCCTCCACGAAGCGGAAGGAGGACTTATACGGTAATAGGTCGAGTATATAACGGTACATAGTGTTCTTCAGGTTATCTAATCAAGCTGCCTGCCGCAGCTTAGGATCTTTGTTCTAACGGCAATGTTCGCCTCCATCGACATGCAGGAGCGATCCGTTGATCCAGGCTGCTTCGTCCAGGCAAAGCAGGTATATGGCGTTAGCGATGTCTTCCACCTGTGTCATCCTGCCCAGCGGATTTCTCCGGGGCGTCAGATCGAGCAGCTGGTCGCTCGAAGGAATCCGTTTTAGCGATGGTGTGGCCGTTATACCGGCCTGTATCAAATTGGTCTTGAGCCCGTATTTACCCAGTTCCACGGCCATATAGGTCACCAGGCTTTCCAGCGAAGCCTTGGCGATCGATACGGCGGCATATCCATCCCAATATTTGTGGGCCCCTTCGCTCGTAAGCCCGATGATCCTCGCATCTGCACAAAACAACCCATTCACGAACAACGATCGTGCCCAATCGAGCAGGCTGGTGCCCATGGCATACGCGGTGAACCGGATATCTTCGATGCCCAGCAACTCGGTAGCCTCCCCCGGCGCGGCCGCCAATGGTTTCAGGTTGCCTCGCGCAATGGAATGCAACAGCAGGCGAACCCTTTGTTTTCTCCCCTCGGCGGCTGCAAACTGCCGGACAAAGGCCTCGCGGGAATCCGCATCGAGGGCATTCACATTATGGGCTTCGATGGTCACACCCGCCGCAGCGGCTATGCCCTGCAATTTTTCTTTCAGGGCCTTTTCCCCGGCACTTGTTTCCCGATACAGCGCGGCGATATTCATGCCGTGCAGGGCAAGTTTTTCCACTGTCGCCAGACCGAATCCACTCGACCCGCCCAAGATGATTGCCCACCGATCAGAAAATTGTTTCTCCATTCGAAAAATCCGCTAGGCGGTAAAATTAGGGAAAGAAGCCCTTTCTATTGCCCAAAAAATCATTATTCTTTATATTTGTCGCCCGCCCCAAAGGCGCACCCAGGTTATGAAGATCGGATTCCTATTTATTTCCCTCGCCTTTATTTTCAAACCTGGCCCCATCTTCAAAGCTGGAAAAATGCCGGGAGCACAGCAAATCTTCGACAAAAGCGGTTATTATCACGTGATAGCCTCCGGGGACCTGGCGGCGATCGACTCTGAACTGGTAGTCCTCAACCACGCTTCGACAAGGGAAAAAGAAGCCTATGAAGGCGCGTTGCAGATGAAAAAGGCGGGTTTGCTTCGCCGGCCGAAAGAAAAGCTCGCTATTTTCCGTTCCGGCGCAACGAAACTGGAGACGGCAATGGCCGCGGACAGCAGCAACGGCGAATATCATTTCCTTCGGCTGATCATCCAGGAACATGCGCCCGCCATCGTTCATTATCATAACGACGAGGAAAAGGACAGTGCGTTTATCTACCGGGTTTTCAAAACACTGCCGCCGGTGGTACAGAAAGCTATCAGGGATTATTGCCCACATTCCAAACGATTACATGCAAAAGATCTGAATGGGTAAAAAAATACTGGTCATTTATTACTCCCAGAGCGGCCAATTGGCGGAGATCGTCGACACCTTTACGTCACCGCTGGAAACGGCCGGACACGAAGTGGAAAAGGTCAGGATCGAAACGGACCCTGCCTACGGATTCCCCTGGACGCCACAACGGTTCTATGCCGTGATGCCGGATTGCGTACTGGGTGTCCCGGTTGCCTTGAAGCCTTTCGGGCTCCGGCATGCTTCGTATGATCTGATCATTCTTGGCTATCAGGCCTGGTTCCTCTGGCCCAGCATTCCCGTGAACAGTCTGCTGCATCATCCGGCGTTACTCGCTGTCCTTCGCGGGGCGCCCGTGATCACGATCACCGGTGCGAGGAACATGTGGGTGAATGCCTTTACAGAAGTGCGAAAAATGCTTGCACAGGCTGGCGCGAATTTGGTAGGTAATATTGCATTGGTGGACCGGCATTTGAACCATATCAGCTACGTGACGATCTTTCACTGGCTCCTCGGCGGTAAAAAAAGCCGGTATCTTGGTTTCTTTCCCTATCCGGGTGTATCGGCCGCCGACATCGAACATACCCGGGTATTTGGGGAGATCGTCGTGGAGCATCTCGACAATTTCTCCGCTCTCCAGCAAGCCTTGATGGAAGCAGGCGCGGTAGATCTGAAGTATTCGTTATTGCTGCTGGAAACCAAAGCCGTACCTACCTATATTATCTGGGCGAGGTTCATCGTGAAACGGAAAAAAAGGAAGGACTGGCTGGCCGGATTCAAATATTATCTGCTATTTTCACTCTTTGTTGCAGCACCCGTGATCCTTATCCTGGACAGCATTTTTATACGCCCGTTCTCAAAGAAGCGTATACTTGTGAAGAAACAACATTATTTAGCGTTGAATTAATCGAACCCATATGTCACTCCGTCCAGTCTATATCACTAAAACTTCGATGTATCTCCCTAATGATCCCGTCTCTATCGACGAGATGGAAGACTATCTGGGCTACATCAACGGCAAGCCTTCCAAGTCGAGAAAGATCGTGCTGCGCAACAACGGCATCCAGACCAGGTACTATGCGCTTGACAAGCAACAGAAGGCCACGCATACCAATGCGGAGATGACGGCGCTTGCCGTAAAGAAATTGTTCGAACAGGACCCTGAGGAATTGAAAACCATCGACCTGCTGTCCTGTGGCACTTCGAGCCCCGATCAAATGATGCCGAGCCATGCCGTGATGACCCATGGCTGGCTGCCCGAGGCGGAGTCGATCGAGGTCGTCTCGCCGTCAGGCGTTTGCTGTGCCGGTATGCATGCCCTGAAATACGCCTATATGGCCGTGAGATCGGGCGAGGCGCACAAAGCCGTAGCAACAGGCTCCGAACGGTTCTCTGCATCGCTGGTCGCCAATGTCTTCGAGGAGGAGGCGCATAAACTCGTGGAGCTGGACAAGAATCCCTTTATCAGCTTCGATAAAGAGTTCCTGCGCTGGATGCTCTCCGATGGAGCATCCGCTTTTTTATTGACGGATGAACCCAATCCGGACGGCCTCAGCTTACGGATCGATTGGATCGAAGGCGCCTCCTATGCCAATAAGATGGAGACCTGTATGTATATGGCGTGCGACAAACAGCCCGATGGCACCGTTAAAAGCTATCTGGAATTTTCGCCCGAAGAGATCATCGAGAAAAGCATCTTCAGCATCAAGCAGGATATCTCGCTTTTGCGCGACAATATCGTGCCCCTGGGCGCCAAAAGGATCAAAGAGATCTTCGACCGTAAGGGTCTGACGTCCGATGATATCGACTACTTCCTGCCGCATATGTCGAGTGAGTTCTTCAAGAGCAAGATCTTCGAACAGATCGCCTACTACGGTGCCACCATCCCCTATGAAAAGTGGTTCGTGAATCTTACAACCCTGGGGAATGTGGGCGCCGGCAGCGTCTACCTGATGGTCACCGAGCTGTTCCATAGCGGGAAACTGAAGAAAGGCGACCGCATCTTGTGTCTGGTTCCCGAAAGTTCGCGGTTCTCCTATATGTTTGCGATGCTAACCGCGTGTTAATCTCGTCGACGATGAAAAAAGAAGATATTCCACAGGATACGGGCGCTTTTGGCAAGATCACCAAAGAGGTATGTTATGCCACGGATGCCGAAGGCCGCTATACCACAGAGCTTAGCAAAGGCTGGGACGTGAAGAATAGTGCCAATGATGCCGCCTGGCAGGATATCGGGGAACGTCAGAAGACAGCAATGGCGCGGGTGCTAAATAAAGAAGCCAGCCCGATATTGTATTTTATGGAGCTGAAACTTATGGACATCAAGGTACTCGCCGGCTATACGGGTTTCTGGGCCTGGCAGGTCCGGCGGCATATGCGCCCCGACGTTTTTAAGAACCTTTCCGACCGCCGGCTGCGTCGCTACGCAGAAGTCTTTGAGGTCCGGGTCGAAGATTTGAAAAACATGATCCCGCAATGAAGCTTCCTTTCGAACATATCCAGGCTGCCCATTGTGAGAATGGCGTTACTACCGGTTTACTGCATACCATCGGCATCGACCGCATCACGGAGCCGCTGGCCTTTGGCATCGGCTCGGGCCTGTTCTTCACCTATATCCCCTTATTAAAGGTCAACAATGGCCCGGCCTTCGCCTTCAGGACGATGCCGGGTCTTATCTTCAAACGTACCTGTACGGCGCTCAATGTTCCGGTACACCGCGAAAAGTTCCGGTCGAGGGAGAAAGCCCGCCAGGTGCTGGATGCCTGTCTGGACGTTGGACACGTGGTGGGGTGCCAGGTGGGGGTATTCTATTTGCCTTATTTCCCTAAAGAATACCGGTTTCATTTTAACGCACATAATATAATCGTATACGGTCGCGAAGACGACCGCTATCTCATCAGCGACCCGGTAATGGAGATGACGACGAGTCTGAGCGCCTATGAGTTGGAACGGGTGCGTTTCGCCCGGGGAGTGCTGGCGCCGCGGGGACAGCTGTATTATCCCAAGATAGGGAGACCCGTCACCGACGAGCAGATCGCGCGGGGCATTAAGAAAGGCGTCATTCGGAATATCCGGGACATGCTGCATATTCCCGGGCCCTTTACCGGTGTCAGCGGCATCCGGTATACCGGGAAGAAAATAAAACGGTGGCGCGACAAGCTGGGCCCGAAACAGGCCGGGCTTTATCTGGCGCAGCTCGTACGGATGCAGGAAGAGATCGGCACCGGCGGGGGTGGATTCCGGTATATCTATGCGGCCTTTCTGCAACAGGCACAGGCTTTTCATCCGGATGAGGCGCTGTCCCGCATTTCGGATACCTTTACGCGGTCGGGCGATCTCTGGCGCGACGCCGCAGTACAGGCTGCCGGCATCTATAAAGGCCGCATCGGCAGCCAGGAAGACTTCAACCGGATGGGCGACTACCTCCTCGAGATAGCAGCGCTGGAGAAACAGGCTTTCCAGGCATTGTCTAAAATTAATTGGCGCCCATGAACCCACCGCCACCTGGAACGACTCAGCCGCCGGCACCCGAGCCGGCCCTCCGGATCAGCGATCTTTCCTTTGGCTATCCGGGGCAACCACCGATCTTTGCGGATTTTGCCCTCGAGGTGCCGGAAGACAGCCGGTTTGGATTATTCGGTCCTAACGGTGCGGGGAAGACGACGTTGATGCAACTGATCACGGGTCTGCTCACTCCTTCCCGGGGCGATATCCGAATCTTCGGGCAGCCTGTGGTCCGGGGCGAGCGGCGCGTCAATAAGCTTTTTGGATTCGTTCCCCAGGATCTTTCGTTCTATGAAGAACTGAGTCCTGTGGAGAACCTGGCTTTTTTTGGCGCCTGGTCGGGATTGGACCGGGCTACCATCCGGCGGCGAACCGATGAGCTGCTGGCGATCCTCGGGCTGGCGGATGTCCGCGATAAAAAAGTCGCGCAGTTTTCCGGTGGCATGAAACGCCGGGTCAACCTGGCCATCGGCGTCATCCACCGGCCGCGGCTTCTATTCCTCGACGAACCCACCGTGGGTGTGGATGTGCAGACGCGCGCGGCCATCATCCGCTATCTTAAGGAGCTGAACAGCGAAGGGATGACCCTGATCTATACCTCGCACCAGCTCGGCGAGGCAGAGAGTCTTTGCGACCGCGTCGCGCTTATCGATCAGGGCCGGATCGTAGCACAGGACGCGCTGGATGCGCTGCTTGCCGCTCACCTGTCCAGCGGACTCGAAGGATTATTCTTACAATTGACAGGAAAAGCCTACCGGGATATCGATGTTTAAACTCTCGGCCACCATATCGAAAGATGTCAGGGTACTCCTGCGCGACAGGATCGGGTTGATCTTTATGTTCGGCATGCCGATCCTGCTGGTATTGATCGTCACGAGTATCCAGAACAGCACCTTCGAACTGGTGGGTAAGAACAAAGTTTCCCTGCTGATCTGTAACCGCGACACCGGAGTAGCCAGCCGCGAGTTCATACGCGCCGTCGATACCATCGGTTTTTTTCAACTGATGCCGGTCCCGGCCGGGGCAGCGGGGTCCTCGTTGTCCGGTGCGGCCGCAGCGGATCTGATCCACGAGCGAATCCGGCACAAAGACGCCTTCCTGGGTCTCGTGATCCCCGCAGATTTTTCGGCACGCATCGCGGCCAGGGCCAAAAGCGTCACAGGGAAGGTACAAGCCAGCTTCGGGCTCGATAGTACGGTGAATGCGCCCGATTCCCAGGATAGTTTACCAGTTTCCTTATATTATGACCCCGTCCTCCAGGAGTCCTTCCGCCGAAGCGCCGAAGGCGCGCTGTACAGCGCCTTGCAATTGGTCGAGAGTAAACAGATCCTGCGGACCCTTTATTATGCATTGAACGAAAAAGCGCTGCCCGACTCGCTCGAGCGACAACTGCTTAACAACCGGACCCGCATCGACGAGCTGCCCGCGGTTTCACGAAAGGACAACCGCGATCTGCCCAATGCCACGCAGCACAATATCCCGTCGTGGACCATCTTCGCCATGTTCTTTGTCGTCCTGTCACTGGGCAGCGGCATCGTGCGCGAAAAACGCAATGGCAGCTTTATCCGGCTGAAGACCCTGCCCACCTCCTATGCCGTCGCCATTTTCTCCAAACAGCTCACTTATCTGGTAGTGACGCTGTCCCAGGCCGTGGTCATCTTTGCGCTTGGAGCCTGGCTATTTCCGGTGATCGGCCTGCCACCCCTTCATTTTCCCGGGGACTGGGCCGCCTTGATCGTTGTGACACTTTTGTGCGGCTGGTGTGCCGTGAGCTACGCGATCTGTATCGGCGTGTTCGCGCAAACCGAAGAACAGGCCAATGGTTTTGGCGCGGTGTCCATCGTCATCCTGGCGGCGGTTGGCGGGTTGATGGTTCCAAGTTTTGCGATGCCCGGCTCGTTCCATCTGGCGATGTCGCTCTCCCCCCTGCATTGGTGTCTGGAAGCCTACTACGGGCTTTTCCTCGAAGGTGGTAGTTTAAAAGATGTTTGGGCAAATATCCTATCTTTATTCCTTATTATTGCTGCTCTGCAGGGCTTGAGCTTTTGGGGGCTGAAAAGAAAAAATTTGATTTGAACATGGAAACTGCACAACTTAAAGAACGACTAAAAGCACAGATCATAGAATTCCTGAACCTTTCCTCCACCACGCCTGCAGACATCGCAGATGACCAGCCGTTATTCGGCGAAGGGTTGGGGCTGGACTCCATAGATTCCCTTGAACTCATCGTCCTGCTGAACAGGGAATATGGGATCGTCATCAAAGATCCCAAAGAGGGACGTAAGGTACTTGTCGACGTCAATACCATGGTCGATTATATCACGCAGCACAGAACGAAATAACTCAGTGGCCAGCAGAGTCTTCGTGACAGGTATGGGCGTCATCAGCGCTATAGGAGACAGCTTAGCGGCCAACCGGAAGGCGCTTGTCCGCAAGGAAAGCGGTATCGGGTATTCAGGACCGGCCAATTCCCGTTACGTCGGAGTCATCCCGTTTGGCAGCGTCACCTTTTCGAACGCGGAGCTCATGGAGCACACGGGCATCTACGACGCGGGAGTCTCCCGTACGACGCTGCTGGCGGCGCATGCCTTCCGGCAAGCCATCCAGGATGCCGGTCTCCTGCTATCCGAAGCCACATCGGGCGGTGCTGCATCTGGCTGCACTACGCTGCTGACTGCCACCGATACGGCGCTCATCGGAGCAACCACCGTCGGCGGCATGTGTCTCACCGACGAACTTTACCGGGATACCAATGGCGGGGCGCAGGGTTCCGGTTATCTGGCGTCATACGACGGTGCATCGGTGCAGCAGTATCTGCAAAACCGTTATGGCCTCAGCGGACTGGTGACGACTATCAATACGGCCTGCTCGTCTTCGGCCAATGCCATCCAGTATGGCGGCCGGCTGATCCGCAATGGACTGGTACGGCGAGCCATCGTCGGTGGCGTCGACAGTCTGGCCAAATACACCATCAATGGGTTCAATGCCTTGCAGATCCTGGCTCCCGCAGCCTGCAAACCCTTCGACGAACACCGGCAGGGGCTGAACCTGGGTGAAGGTGCGGGATTCCTGGTGCTGGAGCGCGAGGAAGATCTCGCGGGGAAAAAAGTCTATGCCGAACTGCGGGGCTCTTGCAATGTCAATGATGCGTATCATGCTTCGTCGCTTTCACCCGACGGGGAAGGCCCCTTTCTTGCGATGCAGGGGGCTTTGCGCTCGGCGGGGCTGGACGCTTCCGCGATCGGCTATATCAATGCCCATGGTACCGGAACGGAGAACAACGATGCCTCGGAAAGCCAGGCCATGATCCGCATCTTCGGTACACCGCCGGCTTTTGCCTCGACAAAGTCAAGCACCGGCCATACCCTGGGCGCATCGGGCGCGATCGAGGCCATCTACAGTATCCTCGACCTCTTTTATCAGGAAGCCTATCCCAGCGTGAACTTTTCGACGCCGATACCGGAAACCGGGTTGCGCCCCCTCACGGAATTCAAGCCGATGAAGCTGGAACATGTGTTATCCAACTCCTTCGGATTTGGCGGGAACTGTACGTCGCTGGTATTTTCAGTCGCCCCGGCCCGCCTGGCCAAAGTCATTTGAACATGTTATATATCCATCACACGACCTGTATCTCCCCGCAACCCCGCCTCGTCGGAGGCGAAGAGGCGTCCGCATTGGCCGGAGGCGAAGGCCGTGGGACGGCTGCGGGCCCCGTGAATGGCGTCTATAAAGTCGTCGAACCCGGCTATCCCGGCATCCCCCCTAATACGCTTCGGCGTATGAGCAAGGCCGTTAGGCTGGGCGTAGGCGCCGCGATGCCGCTGATCCGGCAGGAGCGCATCGACGGTATCCTCATCGGCACCGGCAATGGCGGGATGGAAGAGAGTGTCAAATTCCTGCGGCAGATCGTCGACTATTCGGAAGGGATGCTGGCGCCCGGTAATTTTGTACAAGGCATACCCAATGCCATCGCCTCCCAGATCGGGTTGTCGGGTCACCTCAGGGGCTACAACAGCACCTATATTCACCGCGGGCTTGGATTCGAACATGCCCTCATCGACGCGAGCATGCTTATCAGCGAGCATCCCGGCACCCATTACCTGGTCGGCGGCGTCGACGAGGTATCGGGTTACCACTATCGGATCGAACTGGCGGATGGCTGGTACAAGACCACGGTGACGCCCGGTCTTTCCCTGTATGACTACGATTCTCCCGGCTCCATTGCCGGGGAAGGTGCGGCGCTTTTCCTGGTCAGCGGCGAGTCGGCCGATGCGGTGGCGGCTATAAAAGGGATCGAGACTTTCCACAGTACCGATCAGCATATCGTGGCGACGCGGTTACGGGCGTTCCTGGCCCGGCACCTGCCAGCCGGATCGCAACCGGGACAGCAACTATCCGGATCGCCGGCCCTGTACCTCAGTGGGGAAAATGGCGATAACCGCGCCTTGCCTTTTTATTCGGCATGTGCCGCTGTCCTCGATCCGGCGGTTCCGGTGGTCCGTTACAAGCATCTTTGCGGCGAGTACCCTACGGCGTCGGCCTTTGCTGTCTGGCTGGCATTACAATTGGCCCCCCCGCAGCCGTTGCCGCAGCACATTCTCTTCTACAACAACCACAAGCTCACGCAGCACAGCTTCATTCTGCTCGAAAGGTTCCGTTGAATTTAAAGAAGAGGACATCAGCCGCACGGAAGGTGGCTGTCACCTGGAATGGGTGTCGGAGGCGGACCATTTCTCGATCGTATAAAGATCATTCAACAGCATCAGCGTCTGAGTTTGGGCGGCGGCGGCGGGGCGCCATGAGGCGGCGGCGGCGCTCCATGAGGTCTCGGCGGCGCGCCATGAGGTCTCGGATGTGGCGGCAGTTTTACATGTGGCTTCCTGATCTTCGGCCACTTGATCTTAGGATGCGGCGGGGGTGGCGGCGGATGGCCATGTGGTGGCGGCGGCGGCGGCGTTTGGGCCATCGCGGCACCCGTCATGAAAATGCCGAGGCCAAGCAGTACCATGAAAACGATAGACAGTTTCCGTTTCATTTATTCAAATGTGTGCGACGGGGTATGGTTGCTGGCGAATTTACCCATCCCCCGTCGCACGTCTAATGATGGGCCTTCGGCCGCGGACCACCGGTCCGCTAGGAGGCGGCAGCGAGCAAGAACGCCGCATGGTGAACGCCAAGGTAATCATTATAAACGAGGATGCGTCTGTGGACGCCCGCCTTGATCAGGCGGGACGCCAGCCACAGGGCATATGCCGTGGAAGTGGGATATTCTCCACATTGCGTCTTGTAGGGCTGGGTAGGTATCTCCGGAAAGATCTCCTCGCCGATCACCAGGTCGATGGAACCCGGGTCGACAGCCATATCCTTTAAAAAACCCTGCATCTCCCGCCGGGCATCCTCGGGGGTCTCCGGTCGATAAAACGTCGTCATCCCTTCCAGTTTCGCAAAGTCGCCGGGACCAGGTTCGTTGGCAAATAAGAAAAAAGCAGCGCCCTCCCCCGCCAGGGCATGACGATACAATCCAAAACGGCTGAGGATCGCATAGTTGGTGTCGGTGAGCTCATCCAATCCACCGGCAAGTACGGTGGTCGCTTCGCCCTCCCGTAAAAGCAGGATCGCATCCAGCACAGCATTCTCGAAGGAAAAACCCCGGTGGACAAAGGTATTGTTATAGCCCGAACATTGCAGGATCAGGGCTATCTGTGCGCCTACCGTATTGTGCGTGCTCTGGATAAAGGTCGCCGGTTGAAGCGCTTCTTCTTTCCGTGTGATCATGTTCCTGAGAAATACCACGGTGTCTTCCACACAGCCGTAGCCGGTACCGGTGACGATCGCATCGGGCATCGGCAGGCCGGCTTCCACGAGACAGGACTTGGCGGCGGCCACTCCCATACGGATGATCCGGCTCATCCGGCGGAGCGTCTTAGCGTCGATAAGCTCCTCATAGTTTGGCTCGATACAGGCCAGGCGGTTACCCGCGGGTTTAGCAAGGGGTGGCAGGTCCGCGGCCCCGATGTTAGTCGTAGGAGCGATACAGGCCGCGGATCGGATATAGATGTTCATCGGGATTGCTTTGAGAAGATGAGCGAGGTACAATTTCCGCCGAAACCAAATGAATTGGACAGCACATTCCTTAGCGGCTGCCCTTTGAGAAATTCCGTCGTAGGGGTGAAGGGCAGCTCCGTCATCGGCGTTTCGAACCTGAGATTGGGATAGATGAGCCCGTTAAGGACCGCGAGCACGCTAAACACCGCTTCGATGCCGCCGCTTGCGCCCAGGGTATGCCCGGTGAACGACTTCGTCGAGCTCATAGCCGGATACACCGGATCGAACAGACGGCGGATGGCCGTTCCTTCCGCCAGGTCGTTGTTCTGTGTCCCCGTTCCATGGAGATTGATATAGCTGATGTCGGCGGGTTCCAGGCCGGCGCGTTGTAAGGCGCCCTTCATGGCGAGCCAGGACCCGCGACCGTCCGGCGATGACGCCGTTTGATGATAGGCGTCGTTGGCGTTGGCAAATCCGCTGAGGACACAGCCTGGGGGACTGCTCAGTGTTGCAGCGACGGCATCCGAGACCAGCACCACATATCCCGCGCCTTCTCCCAGGTTGAGGCCCAGGCGATCGTTGTCAAAAGGTTTGCAGAAACGGCTGTCGAGGATCATCAGGGAATTGAACCCGTTGAGCGTAAACCTCGTCAGGGCATCGGTGCCGCCGGCCACCACGATGTCGAGCAATCCGTTGCGGATCATCCTTGCGCCGAAACTTATGGCATTGGCCGAAGAAGAGCAGGCCGTGCTGATAGTCGAATGAAAATGCGTGATCCCCAGGCGGTCCGCTACCCATTCCGTGACGCTGCCGCATTCATGCAAGACTACGTCGCGCAACCGGCCATACCGGGGGTTGTCGAGGAAGGACGCGTAAAAATTTTCGGTCCTGTCCATCCCGCCTACGGTGTTGGCGCTGATAAAACCGGTGCGCCAGCGGACACGGTGGGGTATCGCCGCGCGCTCCAATGCCTCGCGCGCCGCGATGAGACTCAACAGCGCGGTGCGGCTCACGGATGTCTCCACCCCCGCCCATCGGGCGAGTGTCTCATTATCCGCTTTGACCTCGGCGACAGGCAGCTGTCCGCGATGGACCGTATCGAGATAGGTGATCGTATCCATTCCGGCCGCGCCTTTTTCAAACGAGCCGAGACATTCCGTGACATTTCTGCCGATGGCCGAGATAACGCCTGTCCCGGCGATAGCCACTGGAGCATTGGCTGCCCGTCCAGCCGGCATAGGTGCAGCACCCGGCGTGGAAATCAGCGAAGCGGTGGTGGCCGAAGTTATTCGCATGGCATGGAAATTTTAAAGATCCGATCCATATTCCCGGCGGTAAATGGCACCGCGCCGGCGGTTTCCTTTCTTTCGATCAAAAAGAGGGCCGCTTTGAAACCTTCCCCGAGCCATTCGACCCAGCCGGTAATACAGGCCCGGGCGATGCCCGCTTCGAGCAGATAGCCGACATATCGCGTCAGCAATGCCGGATCGAAACCGGTGGAAAGAAAAAAGGCATTCTCCCCTTTGAAACGATGCCGGATGCAGATCTCGCCGGTCACGATATTCGGCAGCGTGTATACAAATACGCTGGGGCTGGGAATGTCTTTAGTCGTTTGGGTATACCTGTAATCCGTGTCCAGGCTGGAGTTGGCATTGGATAAGACCACCGCAACTTCCTGGGGTTGGTAGGCCCCGGTTTCCCATCCTTCCAGCAAGAGCTCCGCCGCCGCGAACCCCAGCCGGCTCAGGTTGTCCATCTTGAAGAACTTGGGATATTGCCAGTTGAAATGCTGATACAACGCGGGAAGATAACCCGCCGGCTGCGACGAGCCGGCTGCAAATGAAAATATTTTTTTTTCATTTTTGTAGCCCCCTTCTCCATCGATCACGCAACTTCCGGTAATGTACTCCATGCTTTTTATATCATTTGCTCAGGACAACAGCCGCATTGCAACCGCCGAAACCCGAGGCCGTTTTCAAACAGGTATCCAACGGCCCGCGTAAGAGCGACCGGCATATATTCAGCGGCGCGCTCACACCGTTCGTCTCGAAACCCGCACTGGGAACCACAATTCCTTCGCGCATCGACGCCAGTGTGACGATCGACTCGATGAGTCCCGCCGCGCCCAGGGTATGCCCATAATATCCTTTGAGACTGTTGACGGGGGCGGCATTAAGTCCGGCAAGCGTGATCGCCTTGGCTTCCATTTCATCATTGTATGCTGTAGCCGTGCCATGCGCCGAGATAAAACCGACCCCGGCCGCGCCACATCCGGCCTCCCGCAGCGCCACCTCGATCGCATCTCCCAGCTCCCTGCCGGTACGCGAAGGCCCGGAGATATGATTGGCGTCGTTACTCACTGCGCCGCCGCGTAGCCGAAGTCCATGCCGGTATTCCCGGCGAGTGCTCAGGACCATGGTCCCGGCTCCTTCACCGAGATTAATGCCATCGCGGTCCCGGTCAAATGGGCGGCAATGGCCGGGACTTAGCGCCTGAAAAGAGCCGAAGCCGCTGAGGATAAATTTCGTGATCACATCCGCGCCGGTCACCACGGCATTGTCGAACAGTCCCGACCTCAACAGCCGCATACCCGTGATCATTCCCAGCAACCCGGAGATGCAGGCATTCGAAACCACAATGGGCGTTTGCGTAAACCCGAAATGCCGGGCCACCACGGCTGCGGAGCCAGGTAACGAGATACGTTCCGCCGGCGTATGGTCGTCGATATCCAGCAGATGTGTATTTCCCTTGGTGGAACACACGATCAGGATGGTTCGGTCGTCGGCCGGATGGATGCCGGGTGCCTGGTGAAGGGCGTCGGCCACAGATGATGCAAGCAGTCGCTCGAAGACGGTGAAGCCGCCACCGGCTGCATGGCTCGCAGCGGCATCCTCTGTAAGCAGGTCTTCACCGTCCATGGACCCGAAAAGCGCCGCGTAGAACGGCTGATCCGCCATCTCCGGCCGGTCCTGACGCCGCACACCCGTGATCCCCGCGACCAGCCGGGAAAAGTTTTCGGCCGTCGTCCCGCCTAGCGGCGAAACAATATTATCCGCGACTATAAAGATGTCTTTCTGCCCCCTCATATATTGGTCAGGATTTTCATTTCACAGGCGGCGATCTCGACCCCGCCAGCCATCACCTGTCCTGAAATTACAATAATATCCGGTATACGGGTCCGGATCGTGATCTCCGTGAGCAACTCGTCACCAGGAAGCGGGAGCGAGCCGATGGTAAAGCGGCTCACCGAGACAATATGTCCGGGCGTTACCCGCCGGCCGGAAGCTTATTTATTAAAAACCGATGGCCGGCTGTGAATGCTCCAGCAGGTGCCGCAGCTTTTCCAGCTCTTTATATTTGGGTTGGTCCCCGACAAAGCTCGGGAATATTTTCCTGATGCTTTCATAAACACCCGCCGTCAATGGGGCTAACCGTGACTGGCATTCGAGAAAGTCTATCGCCTGCGCGATCGCCATGGTCTGGATGGCGAGAACCTCGAAGGCGTTGTCGATCACTTTTTTAGCCAGCAGCGCCGAATTGCTGCCCATGCTCACGATATCCTGGTTATCATTGTTATTGGGTATGCTATGGACATACATCGGGAAGCTCAGGGTCTGGTTCTCCGCGACGGTAGAGGTAGCCGTGAACTGAATGCCCTGCATACCGAAATTGAACCCAAGGACGCCAAGATTCAGGAACGGAGGGAATTTCTGGTTCAGCTTGTCGTTGAACAAATAGTTCAGCTGCCGTTCCGAAAGCATGGATAACCGGGTGATGGCGATCTTAAGCTTATCCATTTCCAGCGAGACATAGTCGCCATGAAAATTTCCGCCATGGAAGATGTTGTCACCCTCATGATCCACTACGGGGTTGTCGCTTACCGAGTTCAGCTCGTCGACGACGACCTTTTCCGCTTGCACCACAGTATCATAAATGGGCCCGAGGATCTGGGTTACGCAACGTAGAGAGTAATACTCCTGTACCTTGTCTTCGAAGACTTCCTGTTCCAGGCTTCCGGGATGATACAAATGTTCGCTCCGGCTGCGGATCATCTGGCTGCCGGCCAGCAATTCGCGCATCATGGCGGCTATTTGTTGCTGCCCGCGATGCCGTTTGACGTGGTTCAGCTCACGCGAGTAATGATCATCATAAGCCTCGACGACTTCGTTGGTCATCGCGCTGAGGATGGCCGACCATTGGACCAATCGCCGCGCGCGGAGAATATTCACCAGACCGATCGCGGTCATTACGCTGGTCCCGTTGATAATGGCCAGGCCTTCGCGGATATGGATCGTCAGCGGTTGGATGCCCTGCTCCGCGAAGACTTCAGCGGTGGGACGCACCGCACCTTCAAAGATCACTTCTCCTTCACCGATGAGGGTAAGACCCACATGGGCCAGCTGAACGAGATCGCCGCTGGCGCCGACACCGCCATGTTCGTAGATACATGGGATGATATTGCGTTCGATCAGCGTGGCCAGCAGCTCGCACAACTCGGGATGTACGCCGCTATAAGCCTGCATGAGACTGTTGAGCCTGGCGATCAGGGCCGCCTTGGACAAAAGGGCCGGCAGCAGATTTCCGCTGCCCGAACTATGACTACGAATGAGGTTGTACTGTAATTGCAGGAGATTCTCCTTCTCCACCTTGTATTGCGC
Organism: Chitinophagaceae bacterium; assembly: GCA_025934485.1. GTDB lineage: Bacteria > Bacteroidota > Bacteroidia > Chitinophagales > Chitinophagaceae > Puia. The sequence continues at coordinate 32,793 of JAICXX010000027.1, forward strand.
CATAGGGCCAAAACCGGTGTTGATGCCGTAGATGAGCTTATTGGCCGAGAATCCCGAGAGAAAAGTAAAATTCGTCCTTACCTTTTCCAGGGCGGCTTCGTCGAGGGCAAGTTTTGCCCGATGATAGAGCAGGTCGGCGAAGTCATCCAGGGAAAGTGGTCGCTGTCCAACAGGTGTCATGGGTGCAAATTTAGGAGTATTCATCTTCGGTCAATGAATTTGATCGCTTTTCTGGCGGCTTCGGGAAATTGCTTTTTTTGCATTTGGTCCTGGGTGAGGTATTCGATATGTGGACTTACCCGCAACCGTGCCTGCAGATAGGCGCGGATACGATGATCGCATGCCTCGCTGTCGGTGTCATGAGCGGTCACGACATGCAAAAGTATCTCATCCAGCCCAACTTCGTTAGAATATACTTCCACGGCAAAGTCTTTTACATCTTCCATCTCCGCCAGCAGATCGAACAACGCAGGTGGGTAAAGCGTCGTTCCCTTGAACTTTATCATCTGTTGGCGACGACCGATAATGGGCGATAGCCTGAGGGAGGACCTGCCACATGAACAAGGTTCATCGGACCAGGTGCAGATATCGCCGGTCTTATAACGCAGCAGCGGCATCCCTTCGATACCCAGGGTGGTAATCGTCACCTCACCCGGCGCACCCTGGGCCACGGGCTTGTCGTTTTCGTCGAGCAGCTCTACGATCAGGAGGTCCGGCTGCAGGTGTCCGCCTTTTCCGGCGCCGCATTCGGTAAACGCCGTTTGCATCTCGGTCGAAGCGTAGGTGGAATAGAGTTGGATATCCCACGCTTCGGTGATCTTCCGGCCCAGGATGTTGAGCGAAAGATCCTGGTTGCGGATATTCTCGCCGATGCAGATCGCCTTCTTCACCGAAGAGCTGCCGAGGTCGATGGAGCGGTCGGCAGCATAGCGGATCAATTTCAATAAGAACGAGGGGACAACGACTAAGGTAGTAGGCTTCAGCCTTTGGATCGTCTCCCACTGCAAGGCGGGGACACCCGGCCCCACACGGATGATCGAGGCGCCGAGGCGCCGCAAACCGGAATAATATGCGATGCCTGCCATGAACTGCCGGTCGAGTGTCAGCATGAGCTGATAGGTTTCGCCCGGCGAACCGTCGGCACAAAGAAAAGAGTTGTATTCGTTATAAGCCAGCCGCTCGATATCTTTGGAAGTAAGCGCGATCGTCACCGGGCTGCCGAGGGTACCCGAAGTGGCGGTATATTCGGCGATCTTTTCGCGGCCGACACACAGGAAATCGTTGTTGCGTGTTTGCAGATCGGTCTTGGTGGTAGGCGGAATGCGGGCCAGATCATCCAGCGTGCGGACCCGGCCGAGATCGATGTGCCCGCGGGCAAACAACTCCCTGTAAAATGGGGAATGCAGGGCCACATACTCCAATAATTCGCGCAGCTTTCGTTCTTGCAGGGTCTTTATCTGGTCGGCCGATGGAAATGGTGTAGTCATTGTCTGAGCTAATGTCTGTCCTGGAGCCGCCGGGTGCGGCTCAGGCCAAAAGATGGCGGAGGATCTTTTCCTGCGCCGCCTTGAGTTGTTCGGGCCCGGGCTTGAGCTTATGCCGGGTGAAATTCAGATCGTCCGAGCTATCGATCGGCACGAGGTGCATATGGGCATGCGGTACTTCGAGACCCACTACGGAGATGCCACAACGATTACACGGGAACGCCTTCTCTATCGCTTTTGCAATCGGCCGGGCGAACAAAAGGATGCCGCCCAGATAATTTTCGGCCATATCGAAGAAATCATCGACCTCGATCTTGGGCACGATCAGCGTATGTCCTTCCCGCAAAGGAAAGATATCGAGGAATGCAAAGAACTTATCGTTTTCGGCTATCTTATATGCGGGGATCTCTCCGGCAATGATCTTTGAAAAGATTGTCACACGGTAATATTTTCAATTTTGAACTGAAGGACCCCGGCCGGAACGGTTACGCTCGCAACCTCGCCTACCTGCTTTCCCAGGAGACCCTTACCGATGGGGGAGGTCACGGAGATCTTACCGAGCTTCAGATCGGCTTCTTTTTCCGAGACCAGGTGATAGGTCATTTGTTTTTTATTCGTCAGGTTAGTGACGGTGACTTTGGTAAGAATGGACACTTTACTCGTATCGATGGTTCCTTCGTCTATCACGCGGGCGTTAGCCAGATCGCCTTCCAGTTTCTGGATCTTGGCTTCCAGCAGGCCCTGCGCTTCCTTCGCGGCATCGTATTCGGCATTTTCACGCAGATCGCCCTTCTCGCGGGCTTCCGCGATAGCTTTAGACGCGGCCTGTCGCTCCACTGTCTTCAGCTTTTGTAATTCGCCCTTCAACTGTTCAAGAGCATCTTTCGTGAAATAAGTGAATCCACTCATAACTCCTCCTTTTTAATCCGCCCTGGCAGATTGTCCGCCAGGATAGACATTAGATTTAGTTTACAGAGAAAAAAAATACAACGCCTCGGAGACGATCCAAGGCATTGCACTAAAAAGTTAGGTCCCTTTAGAGGGGGACGCGTCATTAATAACTGGCCTTGCGGCCGATGGACCCTTCCATCAGGGCAAAAATACAGAATTTGGCTTAAATACCCAGTTTTTCCAACGTCACCTGCGCCATTTTAAGAAAAGCTTCATGACTATACCCCGCGATATGGGGGGTGATCAGGACATCCGGGCGGGCAAGCAGCCATTCCAGCTGCCGGCGTTGCTCGGGTGAATAGGTGTCCAGCTTTTCGTTTTCCAGCACATCGAGGGCAGCGCCGGCGATCTTACCATTCTCCAGGGCCCGGATGAGCGCCGCCGTATCATGGACCTTACCCCTGCACGCATTGATGAACCAGGGCTTTTTTTTAAGCGAATTGAAGAATTCATCTCCCGCCATGTGAAATGTTTCATCGGTAAGGGGGACATGAAAACTGATGACATCGGCGTACCGCTCGAGTTGTTCGAGCGAGGCTTCGTGGATATTCCCACCCGCGAAACCATATTTGTATTTATCGTAAGCCAGGATCGTCACATCAAATCCGGCGAGCCGGCGGGCAAAGGCGCCACCTGCGTTGCCGAAGCCCACGATACCCACGGTACGACCACTGAGCTCGGTGCCGCGGTTGGGGTCGCGGATCCATTTTCCATCCCTGATCTCGAGACTGCTGGTGACCAGCTTGTTCATCAGCGCCAGCAGCATTCCCAGGACATGCTCACCGACGGCATTACGGTTGCCTTCGGGGCTGCTGACACATAGAATGCCGCGGCTTTCGGCATATTCCACATCAATGAGCTCCATACCGCTGCCTAACCGGCCGATCCATTTGAGGGCGACGGCCTTGTCGATCATGGCGCGGTCGATCTTGAGGCGGGTGGTGACGATAAGCCCATCCACATCATCGATAGCTGCGAAAAGCTCCTCGTAGGTGATCTGAGGAGCATATTGGACGGCATAGCCTTTTTCGGTGAGGGTGTTGATCAGGTAATCGTGGACTTTCGCGGTTATGATAACTTTCATCTTTAATCTTTATATGTTTGGCCGGGCTTCGCCCGGCGGTGGCTAATGTCTGTCCTTCGGACGAGCCCCTTCCAGGGGCTCAGCTCATCTTCCAGGTTAACTGTGCGAATTCATCGATGCTCAATTGTTCCGCGCGGCGATCAAATACCGGGTCCTGCAGAACAGCCTCGTCGAACAAGGATCGGACGGCATTGCGCAGGGTCTTTCTCCGCTGATTGAAGGCCGTTTTTACCAGGACCGTGAAGCGTCGCTCGTCCCGGAATGCGGGGGCCTGCCTGGGTGTCAGCCGGATCACCGCGCTTTTTACCTTGGGTGGCGGGTTAAAGCATTGCTCGGAAACCTCGAAGAGGTATTCGACGGTAAAAAAGGCCTGGATCAGGATGCTGAGGACACCATAGGTCTTGTTACCGGACGAGGCGGCCACCCGTTGCGCCACCTCTTTCTGGAACATCCCCACCATGGTTTCGAGCTGCTCTTTCCAATCCACCATCCTGAACAGGATCTGGGACGAGATATTGTAAGGGAAATTGCCGATCACGGTAAACTTGCCGGTAAAAGGCGCGTCGATATCCAGGATGCTGGCGTGGATGATCTTCCCCTCCAGCACCGGCCAGGTCTTCTGCAGATAGGTCACCTTCTCGTCATCGAGCTCTACCGCCCTGAATTCGATATCCGGCAGCCCCAGCAACAGGCTGGTGAGCGCTCCCCCGCCGGGGCCGACTTCGAGCAGCTGGGTGAACGGCAATGGTCCAACCCCCACACCGGCCGGGTCCCCGCTCGAATCCGCGGCTGGGCTCTTTCCGGCAGCCGCATGCACGACGGGCCGCTGCGCCACGGCCGCCACGATCTTCCGCGCGATATTCTCGTCGCGCAGAAAGTGCTGACCGAGGGATTTCTTCAGGGTATACATGGGGTGCAAAATTACGGTGCTACCCCCGGATGCGCAATAAATCGTATATTTAAGCCCCAAAACCGGACTCGTTCCGGCTTTGAAATCAAAAGCCACACCCGCATGAGTCAACCTCAACAACAAAAACCAGTGATCGGAGTTTCCGTGGGAGATATAAACGGCATTGGTACCGAACTGATACTCAAGACTTTCTCTGACCATCGGCTGTTGGAATTCTGTACGCCGCTGATCTTTGCCTCGAATAAGCTGATCAATTTCTACCGGAAGTTCTCGCCCGAGGCGAGTTTTAACTATCAGAACACCAAGGATTTCACGCGCATCGCTCCCAAACAGATCAATATCTTCAACTGCTGGGAGGAAGAGATCTCGATCGTGCCGGGCACGCTCACCGATGTCGGCGGCAGCTATGCCGTCAAATCACTCACCACCGCTGTAGAGGCCCTGCGGGACAAGAAGATCCACGGCCTGGTGACGGCGCCGATCCATAAGAAGAATACCCAGAGCCCTGCTTTTAACTTCACCGGGCACACCCCCTACCTGAAACATGCCTTCAACGTCAATGATGTATTGATGATGATGGTCTCGGATAATTTCCGGGTCGGCCTCGTTACCGAGCATGTGCCGGTAAAAGAAATCGCCCAGTATATCACCCGGGAAGCCATTCTGAGCAAGCTCAATATCTTCCGGGACAGCCTCATCCGGGATTTTGGCATCGACAAACCCAAGATCGCCGTGTTGGGTCTGAATCCACACGCCGGCGACGAAGGGCTCATCGGCCGGGAAGAAGAGGACATCATCAAACCCGCTATCAAAGACGCCAAACACCATATGCTGGTCTTCGGCCCCTATAGCGCCGACGCCTTTTTTGCCAGGAACTATCAAAGCCGTTTCGACGGGGTGCTGGCCATGTATCACGATCAGGGGCTCATCCCTTTCAAATCCCTGGCCAGCGGCGAAGGGGTAAATTTCACTGCGGGGCTGCCCGTCGTCCGGACCTCGCCGGATCATGGCACGGCCTTCGACATCGCCGGGAAGAACAAGGCCGATCATACCAGCTTTATCGCCGCCATCTATACCGCTATCGATATTATCCGGAACCGGCAGGAGTATGACGAGAACCGGAGCAATCCGCTCAAGAAGATGGGCGCCGTTGTCCTCGCCAATGCCGTCGACGAGAAGATCGATGAACAGGGCCGATCCACCCGGCGGGATCTTACTTTCTAAAATACTGACTATCAATGGCGGTGCGAATCCAAAGACGAATCTAACGTCATAAGGCACCGCTTTTTTTTCTCCTCCCCTTGCAAAACCCGAAACTCCATTCTATCTTTGATGTATCACCCAGGGGGCATACCCCCCTAAATACAATCTCCCCGAAAAACAAATTTCCAGCATCTTAGTCTAAAAGTTCCTTCCTACGAATCGCCGAGGATTATTATCATTTCATTCACCTTCTGAAAATTACAAAGATGAAAAGGAACTTGTTAACGGTGCTTTTTTCCACCCTCGCTTTTGCACCACTTTTCGCAGAGACCTCTCCTGCCGTTACCGACAATTTCAACTCCCGTCCCGGCACCCACCTTCCGGAGATCAAAGGTTTTTTACAGGGCCAATGCTGGTTTTTTGCCGATTTCGACATCAACCGCGGTGGTTGGACACCCAATATCGAAGGCGATGGAGCCATGGTATCGGGCACCGGCGCCAGCGCTACCGAACGCACGGGTATCTACACTCCCCTGCTGGACCTCGGCAATTCCACGCCCATCTCTTTTACCTATAGCTTCAATATGGCGTTAAGCGACCGCCGCTGGTTCAAGATCGTTGCCATCGACGGCAAGGAGAACCCCGTTGCCGTGCTGGACAGTGTCGAACTCACCGGTAGCTCGCCCAATCATACCTATAAGTACAGCAAGAACTTTAGCCTCGCCGGAACCTACAAGCTGTATATCAACTACCAGGGCATCGGCGGCAGCGAGCGCATTGCGATCGACGAGCTGAGCATCGGCGCACCCCTGCATTATGTTACCTCTCCCTGTAACGTTGCGCCGGTGGCATTAAAAGATAAATTTGCCGGTACGGCCTCGCATACGGCCATAGGCAATGTCCTGAATAACGACTACGATCCCAATCACGAAACGATGACGGCTTTTCTGCTCACCGAATCGCCCGATGGCCGCGTCGATCTCAACAAAGACGGCAGCTTCCAGTTCACCCCCAAAGACGGGTTTACCGGCAGCTCTACGCAATTCAGCTATAAAGTGTGTGACAACGGGTCGCCCTCGCTGTGCTCCATCAACACCACGGCTACCATCAAATTCCCCAGCAAGAGCACGCTCCTGAGCTTCCAGGCGTTGTATAGCCGGAAGGAAACGGCGGTCAACTGGAACACCGCGGCCGATAATCACAGCAAGATCTTCGAGATCGAAAGAAGCCTCGACGGTACCTACTATAAAAAAGTCGGCGAAGTAACGGCGGATGACACCCGGAACGGTCAATATTCTTTTATCGACAAGATGCATGAGCAAGAGCGTCGCAACGACCTCTACTATCGGCTGCGGCAAACCGATAACGCGGGCCGGGTCACCTATTCGAAGGTATTGCTCGTTCGCTCCTTTGGTACGAAAAGCGTGGAAGCGGTAAGCGTCACGCCCGATCCCAGCGTCAATGATATCCAGGTGAATGTGCAGCTGAAGGAAAAAGCATTTGTCGTGATGCGCGTTACGGACGACAACGGCAGCGAGCTGATCAAGCAAACCACCATGGGCGACAATGGTAACAACACCTACGATATCGAAGGAACTTCGCAATTGCAGCCCGGCATGTATCAGCTGGAAGTGATCATCAACAGCAACGAACGGCTGACGATGAAGCTGGCGAAGAGCTAAAAGTTATTTTTATATGTAACGCGTGGTTTCCCGCCGCCCCTTCGGGGCGGCTTTATTTTTTGATATTAAGATACGACTGCAGATCCCGCACATATTCTTCAAACGCCTCGATGCCCTGAGGCGTGATCTTACAGATGGTCTGCGGGTAATTGTCCTTGAAGGTCTTGGTCACATCGATATAGCCGGCTTCCTTGAGCTTATTGATCTGGACGGAAAGGTTCCCAGCCGTGGCGTCCGTCTTTTCCCGGAGATAGGTGAATTCCGCTTCTTTTACCGAGATCAGTATCGAGATCACGGCGAGGCGAAGCTGGGAATGCAATATCGGGTTAAGATCTTTAAACATGTTGTTGCTTGGCGTTGAGGTAGCGTTTCCTAAGGATCAGCCCGGGGATGAACCAGGCGACAAGGGCGCCGGCCGTGATATACAACATCACGTACGGGTACGGACAAAACAAACTAAGAATAGCGAATACCCAGCAGGCCAGAGCGCCATAAAGCATGGGTTTAAAATTACGGCCTATCCCGCAAGTAAACGTCGGGATGCCGTACACAGTCAGAAAAATGGCCGCTTCGTGAGTAGAAGGCGCGATTGCGAGCACAAAGGACAGCAGGAACATGGAGATGCCGAAGCTGATCCAGAGGCCGTACATCAGCGGCTCATCATGGGCTCGATGGGTTCTTTGTCTTCCCTCCCGAATGGCAATGATGACCTGCGGGGCCACCGCGGCTATGGTGAGGAACCAGATATAATCCAGCGCGGGCCATTGCAGGTAATAGTTGGCGAAGGTAACCAGCCCGCAGATGGTGATCACGCTGCCCCAGAGAAGCCCGCTCAGGCCGGTGTCATAATAATCCCGCCGGGCCCTGCTGATCATCCGGGTAATGAGTTCCAGGCTCTCCTGGCCGGTCAGTTCTTTTTCCTGTTCCATTAGATAGTTGACTTTTTTGGGTGCCCGACGCTTCCGCCGGCTTTTAAGTTCATTTTATATTCCCTCCGCAGCAAATGGCCCGGAACGATATAGCCCAGCAGGACGGCCGCGGCCATGAGCAACATATTTGTCTGGAAATCGACAAAGGTCGTCACGATGGCCAGCGCCCAGCAGGTAGCGGCTCCCCAGATCAAAGGGACAAATTTAAGCAGCCTGCCGGTGAGAAAACACCCTACGGAATAAAGCAGGATAAAAAAAGTATAGCAATTTTCCCAGCCGCCGCGCCGGAAGAAGGCAAAGGCGATCAGCGTCTGTACGATCAGGATGCAGATCCAGATATTGGCGAAACCTTCGTCTACATACGTCCGTACTGTTCGGGTCTTTTGTCTGGCCGTGCGGATAATGGAAACAACGAACCCAATGGACATCAGCGACCAGGCGGCGCCATGGGCGTTTGTCTGCACGATCACGTAGAGCACATACTGTAGCAGCGCGGCGATGAAGACCAGCCAGCCCCACAAGAGGAAGAAGAAGCTATTGTCGGCGACAGAGCTCCTTGTCTTTTGGATCATCGTCTGGATCACCTGGAGGCTTTGCTCCGGTGAAAAGGGTTCTGCGTTGTTTTCCATTTTCGAAAGTTAAGAAGCCCGGGCCGGATTGCGGCCCGGGTAGTCCATTAGTTATTGACATCGATGAGCCTCTGCGCCGGGTCTATTGACATTGCGCCAGCATGTTTTCCGCCTGTTTTTCGCCCCAGGTAGGATATAGCGGGTTGGGTTGCGCGCTTTTGTAAAGGGCAATGGATTTCTCGAACAACGGTTTTGCCTTGTCTTTACCACCCCCATACTGCGTCGGTGTGCCGAAGAGGCTCATGGCCTGAAGATAGTACAGCCGCGGATTGTTGGGATCCAGTTCGAGGCCTTTCTGCAGAGCGGCGGCGGCATCCTTGCCATTGGTTGACCAGCGGGTCTGAGGGTCTACCAGCATTTGCTGCGTAGCGGCCATATTCTCTATCGCATAGGTCTCGGAGTTCTTTTCGATGGCTTCCGCCTTGGCGAGATAGGCATTGATCTTTTGGGCATTGGCGTCCTTATCCGTGGTGGCAGGCATCCAGCCGATCCAGGTTTGCGCCAGCGCGGCATAGTAATATGGGAGCCATTGGGTTTTTTCCGCATCCCCGATACGGTCAAAGGTGCTGGCCAGGCTCAGCAGCTGGTCCACGGATTTGGCAGAATCGAGCAGCGCAATGTTCTTCGTCATGGCCTCGGTGTACTTGGCACTTTGAGCGCCTGCAGTCATCGAGATCAGCAGGGCGATGGCGCCGGCGAAAAGAGTCTTTTGCATAGTTGTAGTTTTTGCATGGCGGCCCCGGAGGGGCCGCCTGGTTTATAGATTGTTATTGATTGCATCTTGCGAGCGGTCGACACCCCAGCTTAGGAAACAGCCGATGAAATAGAACCGGTTGGCAGGTGGGGTGATCGCTTGTTTATAGAGACCGCTATAGGAAAAATTATAGCCATAGACCTGGCTGGAGCCCAGCACATTGCTCACGCTGGCAAAAAGAACGACGAAGGTCCTGGCCTTTGTATTGCTGAAAGACGGCACATATTCCGCACTAAGGTTAAAACTATTGTAATCCTTGGTCTTGCCCTGCTCGGCAAGATCGAATTTCGGACCTTCCTGAAGGAAGTAATAGTAGGGCCTGCCGGTAGCAAAGCTGTAGGTGGCATTGATGCCCGACTTGAGCTTGGTGAAGAAGCGTTTCAACACCACCGAGGCGGTATGCGTAGCGGCGAAATTGGGCATCAGCTGCTCGGTATAATTCAGGTAATTGCGCTTGGTGTCCAGATAGGAATAGCTGATCCAGTAATCGAAATTCTTGATGCTTTTCTTGTCCCGCCAGAACAGCTCGAAACCCTTGGCATAGCCGCTGCCGCTGTTATTATAGGTCGAATAGAAATAGTTGATGGGGACCGTTTTGATCAGGTCTTCGTATTTCTTGTAGTAGGCCTCGACCCGAAAGATCCGGTCCTTCGTCATCTTCTGGTAATTGATAATATAGTGCGTCGCCCTGGTAAACCCTACATTCGTCGTATAGAAGAGCTGGCTATTCTCAGGCTTTTGATAGAATACACCGTAGGCCAGGGAGACCTGGGCTTCGGGGCCTGTGCGGTAGGCCAGCGAGATGCGGGGTGCCAGATCGCTCCGGTCTATCACGCTGGAATGCTCGTACCGTACGCCCACCTTAGCCGCCAGGGCATTGGTGAGATAGATGTCGGATTCGGCGAAAAGCGAGTTGAAATTATCCTTGAATTTGAATAGTGTGTCACTGCCGAATTCGGGATTACGGTATCTCTGGTAGTTATACGAATACCAATATTCGCTGCCGAAACGGATAGCGCTAAGGGTGCCGAGCTTTTTGTCGAAGACGGCACGCACCTGCGAAAGATCCTGACGCTGATCGATACTGAAGACCTTGAAATTCATCCAGAAGGTGGAATCGCTGAAGGACTCCGGCTGGTTGGTCATGCTTTCGACCTTCTGGCCGAGATTGTCGAGGTTGGTGCTATAGCTGGCGCCGAGATCCATCTTCCAGCCGCTACCGATATAGTCCCTCCAGCTGAGGTTGTTGTACCAGTTGTGGTTGGTAAGCCCAAAGGCGTCCTTCTTAGTGAGGCTGTCCCAGTCCTGCCGGCGAATCCCCAGAGTATTATAGGCGAAGGTGGTGTAGTATTTGATCATGCCCCCGCTTTTGGTTCGAATACGAAAGTTCGCGTCCGCATTATGATATTGCGGCATATGAAAATAGTCCACGTCCTGGGGCACAGTCTTGAAATAGGCATAGGCATTCACATAGTTATAACTAAATCCGTATGATGATTGTTTGTCTTTGGCCAGCTGCTGGGTGCCCAGGCCTACCACCAGGGGGGAAATGGTAGCATCGATCTCCGATTTCTCCGGCAGATCGATGGATTCCAGAAGAACGACGGAAGACAGCGCTTGTCCATACAGTGCGGAATAGCCGCCGGTGCTGAATACCGTACCTTTAAAAAGAAAGGGCGAGAACCGGCCACGCTGAGCGATATCCGGTACGCTGGTATAATAAGGATTGTTCACCAGCGTGCCATCGATATATTGCTTGGCTTCATAGCCGGCGCCGCCACGGACGAAGAGCCCCTCCTGCTCGCCGATCTGCTGTGCGCCGGGCAGGGTCTTGAGGGCGGCGGTGATGTCGGCATTGGAGCCTGCAGTGGTGGCCACATCCAGCGAGCTGAGGACCGCGCCGCGTTTGGCGTCACCGGCCGTAAAGGAGCCCGCCGTTATGGTGACGGCCTTGAGCTCGCTCAGCGCTTCTTTTAGCACGATATGCAGGGTTATAGGTGTCCCGTTCAGGGTGATAGGTTGTTCGACCGTGTTATACCCGATGTTGGAGACCAAAAGAGTAAAGTTGCCCTTGTCGGACGCCATGAAGTGAAAGTTACCCAGGGAATCGACGGTGGCGCCGTCATAGGAGCCTTTAATCGTAATGGAGGCTCCCCGTATCGGGTGGCCTTTGCCGTCTTTGACGGTACCGGTGATGCGCGTCTGTGCGTTGAGCCAGCCGGTGAGAAGGACTAAGGCAGAAAGTATGATTGGTGTCTTCATTTTTTCCTATTTGCTTCGGCTAAGATAGTTTGGTTTATTTTATAAACCAAACTAAAATATAAAATACTTTATAATTCTCGGTTAGCGGCGGCAAAACGGCGGCGAGCGTCAGTTGGAGGCAGGTGGGCATAAAAAAAGCCAGGCTTAGACAAGCCCGGCGGTTGTTGATCGTACCCTTTAAAACTAAAATCTTCGAGTTATTTTATAATCTTTCAATATGTTGGACAACTTCTTGATCCTTCCCGGCGACGCGGCTAAGGACAAGTGTTGCTACTAATGATAATCAGATGAATACGGGATAAACCGCGAAAGAGGAGTCGATGTTTTCGGTACGGATCCCCTGGCGCTATAAAGCCCGGCTTAAATTTCCGCTACTGCACGGATAATAAGAAAAAAGAAAGGATTGGAAGTAAAATGTAAAGGATTGTTTTTCGGGAGCTTGGAGGGGTCGTCTCTGTGATGACGTTGTAAAGATTGCCAAAAGTTTTTAAATCTGCAAGTGTTTGTACCTATTTTTTAAAGAAAAAGGGCCGCACGAAAAAGCAAAAAATCGTGCGGCCCTTTTTTCATAATGTCCAAACGCCGGCGATGCCGGCGTTTGGTGGGGGCCCCACCAAACGGGGCGGCCCCACTGGAGAAATACTCAATCTATTTATACTGCGGTATCAGGCTACCCGCCAGCTCGACCATCCTCTTGACACCATCGTCGGATAAAATTCCTTCTTTAAATTCAGCCAGTACATCCGGCAGTTTGTTCACCATCTCCATAAGGAAATGATCCTGGAACTCGCCTACCTTGCTGACCTTCACCGAACGCAGCAGACCCTGTGTACCAAGATAGATAATGGCTACTTGTTTTTCCACGGGGAAGGGCGAGTATTGCGGCTGCTTGAGGATCTCCACGTTACGGGCGCCCTTGTCGATGATCAGCTTGGTAGCGGCATCGAGGTCACCACCGAATTTGGAGAAGGCTTCCATCTCACGGTAGAGCGCCTGATCGAGCTTGAGCGTACCGGCCACCTTCTTCATCGACTTGATCTGTGCGTTACCACCTACCCGGCTAACGGAGATACCTACGTTAATAGCGGGGCGGATACCGGCGTTGAAGAGGTTACCTTCGAGGAAAATCTGTCCATCGGTGATCGAGATCACGTTCGTGGGAATGTATGCAGATACGTCACCGGCCTGAGTCTCGATGATGGGCAGGGCTGTGAGCGAACCGCCGCCTTTCACGAGATGTTTGATGGACTCGGGAAGATCGTTCATTTCTTTGGCCACTTTATCGTCGCTGATGATCTTGGCGGCGCGCTCCAGCAAGCGGCTGTGTAGATAGAATATGTCACCGGGATAGGCTTCACGGCCTGGAGGACGACGGAGAAGCAGGGACACCTCGCGGTAAGCTACGGCCTGCTTCGACAAGTCATCATAGATGATCAATGCGGGACGACCGGAGTCGCGGAAGAATTCGCCGATAGCGGCGCCCGCGAAGGGAGCGTAGAATTGCAACGGAGCAGGATCGGAGGCCGAAGCAGCAACGATCACCGTATACTGCAGCGCCCCATTCTCGGCAAGCGTCTGCATCACACCGGCAACGGTGGAAGCCTTCTGCCCGATGGCGACATAGATACAATATACCGGCTTACCGGCTTTGAAGAATTCTTTTTGGTTGATGATCGTGTCGATAGCGATTGCCGTTTTGCCGGTCTGACGGTCGCCGATGATCAGCTCACGCTGACCGCGGCCGATGGGGATCATGGCGTCGATAGCCTTGATACCGGTTTGCAGGGGTTCTTTAACGGGTTCGCGATAGATAACACCGGGGGCTTTCCGCTCCAGCGGCATCTCATATTTCTCGCCGGTGATCGGGCCTTTACCGTCGATGGGCTCGCCGAGCGTATTGACTACGCGTCCCAGCATGCCTTCACCAACCTTTATGGAAGCGATCTTGCCGGTGCGACGAACGGTGGCTCCTTCTACGATGTCACCACTCTCCCCCATCAATACCACACCCACGTTGTCCTCTTCAAGGTTGAGCGCGATGGCCCTGACGCCATTTTCGAATTCCACGAGTTCGCCGGCGCCGACATTGCTGAGCCCGTATACACGAGCGATACCATCGCCCACCTGCAGTACGGTGCCCACCTCTTCCAGCTCCGCGGAAACATTGGAATTGCTCAACTGCTGACGCAATATCGCTGAAATTTCATCCGGTTTGATCTCTGGCATAATTGTATTCTTTATTGTATTCTGATAGTTGTTGTAGGTCGTTTATCTGATCTTGTAAATAAAATCGTTGTTCTGGAATTGCTTCCTGATATTGTTCAGCTCATGAGCGATGCTACTGTCGACCATGCGGTCGCCGATCTCCAGGATGAACCCGCCGATGAGATCTTCACGTACCGCCGTGTCCAGCTCTATTGTATTTCCATTTTCGCCAGACTTGACCCTTTGCAGGATAGCTTGTTTTATATCTTCGCTCACCGGCACAGCCGTCGTAAGCTTGACGACTTGGATGTGTTTATAGGCCTTATATTGGTCGATATATGCGGTGGCTATCTCGGGAAGATGCGATTCGCGTTCTTTGTTCAACAGCAACTTGATGAACGCGGTTGTAAGCGGGGATATCCTACCGCCAAGGACGGCGTCCAGGATCTTTCCTTTTTTATCTGGCTTTATCACCGGACTGCGCAGCAGGTTCGCGAATTCCCGGCTGCCCTTGCAGGTATCCTGCAGCAAAACCAAATCCTTATAAACATTCTCTATCTGCCCCTTCTCGATGGAGAGGTCCAGGATAGATTTGGCATAACGCGCCGCTAAGCGTGGATTGGGCATCATGAGTTAGTTCAATTTCACTTCGTTCGACAATTGACGGATGTAGGTCTCTTGCTCGCCTTTATTGGAGAGCTCGCGGCGCAGGATCTTCTCCGCAACTTCCACCACCAGGTTACCTACTTCGTTCTTTACCTCGGTGAGTGCCGCCATCTTCTGTTGTTCGATGGCCGCCCGTGCGTCGGCGATGATCTTGTTCGCCTCTTCTTTAGCCTGCCCCTTGGCTTCATTGATCATCTTATCACGGGTCTCGCGCGCATCCTTGAGCAGCTGAGCCCTTTCTTCCCGGGCCTTGGCCAGGAGCGCTTCGTTCTCGTTCTTCATCTGGGCCATCTCGGCCTTGATCTTCTCGGCAGAGGCCAGGGATTCGGAAATGCCTTTCTCCCTTTCGTTGAGGGATTTAAGGATCGGTTTCCAGGCCGTCTTCCTAAGGATGATATACAGGACGACGAATGCCAGAAGATTCCAGAGAAATAAGCCTAAATCGGGTGTTAATAGATCCATAAGAAAAATTTATAGCTTCAGTGTGCGTTTTTCCATTTGCCTTCGACCGGTCGCCTAAGGCTAAAAATACTGCATCCTCGGTCCTGTACGTCGGATGCAGTACTATTTTTACGTGCGTCCCTGCCGCTTTATTTGAATACAGCCAGCAGACCTGCTACAGCCGCCAGAAGGGCAACACCCTCTACCAGGGCTGCGGTCAGGATCATGTTCGCACGAATGTCGTTCGAAGCTTCCGGCTGGCGGGCAATGGCCTCTACAGCGCCTTTACCGATCAAACCGATACCGATACCGGCACCGACTGCGGCAAAGCCTGCTCCAATTGCGCCAAGTCCGGGCTGCGCGTCCAACAAAGTGATCATCAACGTCATGATTCTTGGGTTTTATAATGAAAAAAAAGTTTAAACAACCAGGGCATCTTCATGTCCTTCGGCATGTCCATGGCCCCCTTCGGAAGCCAGCGCGATGAACACGGCGGTAAGTGCAGCGAATATGTAGGCCTGGATGAATGCGACCAGTATTTCGATCAGGTAAATAAACACGGCGAGGGCGATAAAGAAGGGGGACGTTCCCCAGCCCAACGCGGTATTCATGGCGCCAAAAATGAAGATAAGAATGATAAAGCTCAGGATGATGACGTGTCCCGAGATCATATTGGCAAAAAGACGGATGATCAGGGCGAATGGTTTCGTAAAGATGCCCAATATCTCCACCGGGATCATGATCGGCTTGACGCCGAGCGGAACGGGCGGGTTGGCGATATGTCCCCAATAGTGCCTGTTCGTGCTGAACATGATCACGATAAATGCGACGATACCCAGCATCCCTGTAAATGCGATATTCCCAGGCACATTGGCGGTGCCCGGAATGAGTGCGATCAGGCTGTTGATCAGAATAAAGAAGAAGATCGACAACAGCAATGGCATGTATTTCTCATAATTGTCTCCCAGGTTGGTCTTGGCGACATCGTCCCGGATAAACGTGATCACCGGCTCTACGGCATTCTGGAAACCCGTGGGGGCCGTTTTCACCCCCTGGCCTTTGGCATATTTTCCGGCGACATTGCTCATGATCCATATCAGCAGCAACACGGAGATCAGCACCTGTACCGCGTTGCGGGTCAGCGACAGATCGTATACCTTTACGCTGGCATAAGACTCCGGTTTCCCGTCCGCATCCAAGGCATAGATCTTACCGTTCTTGAAGATAGCCGGATCGAGCTTGTTCTCCTTGATATAGTCTTCTTCGAGCAGCCGGTAACCGTCATAGGTCTGTTCGCCATGTTCGAAGCGGGAAGACATGAATACCGACCAGCCCTTGTCTTTTGAATACACCATCACCGGCAGCGGGATGGTAACCGGCTTTTTATTGAGCGTAAAGAAATGAAATTCGTGAGCGTCGGAGATGTGCTCCAAAATCTGGCTGGAAGGGTTCCAATCCCCGGCATAAGACACATTAGAAAAAAGTATACTAAAAAGGCTGAAAGCCGCGACCAATAACGATTTGAACCTCCTAGATACCATACCTTCTCAAAAATTTGCTGCAAAGATAGGGGGGGAGGGCCAGAATATGAAAAGAACATTAAAAAAAGGTTAGACACGTGAGATGGATCGATCCGGTCACAAACACATCGGATATGATCTGGTGCTGGGCGCACTGATCTTCAGTGATTTGAAATGTGTTTTTAAGACACTTTCCGCTTGGCCGCGGCGCCGGAACCGTGGTCCGGCCGGAACTGCATCTCATGCAGCTTGGCATAAAACCCGCCCTTGGCCAAAAGCTCTTCATGAGTGCCGACCTCGCGGATCTCGCCCTTATCGAGGACGATGATCTGACTGGCTTTGCGGATGGTAGAAAGCCGGTGAGCAATGATGATCGAGCTTCGGCCAGCGATCAGCTTGTCGATGGCCTCCTGGATCAGCTGCTCGGACTCGGTGTCCACGGAGGACGTTGCCTCGTCAAGGATCAGGATCGAAGGATCGTACAACAACGCCCGGATGAACGACAAGAGTTGGCGCTGCCCCAGCGAAAGCGAACTGCCCCGCTCCATGACATTGTAATGATAGCCACCCGGCAACCGCATGATGAAATCGTGCATGCCGATGAGCTTTGCCGCTTCCACGACCTTTTCCATGGGAATCGCATCGTTGCGCAGGGTGATATTGTCCACTACGGAGCCGGAGAACAGAAACACATCCTGCAAGACCACGCCGATGCTCTTTCGAAGGGCATCCAACCGGTAATCTTCGATCCGGACATCATCGATCCTGATCTCTCCCTCCTGAATATGATAAAGCCTGTTGAGAAGACTGATGATCGAGGTCTTGCCGCTGCCGGTATGGCCTACGATGGCCACCGTCTCGCCGGCTTGCATGGTGAAAGAAATATCCTTCAGCACATACCGGCCCGCGACATAGGCAAAATTGACCTTGTCGAACTCCACTTTACCACGCACCCGCATAGGCGCGAAATCGCCCTGGGTCGTTATCACGTCCGGGTTGTCCAGCACCCTGAACACCCGCTCGCTGGCGACCATCCCCATCTGCAATACGTTGAACTTATCGGCCATTACCCTAAGCGGGCGGAAAAGAAGATTCAGATACAGAAAGAAAGAGACGATCATCCCGCTCATCAGTAAAGCCTGATCCTTCGGCATCTGATGAACCCAGGTCGCACCCCTCCAGACCAATAACCCGGTGGACAAGGCCAGGATGATCTCCACCACGGGAAAGAACACGGAATAGGCGAAGATGGCGTTGATATTGGCGTTCCGATGCTCGCGGTTGATCTTGTTGAATTTCAGGGCCTCTCGTTTTTCCGCCGCAAAGGTCTGGACGATCTGCATCCCCGTGATATGCTCCTGTACGAAGGCATTCAACGCAGCCACGGCATTCCGTACACGGATAAAAGACTTGTTTACCGATTCCTTGAAGAGCCAGGTCGCCACGATCAAAAAGGGAAACGGCGAAAGACAAACGAGGGTCAGCCGCCAGCTTGTCCAGAACATAAAGATCAGGATCGACAGGATCGACAGGACATCCGCCAGCAGCGGGATGAGCCCATCGGAAAAGATATCGTTGATGGCTTCTATGTCATTGATGGTCCGGGTCGTCAGGGTGCCTATGGGCGTCTTGTCGAATTGCGAGAGATTCAGCCCAATGACCTTTTTGTAGACATCCACACGCAAATCCCGAACGACCGTCTGGCCCAGCCAGGCAGTAATGAAGCTGAAATAGAATCTTGCGACCGTTTCGATCAGCAGCAGCCCGATCTGCAGGACC
>JAICXX010000212.1 GCA_025934485.1 Chitinophagaceae bacterium
AAGGGGCTTGGAGCGCTGGGTTTTGGGCATCGCTATTTATCGACAGTGCTTAGCAACGATGTACTATAGTGCCGGTCTAAAGGGCTTCTCGTCATGTGCCTGTGGTGGCCGAGTCTGGATTTACTCTTATGGGGCATCAGTGATAATTTTAGCCGGCATCCAGAAAATTCAATTCTGCGCGCTAGCCGGTGGCACATCAATTGTCTAGTTTCGTGCTTATTTAATCCTATCCCTTGAAACGTATGAAAACCGTACCGACTAGTATTTTGCTTTGTACGATGTCGTGCTTTACCGGATTCGCAGCGTTTGCCTACCCATCGACTTACAATGTCATCTATGACCGCATCAGCCTCACGGTCAATCCCGCCCTTTCCGCCGCCATTACCAGCGGCTCGGTAACTACTTATTTCAACACGACGGCTCCTGCCCTCGCCCAGATCGGTTTCGACCTGGACCAGGCGATGAACGTTACGTCCATCGTCTACCATGGTTCGGCCTTGCCGGCAGCAGACTATTCGCACGCGGGCAACGTGCTGCTGATCTCGTTCCCGGCAGCCATCGCCGTCAAAGGGACGCGGGATTCCGTCACCATCAATTACCACGGGACGCCGGTGACGCCCACTACCTCGATCCCCAGCGGCTACAACCGCGCCCAACACTCCTCGGGTAATTATATTATCTATACGCTGAGTGAGTCGTTCACGGGTCACGATTGGTGGCCTTGTAAAGACTCGCTGGTAGACAAGATCGATTCCGGGGTGGATATGATCGTCACTACGCCTACCGGCTATATGGTCGGTGGCAACGGGGTGCTGATACAGACCACATCCGGCAGCATACAAATCTCGACCTGGAAAACGCGGGTCCCGATAGCCACCTATCTGGTCAATTTTTCCGTCGCTAACTACCAGGACTATGCGTTTACGATCAACACGGGGCTCACGTCGACAACGGCGCTCCCCGTACACAATTTCCTTTTCCCGGAAGGGAATACAACGACCAACCAGAATGCCCTGAATGTCCTTTCAAGCCTGATACCGGCCTATGTCAACCTGTTGAACACAGACTATCCGTATCTGAAGGAGAAATACGGCACCGCCGAATGTACGAATTTCGGCGGCGCGCTGGAGGTGCAGACGATGACCTTTGTGGCCAGCGGTGCCTATACGGCCTCCATTCTCGCGCATGAGCTCTCGCATCAATGGTTCGGGGACAAGCTGACCACCAACGATTGGCATATGATCTGGCTGAATGAAGGTTTTGCCGAATATTTCCAGTACGTGATCTATCCCCAGCAGCTGCAAAGCGCTTCGACGGCCCTCGCCGCGAGACAGAGTCTAAAAACCTCGGTAACGAACACTTCTACCACGGTCGTCTCCAGCATCGCGAATGTCGACAACATCTTCATCCCCTCGAGCTCGTTGAACCAGCCTTATGAAAAAGGCGCTATGACCCTATCGATGCTCAGGGCCTGGCTGGGAGATACCCATTTCTATACTGCGCTATATAATTATGTGAACGCGCCGGGGCTCGCTTACAATTTTACTTCCGTTGATTCGCTGAAGTATTATATGCAGCAGCAGGTGCAGGGACTGGGATTCGATCTGAACAATTTCTTCCAGGAATGGGTGAACAACAAAGGGCGGGTCACCTACGCGGTAAACTACGACTATGTAAAAAATGGCATCTATCTCAACCTCGTTCAGTCGCCTACGGTATCGGGACAAGGACATTTCGATATGCCGGTGCCTATCGAGATCAAGGGCACGGGCGGGCTCGACACTACCGTGGTGCTCATCGACCAGGGAGGAACACTCTACAATTCCGCCACCGGCGCTGCATTTGGCAGTGTCGCCCATTTCAACCTGTCCGGGACGCCAACGAGTATGACCTTCGACCCTAACAGCGTGGTGCTGGCCACTGCCAGCTCTATGACTCAAATAAGTACTTTACCGTTGATGGATATCCAGCTGAAGGCCATGCCGGGGGCCGGTGTCAATCTCCTGAGCTGGAACGTTACGACGAACTTGCCGCTGCAAAGTTTTGTCATCGAGAAGAGCGCCGACGGCACTCAATTTTCGTCGATCGGCCAGCAGGAAGCTATTGCTTCCGCTAACGGCCAATACCTGGGCAGTTTTACCGACCCCGATCCGGGGAGAGGCGCCGATTTTTACCGCATACTGGCACTGGAGCAGGGCGGAGGCCAGACCTATTCCGCTATCAGCGAAGTAAACGGGACAGCCGCCGGACCGGGAGCACTGACGGTCCTGCCCAACCCGGCCACGGGGTCTTTTAGCCTGTCCATCCCGGCGACCTTCAGTGATCATCTTCCCCTGAACCTCGTCATCTATGACGCTTCGGGGCAGGTGGTCAAAATGGGGCAGATCCCATGCGGAACTCCGGTAATCCCCTGCGACGAGTGGGCGCCTGGTATCTATATGGTCCTGCTGATCAACAACAGGAACCAACGAGCGTATCAGAAGATGATAAAAAAATAAATCCTGCAAGAAATAAACTTTAAATCCATCCTGATGAAAACGAAAATTACTTTTTACCCTTTATCGTGCATCCGAGGGCTGTTGCTAATGATGACGTTGACGGGCGTGCTCTGTGCACAGGCGCAGTTGACCGCTACCGTCGCCACGCCTATGGGAATGGGGAAAGACTGCGGCGGGTCGAATAATAGTTACCGGGTGTTCAACTACAATACTTCGACGCAGACCCTTACCAACCTCAACGTGTGTACACCACCAAGCCTCAAAGACCCGACCACCGGGGCCATTTTTTCGCCGCAATCGGGAAGCACGGCCTTCGACCCGGTGAACCAACAGGTGTATTATATCGAGACCACCACCGGGAACAACTCGGTCATCTGGAACTGGACGCCGGGAACCTGTCCCACGGGTCCGCTGGCCCCCGTGTATACGTTCAGCAATGACTTTGTCGTAGGGCTGGACTTCAATACGGTGACGGGGACGGGCTACCAGGTGGAATTCTCTACCGGCAGCGCGCCTTACAAAGTCTATCTGCGGCAGATCAACAGCTTCAGCCCCCCTTCGTTTGGCCCAAGTGTTCAGATCACCTTTCCGGCGGGCGTCACTATCAATACTCAAAATAGTGATTACGTGATCACACCTACCGGGGTCATGTATCTGGCGATCGACAACAAGCTATTCACCCTGCCCTATAGCACTTATTCATCGGGAGTCCTAAATGCTACCTACCTGGGGGCTATGACCTTTCCCAACAAAGCCTACGTGGTGGGCCTGGCTTATGCGAACGGCAACCTGATCGCGTCGATCACCAACAACGGCACCACCTGTTCTTATCAGCAGATCAACGTGGCCTCCGGCACGATCGCACTGACCAATGTCACGGCGCCTCCGGGTACCGCGGGCGGCACGATCTTTTCCTCTACGGACATGGCTACGCTGATCACGGGTGTGGGCGCCGCCAAGAACGTGTCTTCTGTACAGAATGTCAGCGGCAATCTCTGGCAGGTGCAGTACAATGTGAAGGTGCGGAACTATGGTAATGTCAATCTCACGAATGTCCAGGTATCGGATAACCTGGCGGCCGTCTTCGGGAGTGCCTTCCATGGCGCCGGCGTCGCCGCGGTGGGAACACTGCCTGCGGGCATGGCGATAAATCCGGCCTTCAATGGTTCAACAGATACTTTGCTTTTCGCCGCCGGAGGTACGATGGTCGCCAGTCCGCCGGATTCCGCGATCGTGCGTGTCACGGTGTTCCTGAGCAATCCCAATCTGAATACGACGTATTACAATAGTGCCATTGCCACGGCTACGGGCACGCTCTTTGGCGAAAAGGTCCGGGACTCTTCCGATTATAATGCGGCGCTGAACTCCGACCCGGATGGCAATGATGTGCCGGACCAGGCCGGGGAGGGCATTCCGACACCGCTGATCCTGAGCGAGTGGACCGTCCTTGCCAATACGCTCGTCGATTTCAATGGTGAGGCAGGCAACGACGTCAACAAGCTGCACTGGACGCTACAGGATGCGCAAGCAGGTTCGACCATCTCGGTCCAGCGAAGCGGCGACGGACAGCAATTCGTCACCCTGGCCCAGCTGGCGGTCGACAGCACGGTCTCCACCCTACCCTTTAGCTGGCAGGATACCCATCCGGGGACGGGTGTCGACTACTACCGGTTACAGTTAGAGACAACAGGTGGCGCCAAGGTCTATTCCGAGATGCTTGCGTTACATAGCATCGACCCGAATTCGTTGCTCACCGTGCAGCCCAATCCCTTTAGTCAGTCCATACAATTCGGGGTACCGCTAACGACGGCAACCAGGGTCGACTATCGTATCCTGGATCTGTATGCGCATGTGGTCCAAACAGGACAACTTGCCGGACAGGCGGGACCGAATCTATTTTGGATCAACGGACTGGGGAATATTCCTGCGGGCATCTATATCCTGGAAGTACAGGCGGGGACCCAACGGTATACGCAAAAGCTGATCAAGATCGAGTAAAGGCATCGTTTGACAAAAGCCGGAACAGGCAAATGTCGAGACTGGCCTGCCAATCGGGTATCGAGAGGCCATAGGTGTGTCGGATGAGGGTCTTGTCGAGGAGCGAGAAGCTGGGACGGGTGGCGGGTGTAGGGAATTCGCTGGTGGGGATGGGATTGACGGCGCAGGCGCTTTCGATCCTGCCCTTGATCGCCACGGCGAAGTCATACCAGCTGATGCGACCTTCGTCGCTGTAGTGGAAAATGCCGGGGATGAAGCGGGGCGCGTCGACGATGTGAAGGATGGCAGCGGCGAGATCGGCGGCGTAGGTAGGCGAACCGAACTGATCGGCAACGACGTTGATGGCGGGGCGTGCCTTCATCAGCTTGATCATGGTCTTTACGAAGTTGTTGCCGTATTCGGAATAGACCCAGGAAGTGCGGATGATAAGGGTGCCATCAGGGTATTGTTCGAGCGCGCGGCGCTCACCTTCCAGCTTCGAAGCGCCGTAGACATTGATGGGACCGGTGGTGTCGTTCTCCTTTAGCGGAGTGGCGGAGTTACCCGGAAAGACGTAGTCGGTCGAGATATGGATGAGCCGGGCGTCGGCGGTGCGGCAAGCGGTCGCGAGCCAGCCCGGGGCGTCGCCGTTGATGCGAAAGGCATTTTCTTTATCGCTCTCTGCTTTGTCTACCGCGGTATAGGCGGCGCAATTGATGCACCAGGCGGGCTGGTGAAGGGCGAAAAAATCGCTGATGGCTTGTTGGTCGTCAATGGGCAAAACGGATCGGTCCGCGAATATGAATTCGAACGCGGGGTGCTGGGCGGCGAGGATCTGTAGTTCGCGGCCGAGCTGGCCGTTTGCTCCGGTAACAAGGATCTTTTTCACTAGCCTTTGTATTGAAAGGTATTGCGCATATCGCTTAGGTTGGGCAACTCGAGGTCCTTGGACGACACGATGGCCTTACCCGGGGGGACTTGCCAGTCGATGTTCAGTTCGGGCGCGTCGTAGCGGATGCCGGCCTCGCTCCCCTGGTTGTAGAAGTTGTCGCATTTATAGGCGACGTCAGCCGTTTCGCTGAGGACGGAAAATCCGTGAAGAAAGCCCGGCGGGATCAGGAATTGCAGCTTATTATCCGACGAGAGCTCGATGCTTACGTATTTGCCATAGGTCGGTGATCCCTTTCGGATATCGACGGCGATGTCCAATATCCGGCCCTGGAGGACGCGGACAAGCTTTGCCTGAGCATAGGGTTCGAGTTGACAATGTAGACCGCGGATCACGCCGTAACACGAATAGGATTGATTATCCTGTACAAAACGGATGTCGATGCCTTGTCTGCGAAAGATCTCTTCGTTGTAAGATTCAAAAAAATAGCCGCGGTCGTCTTTATATACAGCGGGTTCAAAGATCAGCAGGCCGGGGATCTCGCTCGTTTTGAAAGGCATTCCTTATCGTTTAACGTATTGTTCGTTATAGTATTTCTGGTAGTCGCCGGAGGTCACTTCCTTCACCCAGTCCTGGTGTGCCAGGTACCAGTCCACCGTTCTTTCCAGCCCTTCTTCGAACTGGAGGGAGGGTGTCCAACCCAGTTCGCGGTTGAGCTTGGTAGCATCGATCGCATAGCGGAGATCGTGTCCCGGCCGATCCTTTACAAAGGTAATCAGTCCGGCAGAAGTCCCTTTGGGGCGGTTCAATTTCTTGTCCATGATGCCGCAGAGGAGATGGACGATATCGATGTTCTTCCATTCGTTGAAGCCGCCGATATTGTACTTCTCACCGATCCTGCCTTTGTGAAAGATGGTATCGATGGCCCGTGCATGGTCTTCGACAAACAGCCAGTCGCGGACGTTCTCGCCCTTGCCGTAGACCGGGAGGGGCTTATTATGAAGAATGTTATTGATCATTAACGGGATCAGCTTCTCCGGGAAATGGTTGCTGCCGTAGTTGTTTGAACAATTTGAGAGGATCACGGGCATGTCATAGGTATGGTACCATGCCATCACGAAATGATCCGAGGATGCCTTCGAGGCGGAGTATGGCGACCGGGGGTCGTAAGGGGTCTCTTCAGTAAAAAATCCTTCGGCGCCCAGCGAGCCATAGACCTCGTCCGTGGACACATGATAGAACAGCTTGCCTCCGTAGTCTCCTTTCCAGGCTTTGCTGGCGATATTGAGCAGGTTGGCCGTTCCAAGTACGTTCGTGCGGACGAAGGCCAGCGGGTCCATGATGGAGCGGTCGACATGGCTTTCGGCGGCCAGGTGGATCACAGCGTCGAAGGCGTATTGATCGAAGAGCGCTTTGATACGGGTCTCATCGATAATGTCGCCTTTTTCGAAGCTGTAGTTCGGCGCGCTCTGAACATCTTTGAGATTACCCAGATTTCCGGCATAGGTCAACGCGTCGAGGTTGACGATGTGATAGTCGGGATATTTCGTCACGAAGAGTCGGACTACGTGTGAGCCGATGAATCCGGCACCGCCGGTGATGAGGATGGTTTTCTTAAATGCTGCCATTATAAACTCCAATATTTCCTATTGGTGATCTTGTTCTTATAGATTCCTTTGAGATCGGCGACGAGCGCACCTTCCCGGGTGATCGATGAAAAATAGGCGTCGTCGAGCCGTATGTATTGTGAATGGGGTACGGTGATGATCACGGCGTCGTAGTCGGTGCGAAGTCCGGCTGCGAGGTGGAGGCCGTATTCCTCGTGTACCTCCTCTTCTTCCGCGTAGGGGTCTTCAACGTCCACTTTAATATTGAAGGCCAGCAATTCCTTGACCGTTTCCACGATACGGGAATTGCGGATATCGCTTACATTCTCTTTGAAGGTCACGCCTTTCACGAGGACCTTTGGCTCATTCGAGATGCGCAGGACATGGGTGATGATCTTACGGGCGACGTAGCGCGCCATATCGTCATTGATATATCGGGAGGAGGCGATGACCTTGGATTCATAGCCGAGGGCTGCCGCTTTGTGCGTGAGGTAATAGGGGTCGATGCCGATGCAATGGCCGCCTACGAGCCCGGGCTGGAATTTCAGGAAGTTCCATTTAGTGCCGGCGGCTTCGATGACATCATAGGTGTTGATCCCTATGCGATCGAAGATAAGCGACAATTCGTTCATCAGGGCGATGTTGAGATCGCGCTGGGTGTTCTCGATGATCTTGCTGGCTTCAGCGACTTTGATCGACGGCGCACGGTGGGTGCCTGCTTCGACCACGAGGTCATAGGTCTTCGCGATCTCTTCGAGGGCGATGGGAGTGTTTCCCGATACTACTTTAACGACGGTGCGAAGGGTATGCTTCTTATCCCCGGGGTTGATGCGTTCCGGCGAGTAACCGAGGCAGAAGTCGCCTTTGTCCAGATGCAGGTCGGAGTATTTCTCCAGCAGGGGCAAACAGTCCTCTTCCGTACAGCCGGGGTAGGTCGTCGACTCGTACACGACGTAGTCACCCCGCTTGAGCACTTTTCCTACTGTAGTGGAAGCGCCGACGAGGGGTTTGAGATCGGGTACGTTATATTTATCTACCGGGGTCGGAACGGCGACAATAAAGAAACGGGCCTGTTTTAGCACTTCGGTATCATCCGTGAAGACGATGTCGCGGTCCTTGAACTCGGCGGCGTCGACCTCTTTGCTGGGGTCGATGGCCTGGCGCATCAGGGCGACACGTTTGGCGTTGATATCGAAACCGATGACGGAAATCTTCCGGGCGAACTCGAGGGCGATGGGAAGGCCTACATATCCTAATCCGATCACGGCCAGTTTCGCTTTTTTGCCGAGAAGGTCTTCGTAGATCCTGGATTCGTTCATTGTCGTTGTTCGGTGTGTTTATTAGCTTCTGCTGACGAATTCCTTTGGTTGACGCGCCCATTCTTCGGGGGGCAGCGACCTGAAATACTCGTAGGTCTTTTTCAATCCATCCCGGCGTTCCACCTTAGGTTCCCAGTTCAGGATCTCCTTGGCGCGGGTGATATCGGGCCGGCGTTGTTTGGGGTCGTCGACGGGAAGGGGCTTGTAAACGATCTTTTGTTTTGTGCCGGTGAGGGCGATGACCTCTTCGGCGAATTGCTTCAGCGTGATCTCGGACGGGTTGCCGATGTTCACCGGCAGGTGGTAGTCGCTGAGGAGGAGGCGGTAGATGCCTTCCACGAGATCGTCGACATAGCAGAAGGAGCGGGTTTGGCTGCCATCGCCGAAAACGGTGAGGTCTTCACCGCGCAGGGCCTGGCCGATGAAGGCGGGCAGGGCACGGCCGTCGTTGAGCCGCATACGCGGTCCGTAGGTATTGAAGATACGGACGATGCGGGTCTCGAGGCCATGGAAGTTATGATAGGCCATGGTCATGGCTTCCTGAAACCTTTTGGCTTCGTCGTAAACGCCACGGGGGCCGATGGGATTCACATTACCCCAGTATTCCTCCGTTTGCGGGTGGACCAGCGGGTCGCCATAGATCTCCGAAGTAGAGGCTATGAGCATCCGGGCATTTTTCGATTTAGCAAGACCGAGACAGTTATGAGTACCCAAAGAGCCAACCTTCAAGGTTTGGATAGGTATCTTGAGATAATCAATGGGGCTGGCGGGCGAGGCGAAATGCAGAACATATTTCAGTTCACCCGGGACGTGGATGAATTTGCTGACATCGTGGTGATAGAATTCGAACTGCTCCAGCTTGAAGAGGTGTTCGATATTCCGCAGATCACCGGTGATCAGGTTATCCATGCCGATAACATGATAACCTTCGGCGATAAAACGGTCGCAGAGATGTGATCCGAGGAATCCTGCCGCACCGGTGATCAATACACGCTGTTTGCTCATGGTAGTAATTTTAGGTTATTTGGCAGGGTCAGCCGGAGCGCGGCCCACGCTTTCGTAATAGAAGCCCAGTTCCCGGATCGCGGCGATATCGAAAAGATTGCGGCCGTCGAAGATGACCTTGTTCTTGAGCGAGGTCACGATCTTGAGGAAGTTGGGGGTGCGGAACTCGTTCCATTCCGTGGCGATGATCAGGGCGTCGGCGCCTTCGAGGGCTTCATACTGAGTCTCGGCGTAGGTGACTTTGTTGCCAAGGAGGTTCCTGACGTTGTTCATGGCTTCGGGATCGAATACGCTGACGGTGGCGCCGGCTTTAACAAGGGCGTCGATCATATAGAGGGCCGGGGCTTCCCGGATATCATCCGTATTGGGTTTAAAGGCAAGCCCCCAGAGTGCGAAATGTTTTCCCTTAAGGTTGTCTTTAAAAAACCTGCTGATCTTGGGCATCAGGTGCAATTTCTGCTTTTCGTTGACGTCCATAACGGCGTCGAGGATGCGGAATTCGTAGTCCACTTCCTGCGAGGACTTCACCAGCGCCTGTACGTCTTTGGGGAAGCAGGAGCCGCCATAGCCGATGCCGGGGAAGAGGAAGCGTTTGCCGATGCGTTCGTCGCTGCCGATACCGCGGCGGACCATATCGACGTCGGCGCCGAGGCGTTCGCAGAGCAGCGCGATCTCGTTC
>JAICXX010000095.1 GCA_025934485.1 Chitinophagaceae bacterium
GACCATTTCGGTCGTAAGAAAGTGTTCTTCTGGGGAATGCTTTTGTTTACCCTCTTCTCTTGTCTCTGTGGCCTTTCGGCAACGGGTTTCCAGCTGGTCGAGACCCGCTTCCTCCAGGGAATGAGTGCCTCGTTCATGGTGCCGCAGGCCATCGCCTTCATACAAGTGCTGTTCACCGATACCAAAGAGCGGGCGAAGGCCTTCGGCTTGTTTGGCATTACCCTTGGCGCGGCCGCCATCATCGGCCAGGTGCTGGGTGGTTATTTGTCGGACATCCATGGGGTAGTGGAGGGCTGGCGGCTGATCTTTTTCATCAACCTGCCCATCGGCGCCCTAACGCTTGTAGCGGCGAAGCGCTATCTCACGGAAACGCAACGGCACACCGGCAACAAATTCGATTATTCCGGGATCGTCATCCTCACCCTGGCGCTGTTTAGTCTGATCTATCCGCTGATCCAGGGCCGTGAGGCCGGCTGGCCGTTCTGGAGCATCGCCCTGATCGTCCTTTCATTCGGCATCTTTATCTACTTCGTGAATGATCAAAAAAGGAAGCTCCGGGAAAACCGCAATCCGCTCATCGATGTCCGGCTGTTCAGGATCCGGGATTTCAACACCGGTTTATTGGCCGTTTTGTTCCACTTCATGTTGCACACGGCCTACCTGCTGCTGAGCGCGGTATATCTGCAAAAAGGCCTGAGCGTCTCAGCCGCGGACTGTGGTTTGTATTTTATCCTCCCCGGTATCCTGTTCATGGCCGCGTCGATGGCTGCTGCCAGATTGATCATCCGCTTCGGCAAACGCGTGTTGCAAACAGGCATCCTTAT
Source organism: Chitinophagaceae bacterium (assembly GCA_025934485.1). Taxonomy (GTDB): domain Bacteria; phylum Bacteroidota; class Bacteroidia; order Chitinophagales; family Chitinophagaceae; genus Puia. The sequence goes on from JAICXX010000095.1 coordinate 825, forward strand.
TATGGCCCTGAGCTTTATCCTTCAGCTAGCGCTGTGGAAACCCGGAACAAGCGCCGGGCTCATCGTATTGCTGATGAGTCTCTGGGGCCTCGGGAACGGCTTGATCCTTCCCTCCCTGATGAACGTTGGCCTGAAGAGCGTGCCCGCGGAATATGCCGGCGCCGCCGCGGGTGTCTACTCGACCTTTCAGCAGACGGCCTCGGCCCTCGGTGTGAGCATCATCGGCGGGGTGTTCTTCTATTTCGCCCCGCAAGGCTGGCAAACGGCGTATCACGCGGGAATAGGAATGATCCTGGTTTTTGCGGCATTGGTCCTGCTCATGCTTGTGCTCTTACCCGAAGGCAAATCGGTGGCAACACCGCATTTGGCAATGGAATAGCGGCAAGACAATTTTATAACCAAAATAGGGCCGAACCGGTGCAGTGGTCCAGCCCCTCAATAAATGGGAAAACTAAAGCACAAAGATAAGGGAATACTAAATAAGTTAGTAATTTATTTTGATAGGAAAACAAAATAGACCGTGTCTCCATTGATGGTAGGACGGCGGGCCAGCCGCGATGCAGCAAACGAATAGAGTATCAGTCGATCACAATAAGGGATAACCGCCGAAATAAAATCGAAGTTCACTTGCACTTCCCCGATATGCGCGCTATTTTTATAGGACACAATTGTTGTACGTTGATCGACCTTAGCACGCACAGTATTACTGGTCCCCGCGCCAAACCGCGCGGGGATTTTTTTATAACAAAAAAGCAGCCACCGGCTGAGAATGGCTGCTCGTCGTAGATCAGGGTAAAACTTATTTCGACGGGTTGTTTTTATTGCCGGAAGGACGATTGCCCTCTTTATTGCTTTCCGAGCCTCCCTGGCTGTTCTTGTCCGTCTGGCCCGTTCGGCCGGATTGTGTCTGCCGGTCGGAATCGATGTCCTGGTCATTGTCCGTGTCATAAGGCTGATGCTGGCCCTTAGACTGGTTTTCAACCCCGCGTGAACCGGTTTGATCCATTTGGCCGCTTTTACCCGTGCCCTGCTTTTGCGTTCCGCCTTGATAGTCGCCGCCGCGTTTTTCCACATTCGTTCTTTCATCGACATCGCTGTCCTGTTTCTGACCCGTTACGTCCGAACGGTCACCCATCCCGTCCTGGCTCGCATTCTTCTCCATGCCGGGCTTTTTCGTTTGTTGCTGATTTTGCTTGTCCTCCGTTTGGCTGGATTGGCCTGGATTCTTTGTCTGTTTTTGCTGATTGGAGTTTTCCATGTTCAAATAGTTTTATAATTGGTAATTGTAGCTCCCAGTATTGGTTTTGCAATAAGCCTGCCACCCATTTCGATACGCACTACGTAGGAATAACAAAAAAAAAGCCGCTACCGCTAGGACCTACACGAGCTTTTAACTGTCTTTTATACAGGAAACTCCTATAACCCGATTATTCCTGAAAGACCAATATAGAGAACAGTTTTTTGTAGACTCCTGGACCTGCCTGCCCGCCGCCTCAAAAGCCGGGCAGGTTTCTTTTTTAACCTCCCCCAAAAAAATTAAAAAACTTGCGTAAGTAAATCCTACGCATATATTTGTAAGCAAGTACTTACATATATATCCATGCAAGCGAGACGAGACGTATTCCAGGCCATTGCCGACCCCATTCGACGGGACATCATCGGGTTGCTGGCCCATCAGACCCTGAACCTGAATTCGATCGCGGAGAATTTTTCCGTGAGCCGCCCTGCCATCTCGCAGCACATCAAGGTGCTTACGGAATGCGGGCTGATCATCATCCGGCAGCAGGGCCGCGAGCGGTATTGCGAAGCAAAACTGGCCCAGCTCGGGCAGGTGGCCAGCTGGATCGAACCCTACCGGAAGGAGTGGGAGCACCAGTTCACCGCCCTCGGCCAGTTGCTGGGCCAGCTGCAGTCAAAAACAAAACCGAAAACAAAACCGAAAACACAAAAAAGAAAAAGACCATGAACAAGACCACGTTAAAGGTGGAAAGGCTCGTACGCTACAAAGACCTCTCGAGCCCCGAACACCCGATCCCCCAAAACGACGCACAGCGGATCATGCACATCGCCCTGCCGGCCGGCAAAAACAATGTGTTGCTGGGGAGCGACGTCATGGAGCGCATGGGAAAAGTAACGGAGAACGACAATCGAAACACGATCTCGATCACCGCGGAAAGCCGTCAGGAAGCGGACAAGCTCTTCAATGGGCTTTTCCGCCTTCACCCCGTCGGCCAATTTGCTCACCGACATTCATAACCCCATCAGATGATAAAACTCGTCCTATTCTTTAGCTTCGGCCTCCTGTGCGTCCTGCGTTTATCCGCCCAGCCGCAAGCCCAGCCGCAAGCCCAGCCGCATCCGCAATCACAGTCAGCGATCGATACGGCTGCCGGCCTGGAAAACAACCCCGGCGTCTATTCCATAATAGTAGCCCAAAATGATAGGATCATCTACCGGCGTTATTTTAAGGGTTACGACTCGGCGACCCTGTTCAGCGAGCAGTCCCTCACGAAGAGCATCTGTTCCCTGCTCATCGGTATCGCCATAGACAAGGGTTATCTTTCCTCGGTGGATGAGAAACTGGTCGATATTTTTCCCGAGCTCAAAAAGGATGCCGATCCGCGAAAAAGCGAGATCACCATCCGTGCCGTCATGAACCAGGCTTCCGGGCTCTGGCACGAGAATTTAAAAAGCCCCTTCGGCATCCATCATTTCCTGAAACAAAAGGATCCGGCTGGCTATGTCTTGAAACAGCCGTTGGCAGGCGAACCGGGCAAGGAGTGGCACTACAACAATGCGGCAAGCTACCTGCTTTCTGCGATCATCACCAGAGCCACGCATATGGATATTCGCGAGTTTGCTATCAAATATCTGTTTGCCCCATTGAACATCACGGAATTCCGGTGGCTGCAAATGCGGGATGGAACTTACGACGGCAGCGGGCTCAAAGGCATATTCCTGCGGTCGGCGGATTTGTTGAAGATCGGTGAGCTGTTCTTACACAACGGCGTTTACGATAACCGCCAGGTCGTCCCGAAAAAATGGGTGCAGCTCATCCTCGACCCGGATATAACCTATCCCTCCACCTGGGGTTTCGAAGGCTCCACCTATGCGTTGGATTATTACCATGCCGTGTACCACGGGACCGCCTTCCTATATGGAATGGGCTGGGGCGGCCAGTTTGTGGTCATTCTTCCCTCGCTGAAGGCCATAGTCGTCATCAACGAGAATGCCGCTAACAAGCAGGCGATAGAGCGGTCGGAGACATTCATCCGCCGCATCTTCCCCGCGATCCTCGCTCAACTGAGCAAAATCCCGTAGGAGGCATACCGGTCAAAGATTTAGCGGTAAATAGAGATTGAAAACGGAACCTTCGCCCGGCCTTCCTTTCGCCGTGATATGTCCGCTATGTGTCTGCATGATCTTGCGGCAGATGGCCAGGCCGATTCCCGTTCCCTGGTACTCGTGCGTGCTATGGAGCCGCTGGAAAACCTCGAAGATGCGTTCGGCAAAAATGGGATCGAAGCCAATGCCATTGTCCGCCACGCTGATCTGCCAGAATCGTTGCGCCTTACGCATACCGGGGATCTGCACGGAGTCCGTGTCGACGAGCTCCGTGGAGATCGTTATAAAAGGGTCGGCGCCCGCTCTTTTGTATTTGATGGAATTCAGCAGGATATTGGAAAAGACCTGGCTCATCTGGTGCGGGACCACCGCAACCTCGGGCAGTTCTGAGACCACCACGGTTGCCTTGTTCTCTTCGATGGTCTCCAGCAGGGAGTTCTTGACGTCCTCTACCAGGACATTGAGATCGGTGCGGACGAATTTTACGTCCGAGATGGTTAGGCGGGAATATTGAAGCAGCGCCTGGATGAGGTTCTGCATCTTTTTCGCCCCCTCCATGATACGCCGGAAATAGTCGGTCACCTCGGGGATAAAGCCATCTCCGGAAAGTTCCAGGATGCGGGTGGTGAAGAGATGCATCTTACGCAATGGTTCCTGCAGATCGTGAGACGCGACATAGGCAAAAGAGGCCAGCTCTTCATTGGTGCGCTGGAGCGCCTCGTTCTTTTCTTCGAGATTCTTTTGATATTGACGGATGGTCGCTTCGCTTCTTTTCTTTTCGGAAAGATCGGAGACGATAATGCCCACCGTCGGCAGATTCGGCGGCAGGCTCGTCAGCGAAATAAACACCGGGATCACGGCGCCCCGGACGGCCAGCTCGATCTCGCCCCTGCTCTTGCCCCTGAATGCTTCATGGAACAATTCTCTGAAAGGAACCAGCGAATCCGGATGGACATAGTCGAAGATAGATGTTCCGATCACCTTTTCGTAGGGCAGGCCCACCAGCTCGTAAAAAGTTTTGTTCGTATAGACGATCAGCCCGTCTTCGGTGGCATTCAGCGCCCCTTCGCCGATCTCTTCGATCAGGATGCGATAGGCATAGTCGCCGGTCTGCAAGGTATAGATCTCCGGGGCAGCGTCGGAGCCTATAGCGAAGGCATCTACCTCCCCATCCTTGATCGCCTGGATTAGCTGATCCGCTTCGGCAAGCTTCGCCTTCAGCTCCTCGATCTCTGCTAGTAACTTATTTACGGACGGATCCTGCATTTGGTTTATTTGAAGGTGATACCCAGGGCCTTGATCACTTTCTCGGAATCGGCGAGATTTCCGATGAGTATCTTCTTAGGTAATGGAAGAGACTTTACAAGCGACGGTGTGAATACCACATGGTGTGAAAGGGCTGCTTCCGGATTCTTATACAGGTCTATAATTTCCAGCTCGAAGAACTCGCTGCAGCTCTCGTCGAAGATACGTCTTGCATTCTCTATTGCTTCCATCGATTTCGGCGACATGCCCGAAACAAATAGTTGCAAGACTAATTTTTGACGACCTTCCCCAAGAGTTTCTTCGTTTTCCATTATGGTTTGTTTTTCAGCGGCATCGGCCGGATGTTCAAGCCCACCAATACCTTTTCTTCGTCGGAAAGATCCCCGATGATCTTTCTGATGGGTATGGGGACTTTTCTGATAAGCGTAGGGATGGCGACGATCTGATCACCCTCGGCCAACTGCGGCGTTTTCAACAGATCGATGACCTCGATGGAATATCGCCCCTCCAGATTTTCCTCGCAGTACCGCGTGATATTCTTCAGGGCGAGTACGGATTTAGGCGTTGAACCCGCCACATAGAGCCTGAGTTCCCATCTTTGTTCATTTTCCATGGGCTGAGTTTGATTTCGTTGGTATTGAAGAAGCCGCGAAATTGATCCCCGCCGAAGAGATAGTGAAATTCACCGAGTCGTTGTAATGTTCCATGCCGCGCGATTTTACGATGAGCAGCGACCGCTGCCTTTTCCCGCTAACCAGCCCATTCTCGAGAAACAGCCAATTGTCCGCCAGCGAAGAAACCGCCTCGATGGTTCCCTGGTCGCCGGCTGCGATACCGGTGTGGCTCATGAGACACGTGAACAGGGCGTTTATCCGCCGGGTCTTCAGGGTATCGATGAGCCGGACGAGCATGGCTTTTACTTCCACAGGGCTGCCCACGGATACGAGGCTGCTTATCGGATCCACGATCACCGTTTTGGGGTTGAATTCAGTCAGCAGTTTATTGACGTTGAGCAAATGCATCTCCAGGCCATATAAGGTAGGCCGTGAAGCATGGATCTGCAATAAGTTCGATTCGATATACGGTCTTAGATCGATCCCGATGGTCAGCAGATTGCGAATGGTTTGTTCGGGCGCCTCTTCAAAAGAGAAAATAAGGACCCGCTCGTTACGCAGACAGCTGCCAAGCGCGAAATAGCCGGCCAGGATCGTTTTGGCCGTTCCGGCCGTGCCGGTAATAAGGGTGCTGCTGCCTTCATAGAAGCCGCCCTTTTTGAATAAGGCATCCAGCGGTTTAAGACCCGTGGATATCAACTCGGAGGAAGTTCCATAATCGAGCTTCAGGGAAGTGATCGGGATCACGGAAACCCCGTTTTCGTCGATGAGAAAGGGATATTCATTAGTGCCGTGGGTGCTGCCGCGGTATTTTACGATCCGCAACCTGCGGGTCGCGATCTGGTCCACAACCCTAAAGTCCAGCAGGATCACACAATCCGATATATATTCTTCCAGGCCCTGCCGGGTTAGGGTATTCACGCCCCGTTCGCCGGTGATGATCGTGGTGATCCCTTTGTCTTTAAGCCATTTGAAAAGCCGGCGGATCTCGGCGCGGAGCAGCCCTTCGTTTTCCATGCCCGAAAACAGGGACTCCAGCGTATCCAGCACGATCCGTTTAGCGCCGATGGCTTCGATGGCATAGTTGAGGCGGATAAATAAACCTTCGAGGTCGTATTCGCCTGTCTCCTCTATTTCCGACCGCTCGATCCGGATGTAGTCGACGCGGAGCTTTCCTTCACCCGATAGTTTGTCCAGATCGAATCCCAGCGAAGAGGTGTTGGCGGTGAGATCGGCAGCCGTTTCGTCAAAACTTACAAACACGCCCGGTTCGTTTTGCTCGAGAATGCCTTTTACGAGGAATTGGATGCCGAAAAGTGTTTTGCCGCATCCGGCGCTCCCGCAGATCAGGATCGGCCGGCCTTCCGGAAATCCACCTCCGGTGACTTCGTCGAGACCTTCGATACCGGTAGAGACTTTTGCTAAACTGGAGATTTCTTGCATATAAAGGATTGGAAAAGAATACATAAATTTAGGGGTTTCCAATGAAAAAAGCACTCTTCATCGACCTCGACAACACGATCTATCCGGTGTCGGCTATCCACAGAGATTCCGCGGCCCCGTTGATCCGGCTGATCGCCGGTTCCGTCCTGCTCGGCCCGCGGTTAGGCGAGATCGAAGCAATGATGCAACGCAAACCCTTTCAGTTGGTGGAAAAAGCATTCGGCTTCCCCGAAGAGTTGTCCAACAAATGTTATGCCCTGTTGACATCGATGACCTACGATAAACCCATGGCTACCTTCGAAGACTATTCGATTTTGCGCGAGTTGCCCATGGACTGCTACCTCGTCACCTCCGGCTTCCACCGGTTTCAATGGAGCAAGATCCGCAGCCTCGGCATCGAACGGGACTTCCGGGAGATCCATGTCGTCGATGCCACGACGTCCCGCCTGACGAAAAAGTCGGTATTCGCGGATATCATCGGGCGGCATGGTCTGTCGGCACAAGACTCGTTGGTCATCGGCGACGATCCCGAAAACGAGATCAGGGCGGCCAAAGAGCTCGGGATCGATTATGTCCTTTACGACAGGATCACGATGTTCCCTGATCTCGACGATCGCAGGCGGATCACCCACTACGCGGATATCGGGTCCTTTTTGCACTAAGCCGCCCGATGGCAGCCCGATGGCACCCGTAGCGCATATGCCGTTATTTAGGTAATTTCGATCCGTCAATATGCCACGAAAGATCATCCACATCGATATGGATGCATTTTATGCCTCCGTCGAACAGCGCGATAACCCTGATTACCGGGGTAAGCCTGTCGTCGTCGGCGGATCGCCGGAAGGGCGGGGTGGGGTAGTGGCGACAGCAAGCTACGAGGCCCGGAAATTCGGCATCCGCAGCGCGATGCCTTCAAAAAAAGCGCTCGAGCTCTGCCCCCATGTGATCTTTGTCCGGCCGCGATTCGATGTGTACAAGCTCGTCTCTCAACAGATCAGGGAGATCTTTTCCCGCTACACGGACCTGATCGAACCGCTTTCTTTGGACGAAGCGTTTCTCGATGTCACGGTCGATAAACAAGGCATCGGCTCGGCCATCGATATCGCCACGGCCATCCGGGCAGCGATAAGATCGGAGCTGAATCTAACGGCCTCCGCCGGAATTTCCATCAGTAAGTTCCTTGCCAAAACGGCAAGCGATATGAACAAGCCCGATGGACAGACCTTTATCGGGCCTTCGCGCGTAGCAGCGTTCATGGAGACGCTGCCGGTAGAAAAATTCTTTGGCGTAGGTAAGGTCACGGCGGCGAAGATGAACAGTCTGGGCCTTTTCACCGGCGCCGATCTCAAAAAGAAAGACGAGGCCGAGCTGGTCCGGCACTTCGGCAAGGTCGGGCATTTTTATTATCAGATCGCCCGCGGGATCGACGAGCGTCCCGTCCGGCCGGACCGCGAGACAAAATCGCTCGCCGCGGAAGATACCTTTCCTGCGGATCTTACAACATTGGCGGACATGGTACAGGAGCTGGAAAAGATCGCGGTTACCGTGAGCCAGCGGCTGGTCCGCAACGAGCTCAAGGGGCGAACGATCACCGTGAAGATCAAGTATGCCGATTTTCGCCAGATCACCCGGAGCCGCTCGTTGGCCACCGCGACGGATGACCTGGCCACGATCCGCGATACGGCGGTGGAACTGCTCACCGGCTCGGGCGTGGATGACAAAAAGATCCGCCTGCTCGGTATTTCCGTCAGCAATTTCGATGCCGCGCAGGCGACGGACTCCGACAGCGCACCATCGTCGAACGGCGCCAAAAACCAACTGGAATTATTTTAAACCCGGTCCCGAATAACTCAATGCCGCGGCTTGCGGTTCTGCTGCTTGATAAAGGGATGCGTGCCATCGCTCCGCGGAATGGGCCTGTTCCTCTTCTCCTCCCCCAGGATAAGAGCAATGACCGCCGGGTCCGTCGCCGGCACCTCTTGCACAATCACGTCCCCGATGGCAGCCCTGCCCAGGACCTCCGCGCTGAGATGCAAGGCATGCATGCGGATATCCTGCAGATTCATCGGGTCCTCGAAACGGCGGACACCCGTTCGCTTCGAGCCGTCGACCAGGTGGATGGTTATGCGTGCGTAGCCCATTGGACAACGAAGATACACGCCGGTTACCGGATTTGCTAATTTATTTAGTATTCGCCCGCACTCGATCCAGCCTTTACCCGGCAGGCCAAATAAAAACCTATTCCTTTAAGAACGGCAGCACGATGGACTGCCCTCCGCGCGGATACGCACAAAATACGATCCGGCGGGAAGCCTGCTCACGGTCAGAGACGCGCCGCCGGGCACAGCCACCGGATACTGGCCCTCGGTCGTAAAGATAATGGCGCCGGATCCATTGAGTTGGTTGGTCCAGTACACCGGCTGGATACCGCTGGTGGTTTGCGTGGCATCAGCGCCATTTCCGCTCTTATCTTTCCAGGTCGCAATGAAATCCCCATTGGCAGCGGCTGTACCGCCAGGGTTGAGCACGGTGGCAGCATCCGCCGCCGTCAGCCACAGCTGAAGATTTCCTTTGCCAAGACCCGCAGGGTAATAACTTTGTGCAGGAGCACAAATAGTGAAGAACACTGCCCCGAAGTACAGACCTGTGCTACGAGCGGGAGCGGTCCCCGATTTGTACTTTTTCCGGTCTTTTTTCATCCATCGAACCAATCTTCAACAAGTATGAATACGAAAAAACCAGAAACAATGGTCGAACAAAAGAGCTACCGGATGCCACCAAAAGAGGGGATCAGCATCGCCCATTTCCTCACCGTGGCCGATATCGACCGTTCGGCCCGTTGGTACGCAACCGTTTTCGGCGGCCGCATTCTAAGCAGCGGCGACAGCAGCGGCGCGCCCGCTTACATCCAGCTCGCCAATACCTGGCTCCTGGTCAACGTCGGCGGCGGCCCCACCCCCGACAAGCCCACGGTAACGCTAAGCACTCCCGATCCTGACCATATCAACAGCTTCATGAATATCCGTGTCGCGGATATCCAGGCCTGCTACGAACTATGGAAAAGCCGTGGTGCCGAATTCATCACGGAGCCGATCCCCAAGTACGGCGAGATCCGCTGCTACATGCGCGATCCGGACGGTTACATCATCGAAGTCGGCCAGAGCACCGACCTCATTTACGGTTAGCAGATCGGCTCTTACGGGATCTATCCTAAAACCCGCGCCTGCAGCGGGTATCCGGGGATGGATCTAGGCCTCTGTATCTCAGCCCGGATCGTCGAGCGGCACGATGGCGCTATTTCCGAGCCCAGCGGTAAGATCATCGGCTGGTATGACAGCGCCACGGAGGCGGAAGCGACGGAGCTGGATCAGACGCTGGCGAAGATTTTTAATGGCTTTTTAGTATTTGCCGAAGAAGGTTTGCAGCTCTTTGGCCCATGTTTCGGGAGCCTCCCATGCGGCAAAGTGGCCGCCTGTGCTCATCCTTTCGATCCGTTGTGCATTCACCATGCGATTGATCCATTCATCCGGGAAGGGGGCCTCGCCGGGGAACAGGGCCACACCTGTCGGCGTTTCCACGTGCTGCTGGGACCTGAGCCCGCCCGACCAGGCCGCCCTTGCTTCTTCTGCATAGGTCCGTGCGGACGTATTGATGGTCTGGGTTGTCCAGTAGATCATGACGTTGGTGATGACCTCGTCCTTCGTAAAATGGCTGTCCATGTCCTCCGGTCTGCCGGACCAGCCGTGCAGCTTTTCTACGATCCAGGAGGCCAGGCCGACGGGTGAATCATTGAGGCTATACCCTAAGGTCTGCGGCTTGGTAGATTGCAGCATCGCATAGGCGCCCTCCGAGTACCACCAATGCTGGATGAATTTGCCGAATTCCTGCTCCGCTGCGGACATGGTCGACCAATTTTCCATGCCCGTGGGATAGCCTACGTCGGTGAGATGGATGGCGGTGACATTTGAGGGATATTGGTTCGCCAGGGATTTACTGATCGTCGATCCGATGTCGCCGCCGGCCGCGAAGAAGGTCTTGTAGCCGAGCGTGTCCGTCATCAGCTTTGCCCACAGCACGGCGGTCTTGTCGCTGTTTTGCGCGATCCTGTCCGAGAAACCGAACCCCGGGATGGAGGGGATGATCAGATCGAAGGATGTTTTGGGGTCCAGCCCATGGGCGGCGGGGTCGGTGAGCATCGGGATGACCTTGTAAAACCGGTAGAAGCTATCGGGCCAGCCGTGGGTCAGCAGCAGGGGTTTGGGGTTGGCGCCTTTTCCTTTGACATGGAGGAAGTGGATGTTGATGCCGTCGATGACGGTTTTGAATTGGGGGAAGGCGTTTAGCGCCGCTTCCTGCTTGCGCCAGTCGTACCGGGTTTGCCAGTAGTCGACCAATGCCCGTAGATAGGTGGGATTTGTGCCATAGCTCCAGCCGGCATTGGCGGGCTCGTCGGTCCAGCGGGTGTTTTTCAGTCGTGCCGCCAGGTCGTCCAGGACTGTTTGGGGTACCTCAATTTTAAATGGTGTTACCGTCATAAGATCGATTTTCTCAAAGCTACGCCGGGAGGCTCGGGAGGAATTGTCTTAATGTCGGGGAAAATGGTACTTTTTTACCTTAGTTTTTCCTGGTTTTTTTACAGCCTGCGGTAGGATTGCGGGGTCATGCCCTCTCTTTTCTTGAATGCCTTGATGAAATAGGCCGCATCGGAAAAGCCCAGCCAGTGGCAGATCTCCTTGACCGGCATGCTGGTCTGGCGCAGCAGGCTTTTGGCTTCCAAAAAGATATGCTCGTTGATCAGGGTCTTCGCCGATTTGCCGGTTTCTTCCTGTAGGACATCGCTCAGGTGCTTAGGCGTGACATGCAACCGGTGGGCATAGAAGGCCACTTCTTTTTTTTCGAGGAAGAATTTCGCCAGCAGGCCTTTGAAATCGAGGACCATCTTTTCCCGGACGGAGACCATTGAATTTACTTTTTGCATCCCGTGGCATTTGATGGTCAGGGCGAGCAAAGAATAGATCAGGCCGACGACGATTTCGGCTTCTCCCTCGGATTGTTTAAGCAGATCGAAAAGGGCTTTTATTTTTTTGATGTATTCTTCTTCCACCACGATCACATGGGTACCGCCCGGGAGGAAAAAAGGCAGCGACTTGAGGAAGGAGGAGCGCAGGTTGTTCTTAAAGAGCTCATCGGTAAAGTAAACGGTATCGTGGATCGACCGGTAATCCCCCATCCATTGTGAGACGATGCCCGGGCCAACGGTCGTCAGGCTGCCCTGCCGGGTTTGATAGTCGGTGCTTCCCACCCTGAACATTCCGCCCGGTCCGGTATAGGTGAGGCCGATGCCATAGGTAAAGGTGCGGAAGGGAAACCGGATAGACGCCTGTTGATAAGTGTCCTGGTTAGCCAGGAAATAGGGCCGCTGCATGCTATGCGATTGCTGCTCCTTCAGGTACTGAAAGAGGTTGAAATTTTTCAGGTCCATTGATTTTTTCATAACATCGTGCTATGAAAGTACATAAATTCAGGGCAAGAGTCGAAATCATCGGAATCAATCCCTTTGTGTTCCGTCAACCGAAAGCCCTATAAGCAGACCCTGGTCAAAGCGGATAGGAGAGACCGTCGAGGTCACGATCCGGCATGATGCGGAGGACAGGGTTATCCGGCCGCATCCTGATTTTGAAAAAGCGCTTATGGGTCATCCCGAAGCCAAATTTCTAACGACGATCACGACCTTTGGGCTGTTTGAGCCCTAATAAACTCCAACACTTCCGCCGCATCTTCAAGCTGCAAAAAATGCCCCTCATTCTTAACGACGCGCACCGTGATCTTCCCGCCGGCTTTCCGGTAACGCGCTGCAGCGACCTGCGCCTGCCCCTTCAATGAAGTATCGTCCTCTCCGCACACAAAAAGTACCGGCACCCCTGCCTTTGCCAGCGGCGCGAGCGTATCGAGCGGCGCCTTGCCACCCAGCATGAGCCTGGATTCGAGCAAAGGATCTTCCGCATAGACACCCGCCACGCGCGAAGGATTGGCGATCGCCCAGCCCATCACCTCACCCGCCGCGCCGCCCCGGCCCATAAGTACCGGCTTCGCGGCAAACCCATACGAAATCAAATAAGCATAGATCGCATTCCACTGCGCCGGCACCGGCCCGTCGTAATTATAAGGCACCGCTCCCGTGACGATGGTCCACCCTTTGGCCAGCAGACCCTGCACCACCCGATCGTCGGCAGTGACATAGTCGGCACGCAACACCCACGGCCGCCCCGGCGCCTCCTGCCGGGGCACGATCACGGTGGTGAAAGCATCCACTCCCGGGATCAGCAATTGGTAACGGGCATAGGCCCCCGAAAAATAGGGTCCGCGCTCGCTCAGCCAGGTTTTCCCGGTCGGCGCCCAATGCGTCGTCGCGATCGAACTATAATACCAGGTCTTCGCCACGCCGCCCGCCGTGCCCGTCCCAGCCGCCCCATCCCCCGCCATCCCCGGCCCCGTATAAACCGCCTTTACAAAATCAGGCGAAGCCACACCCGTCTCCCGAACGCTCTGCTCGATAAAATCCGCGATCGGTGTCGCATCACGAAGACTGTGCGGGTGGTGCCCGAACCCCTCCTTGACGATCACCGATATGCGCCCGCCAAAAGCATGGTAGCTATTCTCCACCGCAAGCGTGCTCCCCCAATAAAGCGGGTCGATACTCCCGCAGACGTGCAGCAACGGCACATCGTTAGCCGCCAGCCCGCCCAGCAACGCCAGCGAGGCCCTGTCGACCGCCGGATTATCGGCATAGATACAGGAAACGGCGGCAGGATGCAAAGAGGCCCAGCGGTACTCGTATTCCCCGCCGCGGCTCATGCCGATAAAGGCGGGTTTGGCAGACAACCCCTTTTCACGCGTCAGCCAGGCATAAAAGGCATCCCAGGTGCGTCCCGGTGCCAGCGTGGCATTCGCCGAAATATAGCAAATAAAGAACCCGCGTTTCAGGAGTTCGATCTCCGTTTGCGGCTGGTGGTCCCAGTAACATCCACGCCATGACCAGGGATTGCCCGGCGCCGGCTGATGCGGCGTGACGACGATACACCGCCGGAAACCTGCGGGCGGATCCTTGACACCGAACCCTTCATCCGCCGGCGCATCATAAGGAGTGATGGCCAGCGTGGCGGTGTCCATCAGGAAATCATAACGGTCGAAACCTTCGTGCCAGGAAGAAGGCTTGCCTGAAAAAGCCGGCGTCTGCGCGCGAACGAGGGCCGGGCAGCCAAAGAGCGCCGGGCAGCACGAGAAAAAGAAAAGGAGTAATCTATTCATATGGAATCACAAAGAAAAGCGTGCCGCCTTAACCATCCGGTTAACCAGGGAATTAATTTTGCAGCACATTCCACATTATGCAGCTCGAACAAACAACCATCACCCTTTCCGCCCGGCGCCGCGGCTTCCACCTGATCACCGGGGAAGTCGAACGCGCCCTGCCGGCCATCGGCAAGATGCGGAAAGGACTCTGCCAGGTCTTCATCCAGCATACCTCCGCGTCGCTGACCATCAACGAAAATGCCGATCCCACCGTAAGAAAAGACTTCGAAACCTGGTTCAACAAGGCGGTACCGGAGAACGATCCCGACTACCAGCATGACACGGAAGGGCCCGATGACATGCCCGCCCACCTCAAGGCTTCGGTCCTCGGCGCCAGCGTCCTGATCCCCATCACGAACGGCGAGCTCGCCCTCGGAATGTGGCAGGGTATCTATCTTTGCGAGCACCGCAACCATGCCACTCCCCGTGATCTCGTCATCACCTGCTGGGGGGACTGAGCGCACCTGCAGGTCGCAAGCAACCCGGCAACCCGGCACCCCGCACCCCGCGACCCGAACCTCGCACCCCGGACACCCGCAATACTTCAACCCCCACTGAAATGTCGCAGCCAAACCGCAGCTAATTTTGCCGAATGATGGAAAACAAAGGAAATTTCGCATTTATTGTCTTTACCACGAGCTTGGGCTTCGTCGTCTCCCAATTGGATGTAAGCATCGTCAACATCGCTTTGCCCGAGATCGGCAGGTCGTTTAGCGCCGGCATCAGCGCCCTGCAGTGGGTCGTCGATGGCTATACCGTCGCATTTGCCGTGTTCATGCTGTCGGCAGGCGGGCTCAGCGATCTGCTGGGCGCCAAACGCCTGTTCCAGCTGGGGCTGCTGATCTTCACCCTCGCCTCCGCGGGCTGCGGGCTGGCCTGGAGCCCGCTGATCCTCATCGGCTGCAGGGTCGTGCAGGGCATGGGCTCGGCGATCATGATCCCGTCCTCGCTGAGCATCCTCAATCATTATTTCGCCGGCGACCCGGACCAGCGGGCGCACGCGGTGGCCCTGTGGACCGCGGCGGGTGGGGTGTCGATAGCGGCCGGCCCCGTACTCGGCGGCCTGCTGTTGCATCTCGGCAACTGGCGCTGGATCTTCTTCGTCAACCTGCCCATCGGTCTGCTGGGTCTGCTATGCAGCATCAAGTTAAATGAAAGCGGCACGAGCGAACACCGCGGGTTCGATATCCCCGGGCAGGCGCTCTGGATGCTCGCCCTCACCGCGCTGATCGCCGGGATCATCGAGTGGCATGAGGCCGCGGTCGCGAAAAGCTATATCTATGGCGGTCTCGTCTTCAGCCTCGTCATGCTGACGCTCTTCCTTATCCGCGAAAAACGCGCGGCCTCGCCGATCCTGCCATTGAATCTTTTCGAGAAACGCAATTTCAATCTGCTGATCGGCCTCGGCATGATCCTCAACGGCTCGTACTACGGGATGGTGTTCGTCCTCAGCCTGTATCTGCAAAATGTCCTCGGCTATAGCGGCCTCCTGGCCGGACTCGCCTTCCTCCCGCTCACCGGCAGCTTCATCGTCTCCAACCTTGTCAGCAGTAGGCTGATCAGAAAATTCGGTATCCGTATCCCCATCGTCTATGGCTTGCTGATCTCCACCGTAGGCTTCGCCCTGCTGGTCCTCGCTAAAGAAAATTCCCCCTATTGGGTACTGCTCCCCGCCTTCTTCGGTCTGCCCCTCGGCATGGGCACAGCCGTACCCGCCATGACCACCGGCGTGCTGGCTACCGTGGAGCGCAACCGTTCCGGCATCGCCAGCGCGGTGCTGAATACCACGCGCCAGGCGGCTGGTGCCATAGGCGTAGCCATCTTCGGCGCCATGGCCGTAGGCGGAAAGGAAGCCATCGTCCGGGCGATCCTGGAAAGCTCGCTCATCTCGGCCGGCTGTATGCTGGTCTATTTCGCAGTGATCCTCAAGGGCTTAAAAAATTAGCAGAAATTGCCGGAAAATTACTAATTTAGTTAGCAATTAGGCAATACTATGGCAAAGGTTCAGATCAGCAATCAGGGTATCAAAAAGGCGCTAAAGAAGATCAGCGTGGAAGAAGCGATCGCCGAATACATCTGGAATGGATTCGACGCACAGGCGACCAATGTGGAGTTGAGCTTCAAGACCCAGGGCCCGTTCGGTCAGGTCGACACGCTGACGATCACGGACAATGGAACGGGCATCCCCGCCGAGATGCTCAAAAAGAAATTCACTCCCTTCCTCGAATCGGAGAAGGCAGGCAAAAGACGCGAAGAGAACATCGGGCTCGAAGGCAAGAATGGCTACGGTCGCCTCACCTTTTATAAATTCGCGGCGAAAGCTGAATGGGACACCCGTTAC
Organism: Chitinophagaceae bacterium; assembly: GCA_025934485.1. Taxonomy (GTDB): domain Bacteria; phylum Bacteroidota; class Bacteroidia; order Chitinophagales; family Chitinophagaceae; genus Puia. The sequence continues at coordinate 17,184 of JAICXX010000095.1, forward strand.
CAGGAAGGCGCAAAGGCCTTCGGTTATTCCATCAGTATCGAAGCCCTCTCGCTGGACGACTACACAGCCACGAGACCCGCGCCGGCAAAAAGCGCACCCGGTACCAGCGTGACCTTCACGAAACTCACGGAAGGGATCCACGAAGAATATTTTGCCCACCGGATAAAACCCTTTCTGCAAAACGAGTTTGCCTGGTATCTCGAAGTCAACAAGCAGCGGGGGTTACAGCTTACGCTGCAGGGCGAGCGCATCGCCCGCGACCCGCTGATGGCCGATCACGAGACCTTCGCGATCGAGATCGAGAAAGACCCCACGAAAGAGGAATGGTGGCATTTTGAATGTACCTATGTGCAATGGAAAAGCCGTCTCAACGACGAATATTCGCGTTTCTATTTTCTCAATGCGGAAGGGAAGTTCAGATACAAGACGAACACGCGCCTGAACAAGAAGGGGGATAATTTTTATCACAGCGTCATCATCAAAAGCCCCTTCTTCGACCAGCTGGCCATCTACGAGGAAGATGAAGAAGAGGACACACGGCCCGCGCTTTTCAGCGAGCTGGCGCCGCGCAAGGTCTACCGCATCCTCACGGAAAGGCTCAACAACTTCCTCCGCAAAAAACGCAAACCCTTTCTCCATCGTTCCGCCGGCACGCTGATCCAGGGTTTCGAGGAGGAGTCCGTGCTGCCCGCCTTTGGGAACAACCCCTGGGACCGTCTTCGGCGCACCGAGCTCGAGACCGTGGTGAAGGGGCTGTACGAAGCGGAGCCGGCGCTGTTCAGTCAATTGAACACCGAACAAAAAAAGACCTTCCTCGGCCTCCTCAACCTCGCCCTCGACAGCGCCGAAAGGGACAATCTCTTCACCCTCCTCGGCAGCATCGTCGAGCTCGACGCGCAGGACCGCGCCACCCTGAGCAGCGTGCTGAAGAATACCCGGATGACCCATGTGACGCAGGCCCTCAAGCTGGTGCACCACCGGCTCACCGCCCTTGCGACGATAAAAGAACTCGTCTTCAACCACGACCTCCGCGCCAACGAACGCGATCATCTGCAAAAGGTCATGGAAGCGCATTACTGGATACTCGGCGAACAATACAGCCTCGTGTGTGCCGCCGAAGCCAAATTCGAGACGGCACTTCGTAACTATCTCCGCATCCTCCGCGAAGGAGAACCCGCCGCACGCGCGGGGGGGCCGTCGGCCGAGCCCGCGCCCTCCATCGACCACCCGGACAAGCTCAAAGAGATGGACATCTTCCTCGTCCGCCAGCTATGGGGTGCCCGAGTGGTGAACAACGTCGTCGTCGAGCTCAAGAGTCCCACGACGGTGAAGCTGCTAACGGCCAAACAGCTTGACCAGATCAAACGTTATATGAACGTGATCCTTTCGGTGGACGCCTTCAATGCCGAAAGTAATGCGACCTGGGACTTTTATCTGATCGGCCAGGACTACGACGACTCGATCGCCAACGAAAAAAAGAATGCCGAACATCATGGGGAAAAAGACCTCGTCTTCAAGGTGGCGAACTACCGCATCTATGTGAAACGCTGGAGCGAGATCTTCATCGATGTCGAATTGCGGCTCAAATGGCTCAACGAGAAGCTGCGGTTCGAACGCGAAAAGCTCACGCCCGTTCCCCGCACCGTGCAGGAGGGGGTAGAAGCGCTCGTTTAGAAAACCAGCCGGCGGCGCTAGGTCTTTCCGCGAGCTGCGGGCTTCTTCCGCGCCGGCTTCTTCTCCTCCTCGATGACCTCTACGGATTTCGGTATCTCCCGGACCACCTGCTTCGCCTTCTTATCATTGCGGAAACCAAGGAAGGTCGCGGGCTTGCGGATACGCCCCGATTTCGTCCAGGTGGCGAACTCGAAATTGGCAACGAGCTCGGGCTTGACCCAGTGCGTCACCGCTCCCTTGGTGTCGAGCACCGGATTGACGAATGGAGACGCGGCAACCTCCCTTTTTTTTAGCTCGGCAAGGATGCCGGGCATGTCTTTCTGTTTATAGCCGCCGCCCGAACGGCCGATCCATTCCAGCTGGCCATCGCGATAGGCGCCAAAAAGCAAGCTCTTGAAGCTTCGGGCCTTGTCCGACTCCGCCCAGCCCCCGATCACGAACTCCTGCCGCTTGCGGGTGGGCGTCTTCAGCCATCTGAAGTCCCGGGCATCGGGCACGTAAGGGCTATCGCGACGCTTGGCCACAATGCCCTCGAGATTACGCTCGAGCATCTCTTTATAAAGCCCCGGCCCGTCATCAAAGGTCTCGCTGAACCGGAACACGGGTTTCCCCGCAACGAGTTGCCGCAGCATTTCTTTTCGGGTCTCGAGCGGAAGCGCCATGAGATCATAGCCATCCAGCCAAAGCAAATCGAAAACACAATAGCTTATCGGGGCGTCGTGACCGTTATACAGCTGCAGGGCATCGAAATCCGGCATCCCCTCCTCGTTGAAGACCACCACCTCGCCGTCGATCACCGCATCGTGCCCCAGCGAACGCAGCGCTTCGGTGACCAGCGGGTAGCGGGTCGTATAATCCTTGGCGCTGCGCGAATCCATCCGCACCTTGCCCTTTTGGACATAGGAGATGATGCGATAGCCGTCCCATTTGACCTCGTAGAGATAATCCGGGTCGCGGATGGGCTCCCGCGTGAGCGTGCACAACATCGGTGCGACCGAAGAAGGCATCGGCGCCTTTTTGCCCGCCGGCTTGGCGACCCCGGCCTTCCCCCGCGGCCGCGCCGCAGCCGTTGTTTTTTTTATCGTACCCATAGGAACCTATTTCACCTCGAAACTTGCAATACCCGTACCCGCCGATCCATTCGCCGTAAGCCCTTCCGCCACGATGATATATTTCCCCGGCAAGTCGGAAGTATAGAAGCTCAGGGACCCTTTACCACCTGGCCTCAGCGGCACGCTGGGAGTCCAGTAGAGCACGTTGCGGAAATCGGGCAGATGTGACGCCGCAGCCTCGGGGGTGGGGTACACGGGATCATAGAACTCTCGCTGCATCGACAACCCCTCGTAGTCGACTACCGTGGCATGCGGGTCGAGGATATAGCCGCCCAGATCACCCTTGTAGGTCGTCCAGTTCATGATGCCCGGGAAGAACGTGCTCCCCATGAAGACCTTTCGCTGTAGCGTCTGGAGCCGTTTGACCTTCAGCGGGTCGAGCACCATCAGCGAATCGATGTTGAACACCGGAACCCCATCCAGCAGGATCAGTGGGTCGGAGTCGAAGAACTGATTATACGGCAGCTCGAAAAGCGGCAGATGATAATGCCCGCCGCGGCGCTGCACCAGCATCAGCGTCACATATTCCCGCATCACCTCTTCCATGGTGGTGAACCGGGTATAGTCGTCCAGCAGATAGGAATAATCCGGCCTGTCATAAAAAAGCGTCGTGTCCGCTCTTGCCGGCAGATGGAATTGCTTGAGCTTCTCGCCGCCATAGCGGTTTAGAACCTGCATCGCCACGTCGCGATCCGCGAGCACGCCCGAATCGCCCCGGGGCAGCCGGTAGGGCGCAATAGGTCGGTCGTTGGTATAGGTTTCGACGTAGGGGTTCTGGACATCGATACGGTAGGTCGAATCCCGCGTCGGATCGGTCTGGACGATGATCTCCTGGCCGCCATAAAAATCCTGCATCTCCAGCCGGACCTGGCCGTCGTCGTTGGTAAAGGCCGAAGTGAATTGTGTCCGCGTCCCCGGTACACTGAGAAAGACCTCGATCCCTTTGGCGGGACCACCCGTGCGCGTATCCGTGAGCTTGCCGGTGATGATGGCCCCGTTGTATTCGGGCGGGAATTCGAACAGCGGCTTGTCATGCGACTGAACGTCGTTCCAGCGGAACCGCCGCCAGCCATGGGTAAGCAGGAGGTTGTCGATGGCCAGCGTATCCTCGGGATGGTCGGCATAATAGTCCGGCGATTCGATCTTCCCTTTGAGGTCCGACGCCAGCCAGAGATAATCGCCGATCCGGCTCTCCGGCGCCGTCTGCAACGCGTCTACCCGGTAGACACTAAGCGAACATTGCGCCGTCGACGTATCGCCGCCAAGGCTCACACCCAGGTCGATCTTCTGCCGTGTCCCATATTGCAGTTTGTCCGGTTGAATGGTTATCTGCAGGGGATGCGCCGGCTGGCGGAAGACGAGCCGCTCGCACACGGGCTGCCGCGCTCCGTTGAACACGGTGAACACCGAAATGCCTTCGCCCAGCGCAGTTTTATCGATCGAAAAGCTGGCCCTGCCATCGGTTAAAGACGCCTTCTCTGCCGCCTTGACCTGCTGCCGCGTATGCACGAGCAGATACACGTCGCCGGAGGCGGAAGCCCCCGTACCCTGCACGCTGGCCAGCCAATGGCCCGCCCCATCGTCGGCAACATGCAGCACGAAACCCTCCGGTACCGCCGCAGGCAGCAGGGTAGGGATGGCCGTGCCATCCGGCAGCCGGAAGATCGCGCGATAGCGGTGTCCCGTCCGCGGCGTGACCATAAAGCTGCCCAGCCCAAAACGGTAGGGTTGGAACCGCGCCACCGTATCCTGGTCGTCTTCGGTGACCACCGCTGTACAAGCCACTCCGCGTCCATACTGATCGGTGATCCGGAAACCCATCCGGCAGGGAATGTTCTCGACGAGATTGCCTCCTTCGGGAAAAAAGGCCACGGGATACCGCAGGGTATCCTCCACCGCCGACAATTCCGCACTACGGCGTGCATTCACCACCGTTATCGTCTTTTCAAAGAACCAGTCTATCCCATAGTTCTTCATCCAGTTCGTATACGCCCGCAGCTTGTATGTGCCGGATCGCAGCGCGAGCGGGAGATACACCGATCCGTCCCCATAACCTTTCGACAGTCCCGCCTTGGCCTGCAAAATGGGTTTGTTGTCCTTGTCCAGCCACTCCAGGTAGGCCACCTTACTGAGATCCATGGGCTTGCCCGTAGTGGCGTTGACGAGGTACAGCTTGAACCAGCAGATCTCGCCGGAGAGATAGAACTCCTTGTCCGTGTGGACATACAATTTCTCCTGCAGATGCTGCCGCCTGTAGTCGTCGAGGTTTTTGACGAGGGTCGTTTGCGCCGCGGCGGACAAGGCCGCCAGCAGGAGAATGACTATGGTTTGATATCGTATCATCGGTTACAAAAAATTAATTTGGCCAGTAAGGAGGCGCGTGATTCGTCCCACCGTGAGAGGTACACACCAGGCATTCCGTTTCATTGATCGTATACCCGAAAGTGCTGTTTTCGTTAGCCGAAGTGATGGGGCTATAGGTGGAACCAAAATAGATCAGGTAGTTCCTTTGGTCGCCTTTCGCTATAAACCCGTCGTCCTGATCGCACCGGTAGTCGAAGGTGTTCAGGATCTGTTCCCGCGAGATCCACAGCCGGTATTGCTGTACCGTCCCGGCGGAGACAAATCCGATGACCTCC
>JAICXX010000078.1 GCA_025934485.1 Chitinophagaceae bacterium
CTGGTGGTAGGCGTAAAACAGCTCACTGAAAGCGGCCTCATCGCCTTCCGCGATGCGGCACAGCAACGCCCGTTCCTTATCTGATGGCAAGACAATCACGGCACTAAGTTATAAAAAATGTCATTTTCTCAAAACAACTCCATAGATCACATTCGTTTCAATGCTTGTCACCGGTCCTTCAGGCCGCTCCGTTAAGCGTTGCATCAATCGTTCCTTCAATAGCGCCGCCTTCTCTTCTCCCATCTGCTCTATGGCCCATCGAAATCCGCTGCCCAATGCGATCCGCCAAAAATCTTCCGGTTCCACCAGTAGTTGCTGCCCATTCTCTTCGACAGCGCCCGACTCCTCATCCGGCACCGCGTCTTCGATCATCTGCAGTACTCCTTCGAGCGTGGTAATGCGGTCCCAGGGATTGAAATCGCTCACGAATTCCGGCGCGACTTCGGCCAGCACCGCCTTCCATTCCGTATACGCCGGTTCAAAAAGGCGAGGCCCCCATGTCGTGATAGCCAGCCGCCCGCCGGGCCGAAGCAGTCGCCAAAGCCGCCGCACCTGCTCCTCCATATCAGGCACAAAAAAGATCCCGAAGACAACGATCACCGCATCAAAGCGCTCCGGCCCGAAAGGCAATGCCGTCATGTCTGCCTTCATAAACCCCACGTTCCGCAGCCCTCGCGCCGCCGCCTTCCCGCGAGCCAACGCCAGCAAGCTCTCCGCGAGATCGACTCCCACAACGCTCCCCGACGCAACCACCGCTTCCGCCGCAGGCAGCGCCGAAGCACCCGTTCCGCAACAAACATCCAGCACCCGCATGCCCGGCTTCAGACCCAGTCGCTCCACCGTCCGTCGCCCATAGCGGTCCCAAAATCCCAGTGCCGAATCATCAAAAATCCGCAGCCATGTTGTACGTCTTTTCCGCCTTTTCCTGTGGAGTAAGCGTTGCCATAAAGCAAGTTTTCCCTAAGTTCCGATTTTTCTGTCGCAATTCAACCTTCGTATTGTCGCAAACCCGCCCCAGGCGAACCGCACACCAGTCATAGCTTTGATAAAACAAAATCATCCACCATGAACAAAGTAGTGATAGACATGACCATATCCCTCGACGGCTACGTCGCCGGCCCGGACGACGGCCCCCAATATCCCCTCGGCAAAAATGGCGGCATGGCCATCTTCGACTGGTATTTCTCCGGGACGAAAGAGTATAGAAATCCGGTATTCAAGCCCGAAGAAGGCGTCAATCTCGACGTCGTAAAACAGGCGTTTGAAGAGTCGGGCGCCTTCGTCACAGGCCGTAAAACGTATGACATCACTAACGGCTGGAATGGTCGCCATCCCGTAGAAGGTTTGCCAATCTTTGTCCTGACGCATAACCCGCCACCGGCCAATGAGGTACCCAAAGGCCCATCCAGTCTCATCTTTGTAACGGATGGGATAGAACACGCCATCAAGCTCGCAAAAGCAGCCGCGGGTGACAAAGATGTAAAGATCGGTGGTGCATCGCCCGGCAAGCAGGCATTGAAAGCAGGCCTCGTCGACGAAATTTACGTTCACATCGCCCCCTATCTCCTCGGCGGCGGCGTCCCGCTCTTCGACATTCTGGACCACGGGATCAGGCTCGAGAAACTCTATGCAACCGACGGCCCCTTAGCGACCCATATCCACTATCGCGTCCTTAAAGGCTAAGATCATAACCGCTCCGCCAGCGCCCGATAATAATTCTCTACCGCATTCTCTTCATACGACAGATACAAGAAAGGTTCGATCAGCTCGAGTTCCATGAGCATAAACTTACCATTCACCATCAACCCGTCAACCCGTGCATACAAAGTATCCTTTGCGAACCGCTCGAGATAGGACGCCGCATGCAAGATCTCGGAAGAAGTAGGAAAAAGCGGTTCGATCGTTCCGCCATAGATCTGCTGTACGCGAAAATCCCCCGCCGAAGGCTTCTTCAGGATCGTGTGGCTATGTACACCGTTGAAGAAAATATGCGACCATTCCCCCTCCTGCACTTCTTTCATCAGCGGCTGAACGATATAATCGCCCTGGTTCACCAGGTCTACGATGCCATCACGCGCCGCCGAGGCCTCCGCCAATGAAATCGCCACGGTATTCTTGGACCCGCCGCTGATACAAGGCTTCACGATAAGGTTATCGGTCCGTAATTCGTCAAACAAAGCCGCCAGATCGCCTTTCCAGCCCCGATCCAAAAAAAGTGAAGGGATCACATCAAAACCAGCCGCGGCGACCTCCGCCAGATAACGTTTGTCCAGGTTCCAGCGGACGGTAGCATAATCATTGAGCAGCCGAACACCCAACGATTCCAGCCGGTCCAGCCATGCCTTAAACGCCTCAATCTTTCTATGATAATCCCACGGCGTCTTTAGCAGCGCCACATCATATTTCGCCCAATCGACACCCGGGTCATCCCAAATGACTTGTTCGATGTCCAATCCTTTTTGCCGCAAGTAGGGCACGAGGTCGAGGTGTTCGCTAAATCCATTTGCTGCAGAATACTTCACCACCCCGCTATAGGTGATATACGCGATTTTCATAATAGGTCGCAAATATACGGCGAAGCGCCGGACCGCCCGGCTAACAATTCGATAACAAATGAAGGATTACCTTTGACCGGATGACAAAAAAGCTCCTGCCCTTAGCTGTAATCCTGTGGTTCTGTCTAGCCACTATTACGGCCGGAGCACAAAACACTGTACTCTCCGGGATCATCAGGGATTCCGCGAATGGCAAACCTCTGCCGGGTGTCAGTGTATTCCTCAACGGGACTTCCAAGGGAACCGTTACCAGGAACGACGGCAGCTTTGCCCTGGCGATTCCCCCGGGTCGCTACCAGCTCATCGCCTCGGCCATTGGCTATGCCAATTACCTTGCCGAGATCAGCAGCCGCAATCTTCCCCCATCAATGCGGATAACGCTCCATACCGCAGCGGACGAGTTGGCATCGGTCACGGTCGAACCATATCTAAAGGATGGCTGGAAGAAATATGGAAAGCTCTTTTGGCAATATTTTATCGGCACCACGCCTAACGCATCCGATTGTACGATCAAAAACAAGGAAGCGTTGCGCTTTCATTTTTATCTCAAAAGCAACCAACTGGCCGTGACCGCCGTCGATCCGTTATTGATCGAGAACAAGGCCCTGGGTTATGAGTTGGAATATCGGCTTGAACGATTTGTCTGTGATTTCGCTTCTCACATCGTGTCGTATTATGGCTATCCTCTGTTTCGGGACATACCTACGGACGATATCGACAAAAAGAAGAAGTGGGAAAACAATCGTCAGCTCGCCTATATGGGTTCGATGATGCATTTCATGCGCAGCCTGTATGGTCATCGGGTACACGAAGAAGGGTTCCTGGTAAAATACCCTACGCCGGTCCCCAATATCGAAAAAAAGCGGGTAAAGGAGATCTATGTACCAAATGTCACCAAGACCGATTCCATTCCTATGGATAGTCTTCATCACTATTGGGAGGTATTGCGTGAGCCCGATTATTACATGGCGCCCTCCACCGATCCGGAAGGGTTGATGACGGTGCAAAAAGATCAGACCCATACCCTTTTCTTCTACGACAGCTGTACGGTGATCTATGGTAATCCCAAAAGGGGGATCGCCTATACGGAGTCCGCCATTCGGCTGATAGATCAACAACCTATCGCCATAGACGAGAACGGCAGCTACTATCCTCAAAGCGAAGTGCTCAATCTCCAGACCTGGGCCATCACCCAAAATATCTCCAACCTGCTTCCGCGTGATTACGACATCGACGAGCACATTCCCTGAGCGATCCCTCACAGCGAGGCCAGCACCTCGATGATCGCGCCGATCGCCTCTTTATCCGGTGTTTTCCCGGCAAAACTCTCCGGCAGTATGGCCCTGAATTCCCCCGCATCATCGCGTTCCAGCGTCACCTCTACCCCGTCCATATCGACCAAAAACCGCACGCCATACCGCCATGCCTGCACCTGCGCCAAAAAGGTCCGCTCCACGCCGCGAACCTCCACCGGGATCTCAACGATTTGCTCCATAGCCCCAATATACGCCAGGAACTTCATCCGCCCTACTCCCGCCGCGCCGACGCGTCACCACCCCCTTCCACCCCCCTCAATTGCTCCGCCAACTCAATATCATAAACCTCCGGCTTCAAAGCGATGAGCTTCCGCAAAACCGCGACGGCCTGCGCACGCTGCTCCACAGTCGAAAGGCCCCGCGCCTCCAGCAACCGTATCTTCAACAATAACAGCTGCGCCTGAAACTTCCACGCCGCATAAATGTGCGCAGGCACCGGCTCACCAATCCCCAGGGAAGCCCCGACCTCACCAATCCCTGCGGAAGCCGCCGGCAGCTCCGCCCCCAACAGCTCCTCCACCGCCGCCGGAGAGCTCAACGCCTCGATCTCCTCTTCCGCCCGCTCCAGCTCACCCGCCTGGATACGGTCCGCAATCCTGTTCAAAGCGGCAAAAAAATCCCGGAGCTGGTCGAGCAGATAATCCTTTCGAAGTGGCATAAGCCCAAAGCTATAGCAATTTCCGCAACCCGCTAGCCCGAACCCGCCCAAACCGCCTCCGTACATCCACTGTATCATAATCGAACACCAAGCCCCCCGGGTGCGAAATAACTAAATGTCCCTCACGAACATACGATCTGGCACCCAATTCGCTGCAAAACCCCATATGCTAAAGAAAAATCTGACGCTGGCCTTCCGCAGCCTCATGCGCCACAAGGGCTTCTCCGCCCTCAATATCATCGGCCTGGCCATCGGCATGTCCGCCTTCTTCCTGATCTACCAGTATATCCGCCTCGAAAATAGCTACGACAACTTCGATAAAAAAGGCGACCGCATCTATCGCCTCGTCACCGACCTCATCTCGACCGCTGAGCCCCAACATAGCTCCAACACAACCGCGCCGATGGCGCTCAATTTGAAAACCGATTACCCCGAAATAGAGAATTATGTCCGGCTCTCCACAGCCAATCCACTCATAAGAAAAGGTGAGAGCAAATTCCAGGAATTTGGCGCCGTATACGCCGACTCCTCGCTCTTTTCCATCTTCGACTTCCCGCTGGTCGAAGGCAACCCCGCCACCGCCCTCAAAGAACCCTTCAGCATCGTCCTCTCGGAGACCACCGCCAAAAAATACTTCGGCAACGCAGACCCCATGGGCCAGACCCTGCTCTTCGAGGATAGCGGCATCGATGCCAAGGTCACGGGTGTCATGAAAGACCTGCCCGAAAACTCCACGATAAAGGCCGACCTCTTCATCTCCATGTCCACCAAAAATCATTTCCGCGATAGCATCGATTACCGCTGGGGGAATTTCAGCTGTTATTCTTACCTGTTGCTAAAACCCGGCGTCGATCCTGCCAGCCTCCAGGCGAAGCTAAAACCCTTCATCCAAAGACATATCGGCGAAAAGCTCAAAGCGCAACAACAAGATTATATATTAAGCCTGGAAAAGCTGAAAGATACCTACTGGTCTGCCCGCGGCGGCATGGTGAACGGAAGCACGAGAAATGTCTATATCTTCTCCATCGTAGGGCTCTTCATCCTGCTGATTGCCGGTATCAATTTCGTCAATCTAACCACTGCCCGTTCCACCGAACGAGCGAAAGAAGTAGGCATCCGCAAAGTCATCGGCGCCGAAAAGTTTCAACTCACCCGCCAGTTCCTCGGCGAGTCGATCCTCATCAGCCTCATCGCCTTTGTCTTTTCACTGGGCATCTGCAGCCTGCTGCTACCCTGGTTCAACCAGCTGGCAGGCAAGACCGTGAGCACCGGCATCTTCACCCGTCCGGGCAATATCCTCACCCTGGGCACAATAGCCGTCGGCATCGGATTCCTCGCCGGCATCTATCCCGCATTGGTGCTCTCCTCCTTCCGCCCCATCGCCTCACTCAAAGGACGCTTCAGCACCAGCGGCAAAGGACTATTCCTGCGGCGTTCATTAGTGGTGTTCCAGTTCACCATTTCCATCGTTCTGATCATCGGCACGGCGGTCATCTATCTCCAGTTGAACTATATGGAAAATCAGGATCTGGGGTTCAGCAAAGAGCAAACGCTGGTGATCGACGAGCAAAACGATGGCCACAAAGTTACCTACGGACAAGAGATCGCAACCCTGCCAAATGTGCGATCTACCGCCTTCTCCGGCAGCGTCCCCGGCCAGGGCACCTATAGCGCATACTCGAAACTAGAGAACAGCCGGGGCGAAATGCAGGTGGCCAATGCCGATCTTATCTATGTCGATTTCGGCTATCTCGAACAAACAAAAGTAAAATTACTTGCCGGCAGGTTCTTCGACAAAACGATCTCTACCGACACCATGCAGGCCATGATCATCAACGAAAAGGCGGCGCAATTCTTCGGTTATCCGACGCCGGAAGCCGCCATCGGCCGCCGCTTCGATCAGTGGGGCAAAAAGGGGATGATCATCGGCGTGATCAAAAACTTCAACTACGAAGGGCTACAGAAAGAGATCGACCCGCTCACCATCTGTCTCGATTTCAAGGACTGCAATTTCCTTTCCGTCAAGGTGGGTACCAGCAACCTCCCTGCTACCATCGCCGCCATGAAGAAAAAATGGGATCAGTTGGTGCCCAATCGTCCCTTCAGTTATTTCTTCCTCGATGAGGCGTTCAATAAACAATACCGTGCCGAGGAACAATTCGGCAAGCTCTTTATCAACTTCGCCGTTCTGGCCATCCTCATCTCCTGTCTCGGTCTGCTTGGACTCGCGTCCTATAGCACGATCCAACGTACCAAAGAGGTCGGAGTTCGCAGGGTCCTTGGCGCCAGCGTCACCGGCATCGTAAGACTATTGTCTATCGACTTCCTCAAGCTGGTAGCCATCGCCTTCCTCGTTGCCGTCCCCGTCTCGTGGTTCTTCATGCACCAATGGCTGCTGGACTATGCCTATAAGACACCGCTCAGCTGGTGGATCTTCGTCGGTTCGGGGCTCGCCGCAACGCTGATCGCCTTTGCCACGATCAGTTACCAGGCCATCCGCGCGGCCTGCGCCAATCCTGTCAGCAGCCTGCGGTCGGAATAATAAATTCATTTATTAAAACGACACATCTCTATATTTACATCCAAAACACCAAAATGAAACTCCGCCACCTGCTAGCCATCGCCCTAAGCATCTCTACCGCCGCCGATGCGCAGATCACCCCCCAACCCAGCTCCAGCCAAACCGTGACCCAGGGATTCGGCCTGGGAACGATCACCCTGAACTATTCGAGACCGAACGTAAAAAACAGGCGGATTTTTGGTTACGTCGAGCCCTACAATAAGGTATGGCGTACCGGCGCCAATTCGGCTACCGTAATAACATTTAGCGACGACGTCACTCTCGAGGGGAACAAAGTAGCTGCCGGCGAGTACGGGCTGTTCACTATACCCGGACAAGATCAATGGACCATTATCCTCAGCAAGAAGGCCAAACAATGGGGGGCCTATACCTATAACCAGGCCGACGACTACCTGCGCTTCAATGTCAAACCCGTAAAATTGCAGCAACCCGTCGAGACCTTCGACCTGCAGTTCGAGAATATGTATCCCACCACCGGCGAACTGCATCTGCTATGGGAAAACACCTCACTCACGATCCATCTGGCCTGCGACATCGACGCAAAAGTTATGGCCCGCATCGACTCCGCCATGAAGACGGATAAGAAGCCCTACTACGCCGCGGTCATTTATTATTGGAACAACAACAAGGATATGAAGCAGGCGCTGGAATGGGCCGACCAGCTGGAAAAGATTCCCGGTATGCCGCCTATGGTCGCAAAGCTTTGGAAAGCCCGCGTCCTATTGAAAAAAGGTGACAAAACCGCAGCCATCACCACGGCAAAGGAAGGCGTAAAAGCCGCAACAGACGCCAAAAGCGACGAGTACATCCGGCTAAACACCGAAGTCATCGCGGATGCCGGTAAGTAACACCGGCCTGGGCGAATAGCCTCACTCCCATCGCAAGCTCTTTACCGGATCAGCGAGAGCCGCCCGGATCGCGTGAAAGCTCACGGTCATCAGCGCGATCGCCAGCGCCGTCAGCCCCGCCAGCCCGAATATCCACCAATACCCGTCGATCCGGTAGGCAAAGCCCTGCAGCCACGCGTGCACAAAGAGCCAGGTCAGCGGCGCGGCTATCAGGAATGCCCAGCACACCAATTTCAGAAAATCCTTTGATACCAAAAAGACGATATTCCCCACCGACGCCCCCACCACCTTTCGCACCCCGATCTCCTTGGTCCGCTGGAGCGTACTGTAGGCCGCCAGTCCCATCAACCCGAGACAACTGATAAAGATGGCCAGGATCGCAAAATTCAAAAAGAGCCTCCCGAAACGCATCTCACTCCGGTATTGCCGGTTAAAGAATTCATCGAGAAAGAAATAACTAAAAGGCCGGTCGGGAAGCAGCTCCTTCCATTTGGCCTGTACTGCCGCCAGCGTCTCCTGCACCCGGCGGCCATCGATCGTGGCATAAATAAGATCGCATTGAGACGGATACACCAGCATGCCGGTCGCCTTTATCGGTTCCTGCAAACTTCGGAGGTGAAAATCCTTTACAACACCGATCACCCGGCCCCTCTGTCCCCACAGTTCAAACCGTTTGCCGATCACCTGCTGCGGTGATGCATAGCCGGCCTGATGTGCAGCTGTTTCATTGATGATCATGGATTGCATAGTGTCTGTCGCAAATGCTCGGTTGAAATCGCGCCCAGCCACAATGCTCATATGTAGCTGCTTAATATAATCGAAATCCACCATAAAAGCACAGGCATCTACAGCCTGCATATCGCCCCCCATATTCTCGACCTTGATCGCGTTGGGATAATACATCATCCCCGGCGCATAGTTGGCCATCGTCGTAGATAAAACCCCGGGGAGCGAGGCCAGCGACTGCTTGAAAGCCAGTTTACCCGAATCGGCTCTCGAATCCAGCACCAGCTTTTGCTCCTGCCTGAACCCCAGGTCCTGCGTTCGCATATAATTCAGCTGAAAATAAACGACCATCGTGGCGATGATCAACCCTATTGCGATAGTGAACTGAACAATCACCAACCCTTTCCGTAACACGATCCCCCTCGTCCCGGTACTGAACTTCCCCTTCAAAACCGCTACTGGTTTAAACGAAGACAACACCAGCGCAGGATATAACCCGGCAAAAATACCCGTCAGGATCGCGATCCCCAGCAAAACCAAAAGATAGAGCGGCTTCACGAAGATGCCGGCGCTAACCTCTTTACCCGCCAGCATATTGAACAAGGGCAACAGCAGACCGGACAGACCCACCGCAAGCACATTGGCCAGCAGACAAAGGATAATGCTTTCCCCGATAAACTGGCCCGCCAGCATCGCCTTACCCGCCCCCACCACTTTGCGGATACCCACCTCCTTTGCCCGCTCCACCGAACGCGCCGTTGTCAGGTTGACGAAATTGATACCCGCGATCAGGATGATAAAGAACCCTATAATAGAAAAGATATAGACATTACCGATATGTCCGTTGCGCGCATCATCCCGCGAAGAATACAAGTAGATATCCCGCAGCGGCTCCAACAGCAAGGTGGGGGTCATCTTCGTTTTGCGCAAGGCCGCTCCACCAACCTTATCCAGGTAGGCGGGAAATTTAGCCTGCAGCTCCACCGCGCTGGCGCCCGGTTTCAACAAAGCATAAGCCGTCCAGGAATAATTGTCCCATTCGCTATTCAAGCTTGTATCCATGCGTTCGAAAGTTGGTACTGCAATGATCATCGAAGCCTTGAAATGCGAATTTTCGGGCATATCCTTTATGATCCCCGTTACTGTGCATGGATATTTACCGCGCGACAATCTCAACACCTTACCCATGGGATCCGTAGAGCCAAAGAACTTTTTCGCCACCGTCTCCGAAAGAACAACGTTTGCCGGCCCCGATAAGGCGCTCCTCGGATCACCCTTGACCAATGGGAAATCAAAGACCCGGAAAAAATTCGAATCGGCGAGGGCCACATCGTCCGTCTCGAATGCCTCATTGTCCCCCCGGATGACCATCCAGTTATCGCCAAGGCTAAGACGAGTGGTTCTTTCGATCTCCGGCAATTCCCGGCTCATTCCAATCGTCGCCGGCACCGGCGGCCCGCTGAAATGCTGCACCCCGGTTGGTGTCTGCACGTCGCTCACGATCCGGTAGATGCGGTCAGCCTTACTATGAAAGGAATCATAGCTGAGCTCAAAACATACATACAGGAATACCAGGAAAAAGGCCGTCATGCCTACCGTTAGTCCGATCATGTTAAGCAGCGAAAAACCCCGGTGCCGCCACAGATTCCGAAAGGAGACAAGGAGATAATTTTTTAGCATAGCCGCATTTGCTATAAAGCTAAGCCAATACCCTCGTATTACTTGGGCCAGGTCATAACCTATTCCCTATAATTTGCATAAATATGTCTCCCTTGACCCCGGCGTAGTTACCATCCCAACCCATCGAGGCCGAACTTACACGCAAATTCATCCCATGGGCGAACCGGATCTTGCTGTCGTCTCCAATACGTTCACGATACTACCGCTGGTCATGACTTCCTTTGCAGGCCGGCGGGTGAATGAAACCACCGTGCTTTCCTGGACCACGGCATCGGAATCCAATACGGATCGCTTTGAGGTCAACCAAAGCGCCGATGGCAGCACCTGGACAAAGAGCGGGCAGATACCGGCCGCGGGCAACAGCAATACGCCCTCGAATTATCTGTACATCGGCACCGTGCCGCTGCCGCCCGGAAACAGTCTGTATTATAGGCTAACCATCGTCACCAGAGATGGTCAGCGAAGCTATTCAGCCATGCTCTCCGTAGCCACCGGTAATGATCAGGCTCCGTCATTGCTCACCATCCTCCCTAATCCACTTGAAAATACCATGCAAATAAAATGTACTCTTCCCAACAATGGCCCCGTGGAAGTGCAGTTCCTCGACATGACGGGCGCTACTTTGATACGGCAGAAATACACCGCTAATAAGGGCAATAACATTTTCACGCTAACGAACCTCGGCGACGTGGCGCCCGGCGTGTACGTCGTTCGCATAGCCCAAAGCGGCGTCACCGTCGGCATCGTGAAGGCGCTCAAAAAATAGGCCCCCGCAAAAAGGGCGGCCCCGGCGCTATTTCTCGTCTCCATAAAGGCCAACCAAATCACCCTGCGCAAGAACATGCCCTTCCATGGCCTTCTCCAGCGCGACCTTATCTGTTTTCGCACTCAGGTTAAGCCGCGCGTCAAGCGCATACACCATAAAGTGATAATGATGGACACCACTCGGCGGACAAGGACCGGTATAGCCGCTCTTCCCGCTTCCGTTCAGGCCCTGCACGCCGCCCTTAAAGTCTTGCGGGATATTCCGTGTTGGATCGATGTTGAATACCACCCAGTGCGTAAACCCACCCGGATGGGCCGCATCGGGGTCATGCACAATGATCGCCAGCGATTTCGTCTGAGCGGGAAACTCGCCAAGCTGAAGCGCGGGGCTTATGCTGGCGCCATGACAGGTAAATTTTGTAGGGATCATGGCATTGTTGCCAAAGTCCGGGCTGCTCACCGCGAGCATGGCGTATATAATAAAGTCTAAGATCGTTAACATAAATAATGTTTTATATATTTATGCAAACAATATACCCCCCGTGAAAAAACAAAGAATTTGACTTTTAGCATATCGACTTGTTGATGCCAGTTCTTCCATCTAAGACCTTTATAGAATTTCTCCAGGTCATCAGTAAAACAAAACTCGAGGAAGCCGCGGACTACCCGACCCGATGATCCTGATCCAGCCGCCATCGATCAAGATGCCACCCGTCATATATTCAACCGCTCCTAAAGTTGTCTGGACAGCCAATTGTGATTGATAAACGGCATTGCAGGCCGCGGCGCTGTCTCTGGGCAGGACCTCGACCCTGTTCGTCGCTTTCGGCAGCAGCGAACGAACGACTTCCCATCCGGTATCGGTCGTGTCCGTCAATTCCTTTAGCGACTTCATTTGTGATCTGCCATATAGCCCCAACAAAATTCCGGCTAATAGCAATGATAGGTATTTCATACGTTATATCTACAGCGCCTCGATCGAAAGCCGCGTCGTCTTCTCCTTCTGATTATACTCCGACACCATATAATACCCCTCCTTCGCAGGCAATACCTTGAAGGTGTTCTTATGCTCCTTCGTCGGAATAGTACGCGCAATTTTATTCTGTTCTACATTATAGATGGACACGTTCTTCGGATCGGTCACGACCAGGTAATCGGTCTTGGTTTCCGGATTGGTGAGCATATAATAAAAGCTGGTCTCATATAGGCTAAAGCCTACGCTCTGGACTGCCCTGGCCAGCCCCGATGTCGTCGGAATGGAACTCGCAAAGGTGAGATTACCCTTGGGATCCAGCTTAAGAAGTTCTACATCCCTTGCATTATAAGTGTAAAATCCCAATCCCACTTCGACAGCTGGCGGTATCAGCAAAAACCAAAAGAGTAAAGCGCCTGTGATCATACCCCCGGTCCTAAAACGGGGATGAATACCCGTAGCCGCGAACCACGTGTTCCCCTGATAGTCCCTGAAGGAAGACTGGACATCGCTGTAAGCATGAGCCTCCCGAACATAGCCCCTTTTACTGAAGGCAGGATTCGATTCGTCGTTCCAATAGGCATAATTGGTCGTTATCTGCGACCTCGTATGTCCCTTGATATCGATAGAAAATACTCCACAGTAAATGCCGTGATGCAGCCCTTTGCCCGTGCCCCTATGCGGACACCGGCGCGGATCGATGATCATGCCGCTCAGCACCAGTTCGCCGGTAACGGGATCGTTTCCAATGTTAAGGATCTTCAGGTCATTGCCCTTCTTGTCTTTGGGCGCGACCTTGGGATAGGGCGATCCATTCTGCGCGTTAAAGCTCGCAAGCATATAACCACTTTCGGGATCACTGGAATTATTTTGTTTTTCCAGCAGGTTGATATCATTTTTCGACGTCTGCAGACCGAATTCATCAGCCTTGTCGGCAATGTCCTTTTTCCACAATTGCTTGCCGTTCGCATCATAGGCAACGATCATATTCCGCTGCTCGTCGCCTACAAAACAGGCAAAGCCGACCCCCGGGATATTCCTGAGCTGGATGCCATGTTTCAGGCTGGCCCCTATCAGATTACCGTACGTCGGAGCCTTTGGTGTGATCAGCAGATTCACGTCACTGGTTGCCTTCACCTTCCCATCGAGAGAGATAAATTGCGTAAACAAGGATGATTTGGCATTGGCCACCACTTCCTTGAACTGTCTCTTGTGATAGGGAACGTCCTGAAAATTGGTCTTTAGATACGCCAGGCAAAGGACATCCTGCTCAAAAGTCACCCCCACCAAATTGAGTTTCCGCTCGCGGAAATTCACCGTCCCGATATCATTCAGGTTCTCATCCATTATGGATATGCGGTAATTGAAAGAGTCCGCGCTGGCCTGTTCCAATTGTGTAAAACCAAGGTATCCTACCAATTTGTCATCCTGAACGATGACTTCGAACTGGCTGGAGATGCCTTCGGCCACTTCTTTAAAGACCTTTGTCTGCGCTTGGACAGCAGAAGCTCCAAATAAAACCAGGCCCAGTAGCGTGAGCCTTATTCTTGTGTTTTTCATACGTAAGGATATGAGTTTAGGATATTTATTTTTCAAATACATGTGCAAATTCACAATACATGCTGTTGCCATTCTCCGCGAAGAAGGTCTTGGCAGCCTGTTTGCGATTTTTGTCCGAATCTTCGGGATCGAGCGCGATGGCATAGAAAAGAGGCTTCAGCTCCTTTTCCGGCTGTGGCAATGTCTTCCAGAAACCCTGCCCCTGTAGCGACTGCGTCCAGGCGGTCAGACTCTCGCGGGGCATCTGCTCGAGCATCGTCTGTAGTCCATAGTAGTCCTTGGAAATATATTCCTTGGGCATCACGCCAATGGCATTGAACCTGGAAAGTTTGTGATCTGCGAACAATAACGCGGTAAAGGCATTGCTGACCATGAAGTCATACCAGGGGTCGGTGTTTCCCTGGTCTTTGATCAGCAAAATGCGATAAAGACAGGCCGTCACATTGGTGGAATTATACATATTCCAGATCAGCATCCGGCTGGCGATATCGTGGATATTACGGGGAACACGGGTAAAGGTGGGATTGGGGGTGGCCCATTGTTTCGTCTTTTCATAACGCACGAGACAGTCGGGGTGCGTCTTTAGCGAATCCTCAAGATTGCTCGATTCCGAAAAATTATACGCTCTCGTGGAAAGACCATGGCTGCGTTTCTGCGTCCAGGAATCGTCAAAAGACAATTGGTAGACGGTAAAATAGTCCTTCAGCGGATGCTGCAAAGGCTGGCGGTATTCCATATCGGCGCTGTCGAGCCGCTGGAAGAACGAAGGGCTGAAAGCGAAATGGCTATTTCTCATCAGAATGATGGCCAGCGAATCCGCATCGCTCTCGTGATAACGTTGGTGACGGGTCCGGCTAAAGGTATAGGTCTCCATCACCTTCCTCAATCGGGTAAGCCGCTCATATTTGGAATCCAGCACGGCATTGACGCTCTGTTTATATTCATCTGAGCTCAGCCATTTTGCCGTTTCGTACGCCGAGGTCTCCCAATGCTTCAGAATATTATGCGACAGCTCGTGTGCCAGGGTGAACGCCAATTCCTCCCGCGTCCTGCACCAGGCAACTAGCCCAAGATTTACCGCCAGGAAATTGCCGCCCACCGCATAGGCGTTGACACTGGGGTCCCGGTCAAGCATCACCAGCGGAGGAATAGGCAATAGCTGTCTGTTGCCCGCCACCAGCTGGTTGACAACCCCTTCTATATAATCCCCGACCTCCTTGTCATGGACATAGGCGTCGTCGGCAATATAGCCCATGACCCGGTCGGTCCGGCCATCCCAGATCTCTTTGTATTTTTTCTGGGCGGCCTTTTCCTTAAAGACATCCGGGCAGTCCCAGGCCTTCTTCAAAGAGTCTTTTTGCCGGGCATAATAGAAATGGGAAAGGTCCTGGTAGGTATACAAGGAACTCTGCTGTGCCAGGGCCGAAGCCGAGATAAGCAGGCACAATACAAGCCAAAAAGGCTTCAATGAGGGCATTCCGTTGAGGTTTAGCTTATTTAGCACCCAGATAACGGAAAAAGGGTTCCGTTTATTATCAAAATGCCCGCGTTGTCACTCGGAACGAAGGCTCCGCGTCGGATTCGCCAGCGACGCCCGGATCGTATGATAGCTCACGGTCAGTAGCGTAAGCACCAGGGCACCGCCCCCGGCCGCGGCGAAGATCCACCAGGGCATCCCGGCCCGGTAGGTATAATGGCTCAGCCACTGGCTCATAAAAAACTGCGCCAGCGGGATGGCGATCACCAGCGACAGCAGCACCAGCAGCGCAAATTCACGCGAGAGCAGTTTCCAGAGACTCAGCAGCGTGGCGCCCAGCACCTTCCGGATGCCGATCTCCCGCGTCCGCCGCTCGGCTACAAAAGACGCCAGTCCAAAGAGCCCCAGCGCACTGATGAAGATGGCCAGCAAGGCAAAGAACAACGCCAGATCACCGATCCGTTCTTCGTTGCCAAATTTCTGCGCATAATCCTTGTCCACGAAGGTATATTGAAAGGGTGCTCCGGGATTGTATTGTTTAAACACCGCTTCCACTCTTTTCAAGGCCTGTTCGGTGCTCAATGCCGGATTCAGCCGAATATTGAGTATGTTACCCCCTTCATGCAGGAGCGTAAACATCGTCGGGGGGATCACATCGTAGGGATTCGCCTGGATCATATCGCGAACAACGCCGATCACCGTATACGCATGATGGTCTCTATCCCGAACGATCTGCCCCACAGGATCTTTGAAACCCATCTGCCGTACCGCTGTTTCATTTAGGATCATGCCCATCGAATCTGTCGCAAAGGCCTTGGAGAAATCCCTGCCCCGGAGGACCTTCCAGCGGATCGTTTCGCCATACTCCGTCCGCATGGCGACCCGCGCAAATGCATCCTTCTGCCCCAGCCGTTTGCCCTTCCATTCCCAGCCGTCGCTACCCATATAGATGTTCGTGATGGGAGCCTGTGACTCCGCCATCCCCACGGCGGCGCCCGTTCGCAACAGCTCACTCCGGATGATGTCATAATTCGTATAGATCTCCGGCGTGGTCTCCTGGATCGCGATCAGCCCCGCGCGTTCATAGCCCACCGGCCTGTCCTTGGCATAGTTGATCTCCCGGAAAACGATGATGGTGCCGTTGATCAAAAGAACCGAGATGGTGAATTGCAGAACCACAAGCACCTTTCTCGGTGCGGCCGCGAACCGTCCCAGTTTGATCGTTCCCTTGAGCACCCGCACCGGCTTGAACGAAGAAAGGAACAACGCCGGATAGCTACCGGCAATCACCCCTGTGAATAGCGTGAAGGCGATCCCGATGACCCAAAACCAGCTATTATTCCATGGTATGCCGAGATGTTTGCCGGCGATGTTGTTAAACCAGGGCAGGATCAGCTGCGCCAGTAACAGGGAGCCGATAAACGAAAGCCCCGCCACAAGTACAGATTCGCTCAGGAACTGCCCTACCAGTTGCCCCCGGTGCGAGCCCATGACCTTGCGGATGCCCACTTCCCGTGCGCGCTTTTCGCTGCGGGCAGTGCTCAGATTCATAAAGTTGATGCACGCGAGCAGCAACACGAAAACGCCGATGGTCCCAAACAGCCATATGAAGGTGATGAGTCCCCCTGTATTCACACCGTCTTTAAAATCGCTATAGAGATGCCAGCGGCTCATGGGAAACAGGAAAACAGCCTCATGCACATCTTTCTCTTTGATCACGTTCTTGCGGGTGATCACATCCCGAATGTGTGCGCTCACGGTATTGAAATCAGTATGGGGTGCGATCTGCGCCAGGATGCCGCTGCCGCCAAATTCCCAGTTCGTCACATTCTGCCTGACCCAATCCCAATGCGTGTCGAAAAGTTCAAAAGGGCAAACCCAGTTGAGATTTTTATAATCGTCGTTGTCGGGTATATCCTCGTAGACGCCCGCGACCTTCAACAGCAGGTCGTCGCTATTGTTCATCTTCACGATCCGGCCCACGGGGTTGGCCTCACCAAACATTTTCCGCGCCGTCGTCACCGAAAGCAGCATAGTATGAGGGTCCGTCAAGCTTGCGATACTCCCTTTTCGCATCCTCAACCCCAGGATCTCCGCCGCCGAAGTATCCAGAAAAGCCCCGGGCTCGGAGAACTTGTCTTCCCCAACGGCAAGCGTCGACGGCGCACCCACAAAACTGGTCAACCCCACCCGTTCGAAATCCCGCCCATAGGTCCTCTTCAGCTCGTCGGCCAAAACAATGGGCGTACCAAACTCGGTGTACCGCTGGCTGCCCCGCTCTGCCTGGATGCCCACCATTGCCGTTGTCCTATAATTCGCATGCCCCATATTATACGACAGCTCATCCCAGATCCAGCATCCGATCAAAACCGCAACGGCCATCCCGATCGCCAGACCCGAAATGTTGATGATCGCATATACTCTTCCCCGGACAAGATTCCGCCAGGCAACGGTGAAATAATTCCTCCACATAGTGTTCAGATTTAAAACTTTTGAGCGAAACCAATGCCATTTTCCCTTTTCGTTGCAAATCAATTGCTTACACCCACAAACCCCGCCATCGGCTGTCCGTTTCCGATACGCCCCCGTACGCTTATGGCAACGCCGCATATTCTTCAGCGCCGCCAACACGCAGGATGTTGAAGAATTCAAAAAACCAGGATTCTGGCGCCGACGGCATGATCGTCAAAATGGACGAGCACTTTCACCGTCCCGAAGTATTGACCGCGAGGGAAGTGCAGGTTATAGTCGACCTTTGTTCAAAACTTCTATGAAATCCTCCTTCAAAATAGGCGACTACGTAACCTGGAATTCCGAGGCAGGCCATGTCTCGGGCACGATCACAAAGATCCACACCAAAGATTTCGATTATAAGGGATACATCCATCATGCCACCCCCGATGATCCCCAATACGAGATCAAATCCAGCAAGACCGACCACATCGCCGTTCACAAAGGCGGCGCCCTTAAAAAGGGGCATCAATAAAAATAAAAACCCGCTGTGTGCACCTTTTTGGTCAAGGGAATAAACGCCATTGTTTAATTTATAGACCTCGACCTCCTCGTTATCTGGAGAAACGATCAAATAATAAGGAATACCTTGCGATTCGTAAATCGAATAAATCGAGGTACTGCTTTATTATTTCGCCGCAAACGACCAACATGTCTGGTTCCCATTGACTTTCCCACTGTTCCCATTCGTAAAATCACGGACAACCAATCCCGGAGCGAAACTTGATTATCAGCACCATACCCGGCTACCAACCCTGCTTTTCAACAAATTTTTGCGGTTACAATATATTATACATATATTCAATGCCACTTTATCTTTTGAATCCTCCCTCCCGCGCCCCCTTTTTTAACGCTTAAACTCAAAATCGAATGAAACTTTCCGGTTTTAGCTGCGCGCTGTTGTCTGCTAGCGTAGCACTCTTTCTGACTTCATGTGGATCAGGCGGCAACGACAAGAAAACAGACTCCACCGCCACCACGGACACCACCACCAAAACCCAGGTCGTAAACACCATCGTTACAACACCCGTAAACGTGGAGGTCATCACCCACAAAGTAGCCGACTATCCCAAATGGCTAGCCGCCTATGAAGCGCACGATTCTGCCCGCGTGGCCCACGGCCTGCACAATTTCATCATCGCCCGCGGATTCGAAGATTCTAACATGGTCATGGTGGTCACGAAAGTGGATGACACCGCCAAGGCCAAAGAATTCGCAAAAGACCCCGGTCTCAAGGCCGCAATGAAAAAAGGCGGAGTGATCGGCGTCCCGACGATTACCCTTTACACAGAGACATGGCAGGACACCGCGAATGTCGGATCAGCACTCCGTTCAGTGACTACATTTACCGTCAAAGATTGGGACGCCTGGCAAAAGGGATTTGAAGCCGGCAGGCAGGAACGCATGGACAATGGCGTCACCGATAGAGTCGTCGGCCACGAACTCGACAACAACCAAAAGGTATCCGTGGTCACAGCACTCGTGGACACCGCAAAAGCCTTCGCCTATCATAAATCAGATGCCCTAAAAAAACGAATTGCGGCAGACGGTGTCACTAGCGATCTCCACAGGTTCTTTTTCCGCATCGTAAAAGTATACTAAACCCTATCTCCAGTCATCGATCAAAAAAACGCCAGCCCGATTATACCCGGGCTGGTTAGGCCGCTGCATTACTACCCCAGCCATCGTCCCGCGCCATCCGCTTTCCAGCATCGCGGTCCAGGCTTCCTGTCGCGCCGTATTGACGCCACCCGTCATTTTCGCCAACCCACGTTGCGCGGCCAGTTCCTCACATGCCATAAGCAATCGCCGAAACTTCCCCTCGCTGGTCACCGCCGATTGCGAAGCCGCCCCCAGCTCCACGACCGCAAACTTGATATAGCAAACCCCACTACCCGCCTCCGTCCCAGCACCACAATGACACACGGCCAACCCCGTTAGCTCGCCCGAAGTCCACAATAGAACAGTCTCCCCTAACCGCTGTTCAGCCACCGAACGGATCTCCACCCCCACATCCAACCCCTCGAACACCCGCCCCGTCAAAGCGCGACACCGGTTTAACATCTCTCCCCGTCCCTCCAAAGCCATATCCGAAAACTTCGTCCAGGAAGCCGCCCCAGGCGCCGCAGTGTGAGCCACAGCACCGCGAGCCGCCGCAGCCCCGTCAGCCACCCCCTTCTCCATCGACATCGTCAAAAACCTCGGCCAAAATCCAAACTTCCGGTACAACGCCAAATGCTTTAGACTCGTAGCAAACGTATACAACCCCATATGCCGCGTCCCCCACTGCTCAAAACATTCCATCACCCGCCGCAACAACAACTGCGCCACCCCGCTATCCCAATGATCCGGATGGATCGTCAGTGGCCCAAAAAAGCCCACACTTCCCCAATTGCCCACAAACACCGATCCCACGACCGCACCCCCAGCCTCTGCACAAAAGGCCGCCGCAGGATCTGCCCGCCAACGCGTATATGCAAAATCCGCATCACCCATGAACGCCAGCGGATCGGGTAACCGCAAAAAAGTACCGAAGGCCAGCCGCATCACGCGATCCGCCGCTTCGAGATCAGCCTCCAGCAAAGGCCGGATAATTACTTCCATAAGCCTTAAATTACAAAATAAAGATCAGGTGACTACAGTAGTACCTACGCCGATCCGCCTCGATTCATACTCGTCCTTCCAGGCATGTTTCCATCTCCGGTGGCTCCACAACCACATATCCGGCCGGCTATGGATCACCGATTCCAGGTAGCGTACATACATCCGGGTTAGCTCGCCTTCCGGCAGCGCGCCGGCATCCATACACGCCAGCTGCACAGTTCCATGGTAATGCCCGCGGCGCGGCTTGTCGATGGAAGCAAAGACCACCGGAAGATGCCCGCTCCGCGCCCCCTTTTCCGGACCGCTGGCAAAAGGAGTAGGCCGGCCCAGGAAGTCGATCCAGTAGGCGCTGTGCATGCTACCCGGACATTGGTCGGCAACCAGCCCTAGCAGGT
Source organism: Chitinophagaceae bacterium (assembly GCA_025934485.1). GTDB lineage: Bacteria > Bacteroidota > Bacteroidia > Chitinophagales > Chitinophagaceae > Puia. The sequence goes on from JAICXX010000078.1 coordinate 20,650, forward strand.
ATTGAGTGGAGAGATACGGGACAATGGCTTCCTTCATTTGCGGGGCCGGTAAAAAGACGTTCCCGCTTCGCGTACGGAGCCGGTAGAACAGTTTTTCGAATACCTTACTGCCGATGGGCATATACACAACGAGTATCTGGTATCTCGTCAAAGCGGTCATCACGAGCTGTCCCCATTCCCAATTGAAAGTATGCCCCAGGTGCATCTGGCAGCTCTTACCCGTCGCATATACTTCGTCCAACGCGCGTACGTCTACCGTAAATCGCTTTTGTAACCAGCGGCCACTGGCAGATATCAGCTTGATCACCTCTACAAAAGAGTCGATGAAATTATGATAGAATTTCTTCGCAATCCGGATACGCTCAACCTCCGTCTTTTCAGGGAAAGCATGACGCAGATTGTCCATCACCACTTTCTTTCGATAGCCGATACAATGATAGACGATCACATAGATCAGGTCCGACAGCAAATAAAGCACACGCATCGGAAGAAGAGAGACGAGGTACAGGAACCCGTAAAATAGATAATACATGACAGAGCCTATAGGGTTGAAAATGAAAGGAAAGTTCGTCGGGGTCGATGGCTCGTCTGAAGGCATATTGGGGCGCTTCCGGAGAGGCGCCGTCGTTCACGCTAAAGGTATAAGTATTTATTGTTAAACGAACATTTTTTTATCAGTAGGCGCCCTCGATGATGGTCACCTTCATATAAGGCAGGTTAACGAAGCTACCATCCGATATTTTTTTCGATAAAGGCGATTAACGTCTCCGCCATGGCCTTCTGCTCTTCCGTCTTCGGATGTCCCGGCGTATTCTTGTAAGGTACGACCAGGGTAAATATCCGCGGATCGTTCAATTCCTGCACCGCCTTTTGGACATAGCCCGGCCACGGCGATCCCTCGCGGGTGATATCCATATTCCCCAACATGCAAATGATCTGCGCCTTGGGATAAACCTCTCGGATCGTGCGCACAAAATTCCGGTAAGACCCGATAATGAAATCTTCGCTGGGTCGCTGTGTCCCAAATTTCCGCTTGAACTGCTCATTCGTCGGCATATCGGTGATCCAGGCATCATTCTGCAACAAATTGATCACTACCAGATCCGGCACATAGCTTGAAAAATTCCACCGGCTGTTCGAATCCGTAGGGTCAAGCCGGTTATACATCTCGGGCATGATGAGCGGGAACCAGCTCACCATAATGCCAATCCCGCTCTTGGCCGTATAATGACATTGAGCATTAAAATGCCGCGCGGTAAGAGCAGCATAGCTATCATAGTTATTCTCAAAAAAACCTATGGGCGAATCACCCGCCCGGTCCTCGATCGCATACCCACAGGTGATCGAATTGCCAAAAAACTCCATCTTCCTGACCGGCTTTTTCGGCGGACCCGCCAGAACAGTCTTCCCCTCAAAATCAAATCCATAAAACCAGGTCTTGCCCTTATCCCACTCCGTCCGCTTGAACAGCTCCACCGAATGCCGGCCATAGGACAAGCCATCAGCTAGCAGATAATCCTTCCGGGTAGTATCAGGATGGATCTTCCTTGTCACCATCCCGTCCACGACCACATTATAATAATTCGCCGTGTCCTGATCTTTAAGTTGAGCCGATAGCTCCGTACCCTCAAAATCGACCCTAACATCTGTCCCGGGCCACATCAGCACAGCCGCATCCTTCGTCATCAGGATTCGACCTTCATAGGAAATATGTCTGTCATTCGCCGGCACAAACTTCGTCTGCGAAACACCATCGGGATACAACAGGTATTTCTTCCTCATCTCTTTATACTTGCTCAGCCCCGGCTCCCAGCTCTTCCGGATATCCGCCTCACTCATGCCCGAAGCGATCTGCTCCTTGAAGGCCGCGACACCCGCGAGTTTGTCGATATCCCCCATCTGCCTGCTCTGATGATAGTCGAAGAATTTTTCTTTGTAGGGATACGCCTTATACAGTTCCATCATCCACGACAAATTGATCTTCCCCGTCCTGCGGAGACTGTCGGTGTCGACGCCGCGCAGATCCAGACCATAGCAGGCCTGACCCTGATGAAGCGGCGTCTCGGACATGCCGGGTATGCTCTCGGGAGTAAAGGAAAAAGTATAAGCGCCTTTCAGATCGGGATTACCCAGCACGGTGAAGGGCATATGGGTGCCGCGACCCTGGCTGATGATGGTCCCCTCGAAGAGACATAGGGAAGGATAAAGAAGTATAGCTTGTTGACTATTCAAATTAGGTGAAGGCCACACCGGAAGTGCATAGGCCATATCATGCGAGTAATTCTTGACAGGAATGATCTTCAATTTGCATTGCTCCTTGTTACGCAGCCAGCCTTCACCATTGATCATCTGTGCAAATTCGCCTATCGTCATGCCATGAACGATGGGAACGGGAAACTGACCCACCCCGGATTTGAAGGCCATATCGAGGATCGGCCCGTCGACATAGCCATTGGGATCGGGCCGGTCGAGGATGAGCAGCTCCTTTCCGGACTCGGCGCAGGATTCCATGATGTTACGCAGCACGTTGATGTTGGTATAAAAACGGCAACCGACGTCCTGGACATCAAAGATCATGATATCGATGGCGTCCATATCGGCTTTCGATGGTTTGCGTTTAGGACCATAAAGCGAGATGATGGGGATGCCGGTAGCGGAATCGATCTCATCGGCGACCTTGGCGCCGTTGCTGGCTTTGCCGCGGAAGCCATGTTCCGGTCCAAAGATCTCCTTGATGTTTATCCCAAGATCATGAAGGCTGTCGACAAGCGAACGCCTGCCGATGATACTGGATGGATTACCCAAAACACCCACCCGTTTTCCTTTTAATAGAGGCAGATAAACACTGGCCTGGTCCGCACCGGTAACGATAGGCTTAGGCCCATGATTCGCAAAAACAACAAGAGTAGAGAGGGCAAGCAGCAGGCTAACCGAGCCTTTGAGGAGCATGTTGATGAAATTTTAACTGAAAATAAGGATTGTTTATCACTCCGCCTCCCGCCCGACCCCAATTCTGTACTTTTAGTATCTATGAGATATCCCCTGATCGCGATAGCGGCCGCCATTTCATTTTCACTCAACAGCCAGGCGCAAACAAAGGCCAATACCCAGGCCCATACCCCGCAGGCCATGAAACTCAACAGCCGGGAATACCTGGAAAACCAGGGCGTCGACATCATGCTGGCCCAGGACTATTACCCCGAAGGCCATCAGGGCGGAGTCGGCATCATACAACAGGGACAACGCGTAGCCACTAACGGGGACATCCGCCTCGACCCCACGCCCGGCCAGTGGTCTCCGATCCCAAAAGTGGGCCAGCGAACCGTAGATAAAGCAAAGCAGGAGATAAGCGTTCGCATGAGCTATCCCGATCCCGCCATCGACAGGAAGGGTTTTAATCCCATCATCTACCCCGACCTCCAATGCTCCTACACCGTTCGCGTCATGCCGGCCGGCGAAGGATTCAGGATCGTCGTCGACTTCGACAAACCTCTACCCGACGAATGGATCGGCAGAGTGGGTTTCAACCTCGAACTCTTCCCCGGCGCCCTGTTCGGCAAGTCCTGGTACATGGATGACCAGTTCGGGATATTTCCCCGCCAGTCCTACGACCAAATGATAAAGGACACCGCAGACGAGTGGCAGGTAAAACCCATGGCGCAGGGACACAAACTCACCATAGCGCCGGAAAGCGACATGCAGCGCATGACCATAGAAAACCTAAAAGGGAACAACCTCATGCTGCTCGACGGCCGGGGAAAATATACCAACGGCTGGTACGTAGTACGTTCGCTGGTCCCAAAAGGCGCAACGACAAATGCTATCGAATGGCTCGTGACACCCCACGCAGTTCCCGGCTGGAGATCGGACCCCGTCGTACAAGTCTCCCAGGTAGGCTATCATCCCGACCAGCAAAAAGTTGCCGTCATCGAGCTGGACGCCCACGACAGCCGCCGCTTCCCCGCCCTGCTGCTTAGAACGCAAGCGGACGGAACCATGACCACCGTACTGAAAACCCAACCAAAGGACTGGGGCAACTTCCTTCGCTATCACTATCTGCAATTTGACTTCACCGCGGCAAAAGATCCCGGCATGTACATAATCCAGTACGGGAATTACCGCTCCAACCCTTTTCAGATATCCCCAACAGTCTTCGAGGAAGACGTCTGGCAACCCACACTGGAATATTTTCTCCCCGTTCAGATGTGCCACATGCGCGTCAACGATAAATACCGCGTCTGGCACGGCTTCTGTCACATGGACGACGCCCGCATGGCGCCCGTCGATTCCAATCATTTTGACGGCTATATCCAGGGACCATCTACCCTCACGAAATACAGTTCAGGCGAGCACATCCCCTCCCTCAACCAAGGCGGCTGGCACGATGCCGGCGACTTCGACCTGCGAGTCGAATCCCAGGCCGAGACCGTTCACGGCCTAACGCTCGCCTACGAGGCATTCCACGTCGATTACGACAACACCACCATCGATCAGACTAACCATGTGGTGGAGATCCAGCGGCCGGATGGCAAACCGGACATGCTGCAGCAGATCGAGCATGGCCTGCTCACGCTCGTCGGCAGCTATCAATCCATGGGCCGCTTTTACCGCGGCATCATCGAACCCACGATGCGCCAATACACCACGCTCGGCGACCCCGCCAACATCACCGACAACAAAGTATACGATAGCACGACCGGCCACCCCATCCCCGTGGGCCTCCCCGGCTCCCCCGACGACCGCTGGGTGTTCACCGAAAACAATCCCGACCGCGCCCTGCAAGTCGCCTCGGCCCTCGCAGCTGCATCAAGAGTAATGAAAGGATTCAACGACACGCTGGCACACAACTGCCTCCAAATAGCAACCGAAGTCTGGGACGACCAGGCAAATGAAAGATCGCCCCTTTCGAGAGCGCCACTTGCAGTCGAGTTGCTAATAACCACAAACGAAAAAAAATACGCCGACTTCCTCATAGCCCACACCGACGAGATCGCCCAACACATCGACAATACCGGCTGGCTGGTAGGCCGCACCCTTTCACGCATCGACGATGCACACTATCATGAGGCGCTGAACAAAGCAGTAGCAAGCCTGTACGCCCGCATCAAAGCGGACGGCGAAAAAACCCCTTATGGCGTCCCGTACAAACCCAATATCTGGGGCGCGGGCTGGGACATCCAGCACTTCGGTTTCAAACAGTATTTCCTTTATACTTATTTCCCTGGCATTATCAGCAGGAACTATATGCTCCATGCCCTCAATTTTATCCTGGGCTGTCATCCCGGTTCAAACACAGCCTCCTTCGTCTCCGGCGTCGGGGCGAAATCGATGACGGTAGCTTACGGGTTCAACCGCGCCGACTGGTCCTATATCCCCGGCGGCATCACCTCCGGCACCGCCCTCATCCGACCCGACTTTCCCGAACTCATGGCCTGGCCTTATTTCTGGCAGCAGGGCGAATACGTGCTGGGCGGAGGAACCACCGACTACCTCTTCCTCGTCCTCGCAGCCAACCACGTGCTCTCAGCCAACCCCGCCCACGAGCCGCCAGCCACCGGCAGCCAGGCCGACTGCCGCACCATCGCCGACTCCATGGAATCCGCCCTCGATCACGAACTCCACGCCTGGTATCCCCGTGCCATCGACACCACCTACGGCGGCTTCACCAGCGCCTGGACCTACGACTTCAAAAAAGCCGCCAACCAGGACAAAATGATCGTCACCCAGGCCAGACATAC